>QHWJ01000160.1 GCA_003222535.1 Acidobacteriota bacterium | reverse complement strand
GACGGGAAGCTCGCGGCGTTTCACGCAGCGACGCCGGGGTTCACCACCAGCGCCGCGGATTCGTCGATCAAGCGCTACCTTGCCGGCGGCGAATCTCATGACTGGTGGTTTGGCGGCGGCCACCTCTTTCAGGTGTTCCTCGAGCCGATTTACTTCGGTTCTCCGGACTCCGGACATCCGATTGGCATTCTGGCCGTCGGCTACGAAATCGACGCCAGTGTCACGGCGGACGTGACCCGGGTCGCGTCGTCCGGCGTCGCGTTTGGTTATGAGAAGAACCTGGTCATCAGCACGGTCCCCGCGTCCCAGCGCGCGTTACTGGCCCGCTACGTCGCACAGGTGGCGGACAGTGACGCCGGACTTCGCGAAATCAGCCTGGGCGAGGAGCGGTTTCTCACGACGTCCGTCCGCCTGTCTTCGAGGAACGCGCCTCAGGTGACCTTGACGTTTCTGAAATCCTTCGACGAGGCCACCGCATTTCTTCAGAACATTGATCGCTGGATTGTCGCCATCGGTGTCGCCGGTGTGGTGGCCGGAAGCGTGCTGATCTTTTTCGTGTCGACCACGTTTACGAACCCGCTGAGCCGGCTTGTCGCGGGCGTTCAGGCGCTCGAGAGAGGAGACTTCGCCTACCCGCTCGATCTGCGGGGCAGCGACGAGGTGTCAGCGTTGACGGCGGCCTTCCAGCGAATGCGGCAGACGCTCCAAGACGCGCAGCGCCGGCTTCTTGACGCGGAACAGCTCGCCACAATCGGCCGCATGGCGAGTACAATCTCGCATGACTTGCGCCATCCGCTCACCGCCATCCTCGCATACGCCGAATTTCTCGCGGAACGCGACCTCACCGACGTCCAGCGGAACGATTTCTTCCAGGAGATCCGCATTGCCGTGAATCGCCTGATGGACGAAATCAACTCGCTGCTGGGCTTCTCCAAGCAGAGCGACGCGCTGCGGCCCGCGTACGGACGGGCCGACACGGTGATCGATCGGGCCGTCAAGACGGTGAAGGCGCTGCCGGAATTCGAATCCACGGTGATCACGTTTACTGAAGGACAGGAGTGTGTCGGCTGGTTCGACGCGGCCAAACTCGAGCGCGCGATGCTGAACCTGCTCTTCAACGCGGCAGAAGCGGTCCCGGCCGGCTCGGGGACGATCGACGTGAGCTGCCGGATCTCCCATCGCGGAACCGAGATACGGGTTGCCGACAACGGTCCGGGCATTCCAGCAGAGATCGGCGCCAGCCTGTTTCAGCCCTTCGTCAGTCACGGCAAGGAAAAGGGCATCGGCCTGGGCCTGACGGTGGTACAGAACATCATGCAGCAGCATCATGGAGAGGTGTGTGTCGAGAGCACTGGCAAGGACGGCACGGTCTTCCGGCTGTTCTTTCCCGCCGCGAGCAGCTCTGACAGCGCGCGCACGGCGTAGCCTCCCGCAAGCAGATGGCATCCAGATGGCTCCATTCCTTCGATTACACTCACATGGGGACACGATGATCCGAACTTCGCAACTGACGAGGCGCCCTGGCGCCGGGCTCATGCTGCGTGTCCTGAGAACGACGCGGCTTGCGGTGGCGGTGTGTTTGTGTTTCGCGCCGCTGGCCGCCGCGCAAAGCACGTCGTCCGCTTCTGGCTCTACGACGGCAGACCTGGCCCAACAGGGCAACCCGCTCGAAGGCGTTGCGGCTCAGATCCTCGAGCTGCGGATGGCACTCGACGGGATGCGAGAGCAGCTGGCTGCTTCGCACAACGAGTCGGAGGAGCTGCGGCAGGAATTACGGACGGTGCGCGACCAGCTGGAATCGCTGCGGCGCCCATCCGGACAGGCGGGCCGTCCGCCGGCCGCGGAGCCGCCCGCCCGCGATCAACTCGACGCCCTCGTCGAGGAGCAGGAGCTCCTCCGCGCGAAAGTGGAGGACCTGGAACAGTCAAAAGTCGAAAGCGGTTCCAAATACCACGTGCGGCTGTCGGGACTCGCGCTGCTGAATGTCGTGAGCACGAGGGGGGCAGTGGACAGCCTCGACCTTCCCACCACGGCGGAGCCGCGCCTCCCGGGAGAATCCGGTGGCACCTTTAGTGCCGGTTTGCGCCAGTCGCTCCTGCGTCTCGAAGCGTTCGGACCAACCTTCGGTGGCGCCAGGACGAGCGGAGGCCTGACGTTCGACTTTTTCGGCGGTTTCCCGAAGACGAGCGAAGGAGCGAACTCACCTCTGGTCCGCCTCCGGACAGCGACCTTCACCCTGGATTGGAAGAACACCTCGATCACGGCTGGCCAGGAGGTCCCCTTCTTTTCGCCGCGGTCGCCCACGTCGCTGGCGTCGACCGCCCATCCGGCGCTGTCGTCTGCCGGCAACATGTGGGTGTGGACCCCGCAGATTCACGTCGAGCATCGCATCGCTCTCCCGAATGATTCGACGATGATGGTCCAGTGGGGCATCCTCGATTCGTTCACGGAAGAGTTGCCGGCCGATGAATACAACCGAACGGCGACGGCGGGCGAACGAATCCGTATACCGGCCCAGGCCATTCGAGTTGGCTGGCAGCGCGCTCGGAACGAGCGAGTCGTGGCGCTTGGAGCGGGCGCGTATCACTCGAAACAGGACTGGGGCTTTGGTCGAACCGTCGATGCCTGGGCGGCGACGACTGACTGGGATGTGCCGCTGGGCCGGTGGTTCGCCCTGTCAGGCGAGCTCTATCGTGGGCGAGCGATCGGAGGTCTTGGTGCAGGAGCCAGCGCAAGCGTGATGTTCGACGGCCCGGCGACCGAGCCCGACAGTTCCCTGCAGCCGGTGGACACTGCCGGCGGCTGGTCTCAGTTGAAATTCAAGCCTGCGAGCCAGCTCGAGCTCAACGCGGCATTCGGCCGGGACAACCCGTTCCGGACCCTCCTGGGCCGACCTCCTGCGATCGACAGCGTGGACGAATCGCCTGTGAATCGAAACGCCAGCGGGTTCCTGAACGTAATCTATCAAGCGCGCTCGAACCTCCTGTTTTCAGTCGAGTACCGCCGGTTGTGGACGACGGGTCTCGACGACGCGACGCGGACCGCGGACCACGTGAGCTTCAGCACCGGGATCGCGTTTTGAGGGCAAGCGAGGCGCTGTGCGTATAGGCATCGTCATTCTCACGCTCTGCATCTTCGGATCGACTGGGACCGCGAAAGCGCCTCCGGGCGAGCTCGCATCGGTCGAGGGCGTCGTCTCGGTGGTCCGCAAGACCAAAGGCCCGGCCGACGACGGGAACGTGGCGATCTGGCTGAAACCGGTTGCCGAGCCCGGTCAGCGGAACGGCGAGAACCCGCTGCCTCGCGTGCGGCTGAAAATCGTCCAGCAGAACAGGCGCTTCGAGCCCCACTTTCTCGTGGTGCCGGTCGGCTCAGTCGTCGATTTTCCGAATGTCGACCCGTTCTTCCACAACGTCTTCTCCCTGTTCGACGGCAAGCGATTCGATCTGGGCCTGTATGAAGCGGGAACCTCTCGCAGCGTCCCTTTCAACAGCCCCGGCGTCTGCTACATTTTTTGCAACATCCACCCCGAAATGAGTGCCGTCGTGGTGGTGGTCGACACTCCCTATTTCGCGGTTTCCAACCGCGCGGGGGAGTTCCGCGTGCCGAACGTTCCAATGGGACGATACGTGCTGTCCGTGTGGCATGAACGCCATAAGCCGGAGCGCCCAGACGAATTTCCTCGCGACGTGAGAATCTCGCAGGGGAGTAACTCGGTGGGCGTCATCCGCCTCATCGAATCCGTCCAGGTGATCGTCCCGCACAAGAACAAGTACGGTCACCTCTACAACGCGCCGCCGCCGCAGAGCCCCATCTACAAGTAGCGGCGGAAGGCCGGCGTTCCTCGGTGCGGCATGTCGTGCGCCCGCCGCCCAGGTCCAGTCTCGCGAAAAATTTACCGCCGCTTTTCCGGGACATCGGTACGGGCTGATGTTTCCTCCCATTGGTGAGAGCTGAGAATTCAAAGATGCCGCCGCTGCTAGATCCTATGGGATCACAACAAACCGCCAACCTACATCAAGAAGGGCGACACGCGCGGCACCGAGAATATCGGTAAATGGACGGCGCCAACGCGACCGGGAGGGCTGCTTGTCGGACTGATACAAAGTTGTGGCGTCCCCAACGGGATTCGAACCCGTGTTTTGGCCTTGAAAGGGCCACGTCCTGGGCCTCTGGACGATGGGGACCAACGCGCGGTTGCGAACCCAAAATCATAGCACGGCGCCGCTGGTAGAGCGGGGCACGAACAACGGCGTCCGGCGCCGGAGAGCCGCGCCATGCCGGCGGTTGAGCCGTCGCGCAGAAGTCCTGAGGGGATGCGCTCGAGAAAGCGCGTCCGACGAACTGCGCGCCGAGCGTGTGGCGCTCGATCGGGCGCCCGCGGACACACGACGCGCAGACCTCGATGTCGCGCACTCTGGTCAAAAACGCCGAGCGCGTCATCGAGCAATTGCGCCAGAGCGACGAATACGTCTGTCGCGCGAGTATATGATCGCCGCTTCAGCGGTGCCGGGCGAGGAACGCGTGACCGCGCGGCACGCCTGAAGCCGCGCCCTACTTCGGCTGTAGAAGCTCCTTGATGCCGCCGAGCGAAGCCATGATGCCGCTCGCTTCGTACGGCATGAACACGAGCTTCTGCGCGTTGGAGGAAATCTGGCCCAGCGCTTCCAGGTACTTCTGCGCGATGAGGTACTGCGCGGGGCTGCCCGCCGAGCCCAGCGCCTGCGCGACGACCTGAATCGCCTGCGCCTCGGCCTGCGCGACCCGCAGCCGCGCCTGCGCCGTCCCTTCGGCCGCCAGGATCGCCGCTTCTTTCGCGCCTTCGGCGTTGACGATCGCCGCCTGCTTCTGACCTTCGGCGCGCAGAATCGCCGACGACTTCTCGCCCTCGGCCGTCGTGACGACGGCGCGGCGCGTCCGCTCCGCCGTCATCTGTTTCTCCATCGTCAGGCGGATTTCCTCGGGCGGAGTGATGTTCTTGAGCTCGATGCGCATCACCTTGACGCCCCATTGCTGCGTCGCGGCGTCGAGCGCCGCGCGGAGCTGCGTGTTGGTCGTGTCGCGCGACGAGAGCGTGTGATCGAGATCGAGCTGGCCGATGACGTTGCGCAGCGCGGAGAGCGTCAGCTGCTCGAGCCCCCATGCCAGGTTCTGCACCTCGTAGGTCGCCCGCACGGGATCGGCGATGAGGTAATAGATCACCGCATCCACTTCCATCGTCACATTGTCGCGGGTGATGACCGGCTGCGGCTCGATCTTCGTGATCTGCTCGCGGAGGTCGATGGTCGCCCGGACCGAGTCGAGGAACGGCACGATCGTGTTGAGACCGGCTTCCGCGGTGCGATGGTACTTGCCGAGCCGCTCGATGATCTTCACCTGCTTCTGCGGCACGATCTTGATCGTGCGCATCAGGACGACGAGCAGGAAGAATGCGATGCCGAACAGGACGATCGTGTTGAAAGGAATCATGCGCGCGTCACCTCCAGCACGATGCCGTCGGCGGCGACGACACGGATCCTGGTACCGACCGGGAGCGGCTCGGCACTGCGCGCCGCCCAGTCTTCGCCGCCGACGTTGATGCGGCCCGTGCCCAACGTGGGATCGATGTCGTGCGTGACCTGGCCGTGCCGGCCGACGAGCGGATCCGTCCGCGACGGCACGCCGGGGCCGGCCAGACGGCCGAGGAGATTCGCTCGCAGCGCCACGAGCGAGCCCGTCATGACGAGCACGAACGTGCCGATCTGCACGGCGACGCCGTAGCCGAAGAAGGCGGCGGCGGCCGCCGCGACTGCACCGGCGCTGATGAAGGCGCAGCCGAAGTGCGGCACCGACACCTCGATGATGGCGGCAACCAGGGCGACAGCCAGCCAGGAGAGCGACCCGACTTCCGCCGCCCACTGCGAAAGCCACTCCGAGAGCAATCTCAGAATCATAGGCCTCGGAACAGGTCGCGCCCGCCCGGTCTGCCCGGCCACGGCATCCCGAGGATCATCAACGCCGTCGCGAGGCCGAAACAGATGAGCAGCCGCGTGCGCTTCGCCGCCGGCGTCGCCGCTTTGCGCGCGAGGACGCGGCCGACATGCGCGAGCACGACCGCCGCGAGCATCGAGGAGGTGTGTTCGACCGCCCAGAACCGCGTTGCCGGATCTTTCATCGCACCGCCAAAGTTGTCGAGGATCGCCTTCATGTTCGGGCTGAGCACGAAGTAGAGCAGAAGGCCGAGCAGCATCTGGATGTCGAGCGCCATCATGGCAGCGAGGCCCCAGCGATCGGCAAGAGAAGTGGCGCCCTCCACTTTTCCACGTATCGCGGCCATCGTCGCGCCGACCCCGGCAACCAGTGTAATCCACCGGATCCAGGAATGAATCGTCAGAACCGTCGTGTACATGCGGGAGACCTTAACACGGCAGGCAGATCAGAAGGGTCAAGTGGGTCAGGTAGGTCAGGTAGGTCGCGTGGGTCGGGTGGGTCGGGTAGGTCGGGTGGGTCCGACGCCGTAACGGGACGGCTTCGGCGGCGCGGGTCCGACACCGGAGCGCGAAGGGTTCGGTCGAGCGTCAAGTCGCGCGGGGCAGGTCGGTCAAGTAGGTCGCGTGGGTCAAGTAGGTCGGGTGGGTTCAAGTAGGTCGGATGGGTCAGGTGGGCCAAGTCGGTCGTGTGGGTCGGGTGGGTCAGGTGG
>QHWJ01000159.1 GCA_003222535.1 Acidobacteriota bacterium | reverse complement strand
CGTGCGTGGCAAATGGTATCTGTTGCGACCCAATGGGTCGGTGTCGCACGAAATCTATGACGTCACCGATCCCGCCCACCCTGCTCGTCTGACAACCGTCGTCGAGGGCCTCACCGGCACGCATAAGAGCTGGTGGGAATGTGATACCGGGATTGCCTATCTGGTTGGAAACTCGCGGCCGGAAGGGTGGACCGGCGGCAATCACATGAAGATCTACGATCTGAGCGACCCGGCGAAGCCCGTGTACATCCGCGACTTCGGATTGCTCGGCTCGCAGCCCGGCGCCACCTCACACGAGGGCCTCGGCAACGCCACGGGAATTCATGGACCCATCTCGGCCGGGCCTGGCAAGAACCGGGTCTACGCGGCGTACGGCACCGGAGCGAACGGCGTCATCCAGATTCTCGACCGGCAGAAGTTGCTGACGGCCTTCAAGAATCCCTTGAAGCCGACGACGGAAGAAATGCTCGCGCCGCAGGTGGGATTCGTCGTCATGTCACCTGACCAGGGCGCGCACACGACGTTCCCGGTGTACGGCCAGCCGGTTCCAGAATTCCAGGGCTACACGGGGAAGGAATCACTGAGGAAACGGGACCTCCTGATCGTTCCTTCGGAAGCGTCCCGCGGCGATCACTGCGCCCCAGGTCCGGGGCGTGGAGGCGGAGGCGGTGGTGCAGCCGCACGCGAAGACCGTCCGGCACCGCACCTGGCATTCCTCGTGGACATCACCAGCGAAGTGGCGCCATGGAACATTGCGACGTTCCGCGTGCCCGACGCTGACTTCTGCGGGAAAGGCGGGCGGTTCGGTGCACACGCCAGTACCGAGTCGTTTTATCCCCCTTATTACGGAAAGCTGGCCATCTTCTCGTGGTTCAACGCGGGCACGCGCGTTTTTGACATGCGCGACCCGTTTGCCGTGCAGGAGGTCGCCTATTTCATCCCCGCACCGAACAAGAACACGATGGCGTTCTGCGCGGATGGAGTCAGCCATCCAGCCGGCGATCCGAAGATCACTCCCGCCTGCACCAAGGTGATTCAGACCAACAACGTGGAGCTCGACGATCGCGGCCTGATCTACAGCGCCGACCGGGCAGGTACCGGACTGCACATCATCCGGCTCACCGGACATGCAGCGGAGGTCGCGGCAAGGTAACGTCCACGTTTCTCCGCTACCGGCGCTCCACGGCTCCCAGGAACTTCCGTTTAGAAGCGGAGAACGCCGTTGATCTGGTACGCCCGTGCCTCTTGCAGCGTTGTGCCGGTACCGTAGGTGGTCGGGCTGTAAATCCTGTTCGCGCCGCTGCGGTTGAACTCCGAGAAATTGCCGCCGTTCAGGAGGTTGTACACGTTCCCTGCCACTTCCACCTGACGATTGTTCCCGAACCGGAACCGCTTGGCGATCTTCAGCCCGATGATATGGACGGCTGGCTGCTGGAGCTGGCCCTCGCCTCGAGTCGGGTAGTAGAAGCGGATCCGTGTGGCCAGAGGATTTGGCTGCGGGACACCGGTCGAGGACACGACGGTGCTCGGTCCAAAGACGGCGATGCGGGGATCGTTCGCCGCAATCTGGTCGATGATCGGGCCGCTCCACGGTCCTCCGACAATCGTATAGCTCGTCGAGACGCCCAGGCCTTTCGGGGCGTTGTACGTGCCCGCAAACCGCAGCGAGAACGGCTCCCACATCGGGTTGTTGATCAGGTTGGCGCCCGTGCTCAAGCTGTTCTCATCCACCAACCCATCGGTCCGCCAGATGTTCCTGTCGTTGGCGAACGCGCCGGGCTGGATGAACTTCGCCGGATCGGTCGGATTCCACGTTCCGTTCAGATGCTGCCACTGACGATGGATGGTCGACACGAGTTGGAAGTTGTGCGACATGTTTTTCGTAATGACCGCCTGGAACGCGCGGTAGGTCGTCCAGCTCCATGAACCGTTGGTCACTTCGTACAGGAGGCCCTGGTTGGGATCGACCTTCCCGAATCCACCGAACGGTTGATTGGGGCCGCTCGGATAGAAGCCGTTGATGTCAATCTGCGCGTAGTTCTGCTTGATGATTTTCTGAACGCCTGCGACGTCCACGCTGAGCTGGCCTGGGAACTGATGCCGGAAGCCGAGGTCGAGCTCATCGGTGTAGGGCTCGTGAAAATTCGGATCGAATTGCAGCGACGATATCCCTGACGGCCTCGCCGCGGTCACGCGTGACGTCGAGAAGGTGCCGGTGCCCGCCGTGTCGTAGGTGTCGAGAAACGCCGCCGCGTCGCTGCCGCCGAACGCCGCGAACGGGTCGCGTCCGCCCATCAACTGGCGGTGATAACGGCCCCAGCTTCCGCGGAGCACGTTCTTCGCGTCTGCCGTGAGGACGTACGCGAAGCCCAGCCGCGGGGCCACCTCAACGCTCGACTGACGCTGAAGATTGCGGAGCACGTCGAACCGGCGCAGGAAATCCACGCGCAGGCCGTAGCTGGCCGTGAGGCGAGTGGCCGGCTTCCAGCTGTCCTGGGCGTAGATGCCGTTGTCGTGGTCGCGCCCATTCGCCGTCTGCAGGTTGAGCGCGCTCGTCACGTACTGGCGATGGAACGGCACGGTCCCCGCCGCGGCATTGTTCGGATCGATCTGCTTCCGCTCCTCCAGAATGAACCCATCGTTCAGGTAGTCGTTCTCGGTCTGGTACAAGCTCCTCGGCAGGAGGAGGAAGCCGGCCGCGAATTCGTGTGATCCCGCCCAACCCTGTTTGAACGCGTTGAGGTCCCCACGAATCATGATCAACGACGAGTTGTCCAGCGCCAGAAACTGGAGGTTCCCGCCCGTGGCGAGCGTGCCCGACCCTTGCAGGATGCCCTGGTTCAGCGACGCGGTCTGGTGAAAATTGAGCTGCGGACCGGTCCCCAGCACGCCGTCGTACGCGCTTGGCGAATTGCCCCCCTTGTTGTTGTAGTTGACGGTGAACGTCGAATTCACGTGTGTCGTCCAGATTGACGTCAGCTTGGCGCCGTACATCTGCCCGCCGGTGGCCAGCACGTTGTTCTGATAGGCGATCGGGCCCGCGTTGATCTGCAGCAGCCGGTCGGATTGGAAGACTCCGGCCAGCGTGTGATTCGCTCCCACCTTCGTCGTCACTTTCACGAATGGCATGTTGCTCACGATGTGGCTGTCGTCCAGCTTCGCGCCGGGCGCGAATGTCTGCAGCGCGCCCAGCTGCGATGCCGAACGGCCGGTGCCCGCGATGATGTCGGACTTGCGAAAGGCGCTGAAGAACCAGGTGCGATCCTTCTTGATGGGCCCTCCGAGCGAGTAATCGGACTGGTGGACGGCATGAATCGACGGCGAGCCGCCCGCGGGCGCGTTGTTGTCGTTCCAGCCGAGCGGCTGATAATCGCCGCCAACCGATCCGTGGAACTGGTTGCCGCCGCTCTTGCTGGACATGTTGATGACGAGCGACATGCCCATCGGGGAAGAGGCGTCGACGCCGCCCGTCTTCACCTGGGTGTCCTCGATGGCCTCGGTGCTCAGGCCGGTCCGGTTGATGTTGTAGTCGTTGTAATTGCCGGCGAACATGCCGTCCATCTGGACGACGTTCTCGCGATGCTCGTTGGCGTTGCCGAAGTAGTTCTCCCGGCCGCTGCCGTCGTTGTGCGGACGCGACAGGACGCCCGGGGTGTACTGGAGGAAGTCGCTCCAGAAATGCGATTCGACGACGGGAACCTCCTTCTGGAAGGAGGCATCGATGTTGAGGACGTTCGAGGGCTTCGTGACTTCCAGCATGGGCGACTCGCCCGTCACCGTGATGGTCTCCTCGAGCGCGCCGACCGCCAGCGTGAAGTCGACCTGGAAATTGGCTCCCGCTCGCAGGAGGATGCCTTCCTTGCGGACGCTTCTGAATCCCGACAGCTCCGCGGTCAGCGTGTAGGTGCCGGGCGGCAGGTTGGACAACCGATAGGAGCCGTCGGCTTCAGAGGTGGCAGCCGCGGGAGTCAGGAGCTCACCGCTTGTCGCCGTCACGGTAACGCCGGGCATCACGGCGCCTTGCTCGTCTTTCACCAGTCCACGGAGGCTGCCGTCGCCACTCTGGGCAGCGGCGTCAGCGCCGACAGATAGGGCCAGCAGGACCGCCAGCAGGACCAGTGTCTCGATCAGTCTTCTTGTCACGTCTCGCCCCCTTCAAAGGGAACCGGCTGGTCAAGTTCAACGGGACGGTGGGCCCGGAATGTACCAGGCAAAACATATCCGAGCCGGCTCCATTTATAAGTGGAACCTCAAGGACAAAAATAAGGGCGTCATAAAGAATTGGGATAAATAAAGGCGCTTCGGCTTGTTGGATTCGTGACAGGTGCGTCGTGCCGTCTGGCAGAATGGGCTTCGCGCTGTGAAGCTCATGCGTGTTTTGCCTATTGGGATGGCCGCCGCCGAAGCGCGCCCGAAGGGCGGGCCGAGGCTGGTCCACTCGCTCGCGGCGACGCTGCTGACGCTGGTGATTCTCGCACTGGTTCTTCGCCGCGTCCCGTTCCCCGCACTTGCCACGGCGCTGCACGACGCCGACTACCGGCGGTTCCTCGCCCTCATGATTCCGAACACGGTCTTCTACTTCGCCTGGGACACGCTGGTGCTGGCCGTCGTGATCCGCTGGTTTCATGGCGCCGTCCCGTATCGCGACCTCCTGCCCGTGCGCGCCGCCTCCTATGTCGTCGGCTTCTTCAACACGAACCTCGGCCGCGGCGCGATGGCTGCGTATCTGTGCCGGCGGCTGGACGCGCCGTTTCTCGAGCTGGGCAGCACCGTCATCTTCCTCGTGCTCACCGAATACACGCAGCTCGTGCTGTGGTCGATGCTCGGCCTCGTCGGCTTTCGCGCCGAGGTGACGAGGAGCCTGGCGGGCGTCGCCGTGGCGGTGGCGATCTTCTGGGCGGTCTTCTTCCTGTACTCGAAGCTCCACGTGACGCCGGCGCGCGCGATCCGCTGGCTGGCCGCGCCGCGCGAGTGGTCGCTGTTCCGGACGTTTCGCCTGGCGACCGCGGCGCGCTACGGGCAGATCGTGCTGCTGCGCGCGCCGATGTTCTTCGTGTCGCTCTGCCTGCACTACTACGCGGCGCACGCGTTCGGCATTCGCATCCCGTTCACGCAGATGCTCGCGTTTCTGCCGGTGATCTTCATGCTCGCGGCGCTGCCGGTCACCGTCGGGCACCTCGGCACCACGCAGGCCGCGTGGATCTTCTTCTTCAGCAGGTACGCGCCGGTGCCGGCGCTGCTGGCGTTCAGCCTCGCCGCACATCTCGTCTTCGCGTCGACGCGCGCGCTGCTCGGCGCGATCTGGCTGCCGGTGGTCTATGCCGATCTGGCGCCCGCAGCGCGCGCCAGCGTGTAGGGCAACGCTTTCGTGCTTTTTCGTGGATTTCGTGCCGTTTCGTGGGTTTCGTGGTCGGGATTTGATTTCCAGCGTCCAAAAATCAGCATTCAGGCCCGAAGTGTGCGATAAGAAGGAGCTTGAAACAGCATCGCAAGGTGGATCGGTGTCGAGCCCTCATCCTGATTTCTTGCGTCCTCTTACCGGTCCTGGCAGCCTCGCCGGTTTCCGCCCGCGGCCCGCGCGAACCTGACGCGCAAGCCGTCGAGGCGACTCAACTCGCAGCCAGGTACCTGCCCGATGGTGCGACACTTCAAATCGACGGAAGGGTCACCGACGAAGCGTGGCTGGCCGTTGAGCCGTACACGACGTTCACGCAGACCGATCCGATTGAAGGGGCGCCGGCGAGCGAACGCACCGAAGTGCGCGTGCTGTTCGACAAGGCGAACCTCTACATCGGCGTGATCTGCTTCGACTCCGAACCGGGCAAGATCGTCGTCAGCCAGAGCCGGCGCGACGCCGACCTCACGGAGACCGACGCCATCATCATGGTGCTCGACACCTTCAACGACAATCAGAACGCGTTCGTCTTCGGGACCAACCCGCTCGGCATCGAGTACGACGGCCAGGTGTCGGGCGAAGGCCAGACGAGCGCGGTCTCCTCGAGCACGTCGGGCACGAGCGGCTCGCAGCGCGGGACGATTGGATCGTTGAACCTGAACTGGGACGGCGATTGGCGCGTCAAGAGCTCCATCACGGAGCGCGGTTGGGAAACCGAGATCGCGATACCGTTCAAGACGCTGCGCTACCCGACCGGAAGCAACCGCACCTGGGGCTTCAACGTCAAGCGCAACATCCGCCGGAAGAACGAGCAGGTGTACATGTCGCCCGTGGGCCGCGGGTTCGACGTCTACCGGGTGTCGTCGGCGGCGAAGCTGAGCGGGCTCGATTTGCCGGCGCGCCGCGATCTCAAGATCACGCCCTACGCGCTCGGGTCGGTCAACAGGGATTACACCGTCGTGACGGATCAGGTGGTCCGCAAGGTGAACCCGTTTCGCGACCGCAACGTCGGCCTCGACGTGAAGTGGGGCGTGCGGCCGAACCTCACCGCCGATTTCACGGTGAATACGGACTTCGCGCAGGTGGAAGCGGATGAGGAACAGGTGAACCTCACGCGCTTCGATCTGTTCTTCCCGGAGAAGCGGCCGTTCTTTCTCGAGAACGCGTCGGTCTTCCAGTTCGGTGCGCCGCAGCAGGTGGACCTGTTTTTCTCGCGGCGGATCGGCCTCTCGGCGACCGGCTCGTCGGGCGTGCCGATCGACATCTTCGGCGGCGCGCGCCTGTCCGGCAAAGCCGGCGGCTACAACATCGGGATGCTGAACATGCAAACCGATTCGGCCCTCGACCAAGGGACCGGGAGTCTCCTGACG
>QHWJ01000158.1 GCA_003222535.1 Acidobacteriota bacterium | reverse complement strand
CGAGCCGTCGAATATCACGTTCGGGATCATGCAGCCGCTGGAGCAGGCGCCGAAAAGCAAGAAGCAGCGCAACGAGGCGCTGTCCGCGCGCGCGCTGTCGGAGCTTGCCGCGTGGCAGGCAACACGTGCGGCCCGCGGTCTTCAGATCTGCTGAAGAAATGCGACGTTCAGCGTGGGTTTCTTCAAACGCTCTTCCGGCCCTTCCGCAGTCATGACCGGACACCTCAAGGACTTCCTGAAGTTCCTCGAGCTGAATCGCAACGCGTCGGCGCACACCGTCCGCGCATACGACAGCGATCTGACCCAATTCCTCGGGCATGCCGCCACGGAAGCCGGTCTCGAGGCCCGCGAGCTCGAGCCCGCGCATCTGGGCCGCGCGGCCCTCCGCAGCTTTCTCGGAGCGTTGCACAAGCAGGGCCTGACGCGGGCGTCGGCGGCGCGTAAGCTGGCCGCAGTCCGCACGTTCCTCCGATACCTTCGGCGCGAGGGCGTGATCGAGGACGATCCGGGCGCGCTGGTGGCCACGCCGAAACGTGACGTCCGCATGCCGGCCCACCTGTCGGAGGACGAGATGTCGGTGCTTCTCGACGCACCGGCCGGCGACACGCCGCTCTCCCGCCGCGATCGGGCGATCCTCGAGCTGTTCTACGCGTCGGGATTGCGCCTGGGCGAGCTCACCGGTCTCGATCTGGACGATGTGAACCTGAGCGCGAGGATGGTGCGGGTGCTGGGCAAGGGCAGAAAAGAGCGCATCGTGCCGTTCAACGGCAGCACGGCGAAGGCGGTTCGCGCGTATCTGAAAGATCGGGAGGGCTTGATCGGCAGTGGCGCGGACCGTCGTCACAACAGACGCGATCCGCTGTTCGTGAACCATCGTGGCGGGCGGTTGACCATGCGGAGCGTCGACCGACTGGTGCGCCGATATGTCGCGGCGAGCAGCTCCCGTCCGGGCATCAGCGCGCACGCGCTGCGGCACTCATTTGCGACGCACCTGCTGCAGCGCGGCGCCGACCTGCGCGCGATTCAGGAGCTGCTCGGCCACGCGCGCCTCAGCACGACCCAGCGCTACACGCACGTGAACGCCGCGCAGCTGCTGGACGTCTATCGGAAGGCGCATCCGCGCGCGCGCGCGCGGAATTAAGAGTTTGGAATGTGGAATTCGGAATTTGGAATTCGTCCGAATTCCAAATTCTTAATTCCTACTTCCAAATTCACGAGGCGGCCTCCACGAGCGGGGCGGCTCGCCTCCCGCGCGGGAACTCGATGCCGAGCGTCTTGATCTTGTAGTTCATGACGCGCGGGCTGATCGACAGGAGCTCGGCCGCGTCCTTCTGCACCCAGTTCGACATCTTCAGCGCCTCGACGAGCGCGTGCCGCTCGATGTCCTCGAGCGGGATGCCGGTCGGCGGAATCTTGACGACCGCCGCGTGATCGCGCGTCCCGCCCAGGCTCGGCACCTCGCCGAGCCGCAGGTCGATTGACGCGATGGCGCGCCCTTCGGCCAGCAGGATCGCACGCTCGATGGTGTTCTCGAGCTCGCGGATGTTGCCCGGCCAGTTGTACCGCATCAACAGCTTCTGCGCGTCCGGCTCGAGGGCGTCGATCTTCTTCTTCAGCTCGCCCGCGAACTTGCGGATGAAGGTCTGCGCCAGCGGCACGATGTCGTCCTTGCGCTCGCGCAGCGGCGGCATCTCGATCGACACGACGTTGAGCCGGTAGTACAGGTCTTCCCGGAATTGTCCGGCCTGCACCATCGCCGGCAGGTCGCGGTTGGTCGCCGCGATGAGCCGGACGTCGACGCGCAGCGTCCGCGTGCCGCCGAGGCGCTCGAACTCGTGCTCCTGAAGGACGCGGAGGATCTTGGCCTGCGTGCTCGGGCTCATGTCGCCGATTTCGTCGAGGAACAGCGTCCCGCCGTCGGCCTGCTCGAACCGTCCGATCCGCTGTTTGTCCGCGCCGGTGAATGCGCCTTTCTCGTGGCCGAAGAGCTCGGACTCGAGCAGGTTCTCCTGCAGCGCGGCGCAGTTCACCTTCACGAAGTTCCGCGCCGCGCGGAGCGAGTTGTGATGCGTGGCCCCGGCGATGAGCTCCTTGCCCGTGCCCGTTTCGCCGCGAATGAGCACCGTCGTGTTGCTCTTGGCGACCTTCTTCACGATGTCGAGCACGTGCTGGAGCGCGGGGCTCGATCCGACGATCTTGTCGAACTCGTAGATGTCCTGCGGGCCGCGGAGGTATTCAATCTCGTGCTTGAGGCGCTTCATTTCGAGCGCCTTTTCGATCTTGACCTCCATCTCCTCGATCTCGAACGGCTTCAGCACGTAGTCGAAGGCCCCGATCTTCATCGCCTCGACCGCCGTGTTCACCGATCCGAAGGCCGTCATCAGGATGACGGCCGTCGTCGGGTGCATGGCGCGCGTCGTGCGCAGCACGTCCATGCCGTCGCTGCCGCCCATCTTGAGATCGCTCAGCACGACGTCGAAGTAGCTGTCGTGCAGCCGCTCGATAGCGGCATTGCCGTTCGAGGCCTCTTCGACCTCATGACCGGCCTCGGTCAAGCCACGGACCAGCCCGCGGCGCAGCGCATCATGATCGTCCGCAACGAGTATGCGACCCATCTCAGTGCCTTTCTACTTGAACCACCCGGACGCGCTCGTCACCGGGAGGGTGACGCGAAAGCGCGTGCCGGTCTCCGGCGCGCTGCTGATGTCGATCCGCCCGTCGTGGGCGTCGACGATCTTCCGCACAATCGCGAGGCCGAGCCCCGACCCCTGGGGCTTGGTCGTGAAAAACGGATTGAAGATCCGATCCGTGAGATCCGCCGGCACGCCCGGGCCATCGTCGGACACGTCCACGACGACGGCCGGCGTCGGTTCGTGCACCCCGGCGAAGGCGGGGTCCGCTTCAATCGCGCTCGTGATCGCCGAAATCGTGATCCGGCCCTTGCCGTCGAGCGCCTCGAAGGCGTTTGCAATGAGATTGGTGAACACCTGGGACAGCTGATGGTGATCGCCTTCGATCATCGGCAGCCCGGGCTCCACCCTCGTCGTGACCGCCACCTTGCCGCGCGGCGCCTTCGATTCCGCCATCGTCACCGACTGTTGCAGCACGTCGGCGAGGTCCGTTCGCTCGACCTGCAGCCGCACCGGACGGACGAACTCGAGCATCTCGACGACAATCGCGTTGGCAAGCTTCGCCTCGCTGAGGATGTCGGCGAGCAGCGACTGGGCGTCCTTCGAGTCGGGCACCTGGCGGCGCAGAAGTCCCGCCATCACTTCGATGCCAGCCAGTGGATTCTTCAGCTCGTGCGCGATCCCGGCCGCCATCTCGCCGAGCGAAGCCAGGCGATCGCGCAGCCGCTCGCGCTCCTCGAGCTGTTCGACTCGGGTCAGGTCCTTGAAGAACAGGACCGCGCCGATCGGCGTGCCGTCATCGTCCTTCACCTGCGAGAGCGTGTAGCCGATCACGCGATCGAGGTCCTTCAATCGCAGCTCCGCGCGATTCGGCAGATGGCTGAGCTCGAACGCGCCCGAGAGGACGCGGACGATCTCGGGCCGCTCCCGCAGCACGTCAGAGAACGGGCGCCCGACATCGCGGGGGCCGCGAGTCAATCCAAAGATGTGGTACGCCTCGTCGTTCACCAGGGCGAGCGTGCCGTCGCGGCGGAACGCGATGACGCCGTTGCGCATGCTGCTGACGATGTGGCTGAAGAACCGATCGGCGGACGCCGAGCGTGGCGCCTTCATGGGACGCCGATCAGCGTAAACGGCCGTCGAGGGCGGGCCCGGCTGACTGCGCCGACCAGGAGCGTCGGGTCGCTGAGGCATGTCAGGTATCGCTTCACGCACGGGACTGCCATGGGCAAGCCGTATGCCCGAGCCAGCCGTCGCCGGACATCGGGAAAAACCACACAAAATCAAACGGTTAGGGAGCCCGTTCCGCGGTCCTCCTGACAGGATTGTATGGCAATTACGATTCCGTCAGCCTTCGGAGGCGGTATCGATGAGCGACTGCAGCTCTTCCCATTGGTGGATGAGCTCGCCGACCTGCCACATCAAGGACTGATGGCGGTCGATCACCGGTTGGGCGTCGGCGCGGTCGTCGTAGAAACCGGGGGCGGCCATCTCCGCCTCGATGTCCCGAATCGCCGCCTCGCACTCGGCGATTCGCTCCTCGAGCGACTCGATGCGCGCCTGGCGCGCCTGCGCCGCCCGCGTCCGCTTGCGCGCCTCCCCGTCGGCCCTTTTCCTGGCTTCGCGTGACTGCTGCTTGTCGAGCGCGAGCCGTTCAACCGGGGCCGCGGGGCGTCTCCCGTGGGCCGGGGTCGCCGGCGGCTCTGAAGGAGTCCGGCGCGGATCCCGCCCATGCCGGCCATCGCGGTCTTCGGGATGCTCTTTGCGGTAGAGAAACTCCGTGTACGTTCCTGGATAGATCACGGCGTCGCCGCGGCCGATCTCGATGATCTTCGTCGCGAGCCGTTCGACGAAATAGCGGTCGTGCGACACGAAGATGAGCGTCCCGCCGTAGTCCACGAGGGCGTCGAGCAGCACTTCCTTGGAATCGAGGTCGAGATGATTCGTCGGCTCGTCGAGCAGCAATGTGTTCGAGGACCGCAGCAGCATGCGCGCGACGGCGAGCCGCGTGCGCTCGCCGCCCGAGAGCACGCGCACGGGTTTGTAGACGTCGTCTCCGGAGAACAGGAAGCCGCCCAGAATGTTGCGGATCATCGGCACCATCTGAAGCGGGGAGCCGGATGCCAGCGTTTCGTACACGGTCGGCGACCCCTCCATCCGCGTCGCCTCGTCCTGCGCGAAATACTGCATGACGACGTTGTGGCCGAGCCCCCGCTGGCCGCTGTCGGGTGCTTCCTCGCCGGACAGCATCCGCATCAGCGTGGACTTGCCCGCGCCGTTGGGGCCGACGAGCGCGATGCGATCGCCGCGTTCGATGTGCAGGTTCAGATCCCTGAAGACGACGAGGTCGCCGTACGCCTTGCGCGCGTGCTTCAGCTCGACGACCACCCGGCCGCTCTTGGCGCACGCCGGAAAGTCGAAGTGGATCTTCCTGCGCTCGGGCGGCACTTCGATCGGGACCACCTTCTCGAGCAGCTTGATCCGGCTCTGCACCTGCGACGCCTTGGTGGCCTGGTAGCGGAACCGGTCGATGAACATTCTGACGCGCGCGACTTCCTCGTCCTGCTCGCGCTTCGCCTTGCGCATCGCCTCGATCCGCTCGTGATGCTCGGCGAGGTAACCGCTGTAGTTCGTGTGATAGTCGGTGAGTGTGCGCAACGTCAGGTCGGCGATGCGCGTCACCACCGCGTCCAGGAAGAACCGATCGTGAGAGACGAGAATGACCGCGTGCGGATAGGCGTTCAGATACTCCTCGAGCCAGTTGCGCGCGTCGAGGTCGAGATGGTTCGTCGGCTCGTCGAGCAGCAGCAGATTCGGCTGGCCGAGGAGCAGCTTGGCGAGCGCGATTCGCATCTGCCAGCCGCCCGAGAACGTTTCAGCCGGGCGTTCGACGTCCGACGCCTTGAACCCGAGGCCCTGCAGCACCGTCGCGGTCTTCAGCTCGATGCTGTAACCGTCGTGCAGGCGGAAGCGGTCCTGCAGGTCGCTGTAGCGGTGCAGCATCGTGTCGTGCTCCGCTTCCGGAATGGACTGATCGCCGAGCCGCTCTTCGAGCGCGTGCATCTCGGCCTTCATCGCGAGCAGCTCGTCGAACGCGCTCGACGCTTCCTCGAACACGCTGCGACCCGAATGTTCCAGGCCATCCTGCGGCAGGTAGCCGACCCGCAGCGCGGCAGGTTTGAGGATGCCGCCGGCGTCGGGCTCGTCGAGCCCCGCCAGCATCTTCAGCAGGGTCGTCTTGCCCGCGCCATTGGGACCGCACAGCCCGACGCGCTCGCGATCGGTGATCTGCCACGTGACGTGGTCAAAGAGCACGCGGTCGCCAAAACTCTTGGTGAGCTCTGAGAGTTGGATCATGGCTGATGGCTGATGGCTAACCTAATGGCTAATGGCTAATGGCTAATGGCTAATGGCTAATGGGCAATGGGAGGATGGTCAGCCCATCAACCCTCCGCCATCAGCCCTTAGCCCTTAGCCCTTAGCCCTTAGCCATAATAGGCGAAGCGCTATTCTCCGAGCGCTTTAGCGGCGGCGGCGAGCACCTGGGGCACGCGGAACGGCTTGGTGAGGTAGCCGGCGACGCCGAGATTCACGGCCTCGATCGCGCTCGACTCGGTGGAGAACCCCGTAATGATGATCACGGGGAGGTCCGCTTTGTATCGCTTCGCCTCACGGATGACCGTGAGGCCGTCCATGCCCGGCATCTTCAGGTCCGCGATCAACAGGTCGTACGGATAGAGCCGCATCCGCTCGATGGCCGTGCGGCCGTCGGGTGCCACGTCGACGTCGTACTCCGCGAGCGCCAGCGTCTTTGCGAGAAGGTCCCGAATGCTCGCCTCGTCGTCGACGACGAGCACGCGCGGCCGTGTCGTGCCGGTGGCCGGACGAACCGGGGCCGCGGGTGCTGCGGGCCGCGAGCCGCCGCGCGGACGCTGGCTGTCGAGCCACGCATCGATGTCCCGCTTGCGGAACCGCCACTGCCGGCCCACGCGGACGGCGGGAATCTTCCCGGCTTTGATCAGCCGGTACACGGTCCGGAGGTTGACCTGGAGATACTCCAGGACTTCTTCCGTTGTGAGAAACG
>QHWJ01000337.1 GCA_003222535.1 Acidobacteriota bacterium | reverse complement strand
ACAGACCCGTCTTCTCCTGACACATGCGCGCCATCACGCCCGGCGAGAGCCGTCCCTGCAGCAACTCGACGAGCGAGTCGATGGCGCCCGCACAATCCCTGCAGATGGCAGTCCATCTGGCCCTCGTTACGGCGGCGACTTTCACCTCGATCCGATAGAGGTCTGAGCCGCTCACCATCGCACCGATTCTCCCCGGCGCGATCTGCAGATCGACGACCGATCCGTTGCGGATGTAGGTCCGGCCGCGTGGCAGCCGATTCGCGTAGTCGCTGTAGCGCTCGAGGCTGTCGCACCAGGCTTTGCCCCAGAACGTCCTGGCAGCCAGCACTCCGCGATCGCCGGCGTCCGACAGCGTGCACACGGCTGTCACAAAGCGGGCGGAGAATTCCCGCCAGTAGCCGAACACGGGCGGGAGCACGCTCCCGACTTCTGCCGCGCCGAGCCGCAGGAGCCCGTGACCGGATCCGCGCGCAAAAGACTCCTCGATCCTGCGCGACTGATCCGGCGCCAGGGCCGGCGCATCATCCACCGGCGCGAGCAGCAGGCGGCCGTGGGGTGTCAGGACCGGGGCCAGGGCCTGCGTCACAATGCCGCGCAGATGCGCCATCTCACGCGCGGATTATGTAACATAGCCGCGGTACGCGCGACGTGCGCGCGAGGAGAAAAGCCATGCGAAGAAACGTGATGCGATCGGCGAAATGCCTGCTGGCCGCGGCGACGTTGTGGGCGCTGGGATCAACTCCGGCGATCGCGCAAGCGCCCGGGGGCGGCGGGCAGGCCAGAGGCGGCGGTCGTGGACCTGCGACGCCCCCTCTGATCATGACGTCGACGGCATGGGAGGACGGCGGCGTCATCCCCGACAAGTACACGCAGGCCGCCGGCGCGACCGCGCCATCGCCGGAGCTCAAGTGGTCGCAGGTGCCTCCCGGCACGCAGAGCTTCGTGCTGCTCATGCACGATCCCGAGCCCGTCCTCAACAAGGGCTCGAAGATGGACATCACGCACTGGTTGATCTGGAACATCCCGGGGACGGCGACGGGTCTCCCGGAAAACGTCGCGCAGGGCGAGTTGCCCGACGGCAGCCGCCAGGTGAGCCTCCGATCGAACGCCTACATGGGGCCCGGCGCGCCGGCGGGTCCCTATCATCACTACACCTTCGAATTGTACGCGCTGGACACGAGGCTCGAGGTGCCACAGGGCACGCCGCAACAAACGGCCGAAACGCGTACGGCCGTGGTCAACGCGATGGACGGCCACGTCCTCGGGAAAGCCGTTCTCGTCGCGCGCTTCCACAGGTAGGAACAAATCGCTCGTCCTGAGCTTGTCGAAGGACGAGCCACCAGTAGGGGCTCGTGGTTCGACAGGCTCACCACGAGCGTAGACAGACACGTTGCCGTTCGGCGCGGCTGACCAGCCTCCGCCAAGGCTTCGGCGGTCCGCCGTAGCTTCAGCGAAGGCGGAAAGCCTCGCCCTGCGGCTTTGGGACCGGCCAAGGCGTTACATGTGACAATGGATCACGAGGAGGGGACGTGACACGCAGCTTGAAGCTCCTGTGGCTGCTCGCGGTGCTGGCCGGGATCTCGACGGGACTATCGGGCCAGGATCGGGCGGGCGCCCCGCGCCAGCCTTCGACGGCCAACGGCGACTGGACCCACTACACCGCGGACGTGCGCGGGACCAAGTACTCCCCGCTCGATCAGATCAACGCCACCAACTTCGGCAAGCTCGAAGTGGCGTGGCGTTTCAAGACCGACAGCCTGGGACCGCGCCCTGAGTACAAGCTGGAGGGAACGCCGCTCGCGATCAAGGGCGTGCTTTACACCACCGGCGGCACACGCCGTTCCGTGGTCGCGCTCGACGGCAGGACCGGCGAGATGATCTGGGCGCACAGCCTCCGCGAAGGGAGACGGGCGGCGATCGCGCCGCGGCAGCTCTCGGGGCGCGGCGTGTCGTATTGGACCGACGGAAGCGGCGACGACCGGGTCATTTACGTGACGACCGGCTACCGGCTCGTCGAGCTCAACGCGAAGAACGGCGCGATGATCCCGTCGTTCGGCAAGGACGGCATCGTCGACTTGAAGGTCGGCGCGGTCAAGGGCAAGGGCGAGCCGATCGATCTGGAGACCGGCGAGATCGGCGTGCACTCCACGGCGGCCGTCGTCAAGGATGTGATCATTGTCGGCTCCTCGATGCGGGAAGGCGCGACGGTGTCGACGCACAACAACACGAAGGGCCTCGTGCGCGCGTTCGATGCGCGGTCGGGCAAGCTGTTGTGGACGTTCAACACCATCCCTCGCCCCGGCGAGTTCGGCAGCGACACGTGGGAGAACGAGTCGTGGGCGGTCAACGGGAACACGGGCGTCTGGAGTCAAATCACAGTCGATGAGGAGCTGGGCCTGGTGTACTTGCCGGTGGAGACGCCCACCTCGGACTTCTACGGCGGCCATCGGCCCGGGAACAACCTGTTTGCCGAAAGCCTCGTGTGCGTCGATCTCAAAACAGGCCAGCGGAAGTGGCATTTCCAGCTGGTGCACCATCCGATCTGGAACTACGACATGTCGTCCGCGCCGATCCTGGCGGACATCACCGTGAACGGGCGCGCGATCAAAGCGGTGGCGGTCCCCGGCAAGCAGGCCTTCCTCTGGGTTTTCGACCGGGTGACCGGGCAGCCCGTGTGGCCGATCGAGGAGCGTCCCGTACCGCAGTCCGACGTGCCCGGGGAGAAGACGAGCCCGACGCAGCCGTTCCCGACCAAACCGCCGGCGTATGCCCGCAACTCGCTCAAGGTGCCCGACGATCTGATCGACTTCACACCGGAGCTGCGGGCGCAGGCGCTCAAGAATCTCGAGCGGTACAGGGTCGCGCCCTGGATGTACAACCCGGCGGTGCTCGGCGACGTCAACGGCATCCTCGGCGCGATCAACATGGGGAATGCGGTCGGCGGCACCAACTGGCCGGGCGTAGCCTACGATCCGGAGACGCATACCATCATCGCCAACGCGAACAACGTCGGCATCACCGCGACGTCGCTCGTCACGCCGCCTCCACGCTTCTCGGATATCCGTTACGTGTCGGGTGTCGCCGGGCGGCCATTCCAGGAGGTCCTGGGACCTGGTGACTGCTGCGCGGCCGACTCGCCGCGCGCGCAGGCGCAAGCCGCGGCTCCACCGGCGCCGGCGGCCGCCCCCGCGCAAGGCGGCGGTCGCGGCGGTGGTGGCGGTGGTGGACTGACCGTCGACGGCTTGACGATTCTCAAACCACCGTATGGAACGATCGCCGCGATCAATCTCGACCGCGGCGAGATCGTCTGGCAGGTGCCGCACGGCGACACGCCGGACAATGTCCGCAATCACCCGGCGCTCAAGGGCCTCACGATTCCCCGGACGGGACAGGCGGGCACCGGTGGCATCGGTCTCATGGTGACGAAGACGCTCGTCGTGATGGGCGACCCGCAGCTCACGACGACTCCCGAGCACCCACGCGGCGCCATGCTCAGGGCGTACGAGAAAGCGACGGGAAAGGAAGTCGGCGCGGTGTGGATGGCGGCGCCGCAGAGCGCCTCGCCGATGACGTATCTCGTGGACGGGAAGCAGTACATCGTCGTGGCGATCAGCGGCGGCAACTATTCAGGCGAGTACGTGGCCTTCACGCTGCCCGCTCGATGAACTAGCATTCCACCCGGTCGCGGTCCCGCTGCTTCGCCTTGTGCAGTGCCCCATCGGCGCGGGCGAAGGTCTGCATGATGGTTTCACCCGGCTTGTACTGCGCCACGCCGATCGATACCGTCAGGCGACCGATCGAGTGTGGAACGGGAACGTCGAGCGCGCCGATTCGCTCGCGCAGCCGCTCCGCGTTGGCGACCGCCCCCGCCAACGTGGTGTGCCGGCAGATCTGGACAAACTCCTCGCCGCCATAGCGCCCAAAGACATCAGCGCAAAAGAAAAGAGCGAGACCGAGCCGAGCACGGCGAGCTTCACGCCACTGTGGCGGAGCATGCCGAACATGAACGCGACGAAAAAGAATGCGGTGAAGACCAGCCGTGTGTCCGGAGCCCGGTAGACGATGTAAAGCATCGTGAAGACCGATGCCAGAAGCTGCCACCCTGTCAGGCTCGGGTCGGGAAATCGGAGATTGAGTCCCGCGCGAAACACGCCGGAGAAGACAATGATCAACGCGCCGACGATCGAGCACGCCTGCAGTAATGTCGCGCGGCCGATCTTGTCCTGCATGTGGAAGGCGCCGAGGACAATCAGATACAGCACGGAGAACGCGCTGGCGAACAGGAACCTGCGCAGCCGCAGTTTCTGCTTCAGATGGTCCGGTGTCGGCGACGGAATATCGAGGACCGGCTCGGAAGCTGTGCTCACTGACGTACGCTGACCCGCTGAAGTAATTTGTCCATCCACTCGCACGTTTGCACTGCGCTTCCTTCAGACCTCGCTCGCGGCGGCAGCCCTTGCGTTGTCGCTGACCCTTCATCTCCCTCAGGCCGGGTAGAGGACTCTCACCTCCAAGCGTCTGAGCATCAACAGCATACGACGAAACCGGTTCGCGGCAGACCGTAGACAACCGTAGACGCACGCGATGATCCCCGCCCGCGCGTCCGGGATTTTCCCACCAATTCGATCACCGATCCTCCCATACGCTCCCGTGCGACCGCCTGGAATGGGCCGGGCGCGTTCACAGAGGAGCCGTCCATGATCGCGGGGTTGTCGGCCTGGTTCGAGCGGGTGGATCCAGTGGTTGTGTTCCATTCGAAATCGGGAACCAGGATCCTGCCGGACCACTCTGGTGCGTTCAGGTATGCGAGTGGAGTCGGGAACGTCCACGTCCACGCTCCGGCGCCGCGCGATACCGGCACGGGTTCGTTCGGAGGCTCCGTCGTTGTCGAATTGTGTGAAGGCCGCGACACCTCGTCGAGCCACACCAACTGTACAGTCCTCGACGGCCGCCGTTTCGTTCGAGAACACTGGACCATCGAGGATCCGCGCGCTCCCGGAACCCATTTTCTTCACTCGTGGCTCTGCAAGCGCTTCATCTCAAGCGCTTAACAGTCTCAGCGCCTTCACCGACGTTCTGAAACCGTTTGTCGCGCGAACTTGGAATGACGTTTGCTTGAAGCCAGCCATTTCGGGCCAGCTCGTGTATGACACATCAGGGATTCAGGCCGGAGGTGGGCCATGCGAATGCGTTCGCGGCGTTTCGTTCTTCTCTCCACGGCTCTTTTCGTCGCGGTTGTGACGTTATCCACTGGTGACAGAAATTCTGTCGCGGCTCAGTCGTCCGGTGATTCTGTCAGCAGTACGTCCGGTCCGGTGCACTGGGAATTCAAGCCCGTGATTGCGGGCCTCGATGGCCTCTGGCACATCCGATCGATGGCGGCGCTCTCGCCCCTGCCGACTCCGGTGCATGCTGTGGCGAGCTTGACCGTCGCAGCGCGGCCGACCGCTCCCATGGCGCGGCCGCCGTCCGGCGCCCCGACGTTCGTGAATTATTTCGCTCCCGAGGATTGCCCGATCACGGTTCCGCCGTCACCGACGCCGCCTCCCAACTGCATCACGCCAGCAGTCGGATCCACGACCGCCGCCGGACACGATGCCGGCGAGCCCTCGATCGGTGTCGATTGGAAAACCGGCAACGTATTCATCGAAGCGGGCAACCATACGCTTCGCGTCACATTCGACGACAGTGTCAAGCCCGCCACGGCGATCTGGGCCGACAAGCGCTCGCCATTTGCGCGCGTCAGCCTGGATCCGATCCTTTTTACCGACGACGGTCGTCTTGGCGGACCGAACCGGACGTTCTCGTCACAGCTCAACCTCGTGACGAGCGAGCTGTCGTTCACCGACGACGATGGTGAGACATGGCTGCCGACGCAGGGGTCTGGTCAGCCGGCGGGCGTGGATCATCAGACGGTCGGAGGCGGACCGTATGCGTCGCCGGCGCCTCTGACCCGCACCCAGTACCCGCACGCGATTTACTATTGCTCGCAGGATATCGTCACCGCGTTCTGCTCGAGGAGCGACGATGGCGGGCTCACGTTCGGACCGGGCATCCCGATCTATACCTTTGCGAGCGTAGACGGCGTCGACGTGCCGATCGCGCCCGGGACGTGCGGCGGTCTGCACGGCCACGTTCGAGTCGCGCCGGACGGCACGGTGTACGTTCCCAACGAGGACTGCTTCGACGAAAACAACGTGGATCGGCCCGGCGTGGCTGTGTCCACAGATAACGGGCTGTCGTGGGTCGTTCGCACCGTTCCCGACGCGACCAGTCTCAATCCGGGCAGCGATCCGTCGATCGCCGCCGGCGCGAACAACACCATCTACTTCGGGTATGTGAACGGCGATGGTCACGCGAAGATTTCGGTCTCGCAGGATCGCGGGCTGCACTGGACCACGTCGAAAGATGCCGGCACGCCGTTCAGGGTTCGGAATGCCGAATTCGCCGAGGTGATCGCCGGCGACGATGATCGCGCGGCATTCGCATTCCTCGGCACCCGGACCGCGGGCGACACGCAGGCGTCCGGCTTTCCCGGCGTGTGGCATTTGTACGTGGCGTTCACCTACGACGGCGGCGGTTCGTGGACCACCGCCGACGCGACGCCGTCGGATCCGGTTCAGCGCGGCTGCATCTGGAACCAGGGAGGCAGCAATCCCTGCCGCAATCTGCTGGATTTCAACGACATCACGGTCGACAGAACCGGCCGTGTGCTCGTCGGCTATGCCGACGGCTGCACCGGCTCGTGTGTCACGGATCCGAGGCAGAATGCCTCGACGGGTCCTGCGAGCGCGCAGGACGCGCTGGCGACCATCGCGCGCCAGGTTGGCGGCCTCGGGCTCTTCAAGGCGTTCGACGGCACTTAGGAATTCGGAATTTGGAATTTGGAATTTGGAATTCGCAACCAGGTTCGAACCGTCGCACGTGCCGAATTCCAAGTTTCAAATTCCGAATCCCGAATTCCAAATTCCAAATTCCTAATTCCTAATTCAATTGCTGCTCGTCATTCTCTTCGCCGTTTCGCTGGTTGCCGATGACGGCCAGCGCGCTGCCGCGTCTTCGACAGCCGCGGACGCCTGCGCGCTGCTCACGAGCGCCGAGGTCGAAGCCGTTCTCGGCGGCTCGGTGAAGGAACGCAAACCCGGCGGCACGCAGGCGGCCGGCGCGTTGCTGACGTCGCAGTGCGTCTTCGGCACTTCCTCGGCGCGATCCGTCAGCCTGATGGTTGCTCGCGCGAATGCGGCGGGCGGCTCCACGCTGACGCCGCGAGAGTACTGGCGCCAGCAGTTTCATTCCACCGGACCGGAGAAGGCGGAGAAGGAGCGCGACACCCGGGCACGCCCGATTGCCGGCGTCGGCGAAGAAGCCTACTGGACGGGCAATGGCTTCGCCGGCGCACTCTATGTCCTCTGCGGCGATACGTTCCTGCGCATCAGCGTCGGCGGCATCCGCGACGAGCAGGCGCGCATCGCCACCTCGAAGGCGCTGGCCCTGGCCGCCGTGAAACGTTTTTTTGCTCAGTTGGAAACGGACGCGTTTCACGGGAAGGGACCTACGGAAGCTCGAGCTCCTTGCAAAGCCGCACGAAGGGCAGCACTGTAATCTTGCCAGTCGAAAAGCACCGCTCGCCGAGATGGGTCTGGTCATGCCGGCCCTTCAAAGATGCGCGAGGTGTGCCAGGCGTTAGCGGTGGCCGCCGGCTGTGCGGATTGAGCCACCATTTCGTATCGTCAACGGGCGAGACACGCCAGGAAAGGAGAAGTGCAGCCATGGGAAATGCACAACGATTCGGACTGGTGGTCGCATTGGCTCTCAATGGAGGAGCTGTCCTCGGGCAGGTTCTCCCGAATCCGTATCGCATCGTCGAGGGCTGGGCCAAGCTTCCGAACGGCAGAAAGATGGGAGCCGTCGGAAAGGTCGGAATCGCTCCCGGCGGCACCCGCATCTGGGCCATCATTCGATGCGATCCTTTGTACGATCAGGCCCGGTTCGGTGACGAATGCCGGGATTCGAAGACCGATTCGGTCTACGAGTTCGATCAGGACGGCAACGTGCTCAAGAGCTTCGGCGGCGGCATGTTCATCTGGCCGCACGGACTCGATGTCGACAGGGACGGCAACGTCTGGATCACCGACGCGGTAGCCGCCAACCGGACCCCGAAAGGCGACAAGCGCGGTCAGCAGGTCGTCAAGTTCAGCCCTGACGGAAAAGTACTGATGACGCTGGGTACGCCGGGAGTAGCCGGAGGCGGCCCCGATCACTTCAACTCCCCCAGCGATATCGCCGTCGCTCCCAACGGAGACATCTTCGTCGCCGATGGTCACGTCGACAACGGGAACAACCGCGTGGTGAAGTTTTCAAAGGACGGCAAGTTCATCAAGGACTGGGGAAAGACCGGCTGGGCGCCGGGCGAGTTCCACACTCTGCACGCGATCGCGATCGATTCCAGGGGCCGCGTGTTCGTGGGTGACCGCGGGAACAACCGGATTCAGATCTTCGATCAGGAGGGGAAGTCGCTGGCGACGTGGACGCAGTTCGGAAAGCCGAGCGGAATCTTCTTCGACAGCAGGGACCAGATCTATGTGGCCGACTCGGAGTCCGACGATGTGCAGAATCCGGGCTGGGAGATGGGGATCCGGATCGGTGACGCGAGAACCGGGTGGATGAGCGCCTTCATCCTGTATCCGTGGGGCGATCCACGCGTCACCCCTGGGAATGGCGCTGAGTTCGTGGCGGTGGACAAGGACGGCAACGTGTACGGTGGGGAGCCTGCACCCAAACGGCTGCAGAAGTACGTCAGGGTGAGGCCGTAGCAGGGTCCCTGTTCATTTCTTGGTCTTCTCGTCGTAGGGAGCGCCAGTACCGGACGAGCCGAGAAAGAGCGTCTGGCCGTTCGGCAGCGTGACGTCGCGGCCGTTGACTCTCAGAGACCCATCCTTGGACTGATACCCGTCGACCGTGATCTCCGTGCCGGCCTGCAGCGACTGCTTCGTAAACCCCCGCCGGAGCAGCGTGTTCGGCGTCCCGGCTTCCACCATCCACTCTTCCACGCTGCCGTCGGCCTTCTTCACGTCGACGTAGATCCAGGCGTGCGGGTTGACCCAGACCATCTTCGTGACGGTGCCCTTGAACTTGACCGGCCGCTTCGCGTCGAATTCCGCGCCGAAGGCATGATGGGCCACCACCGGCTTCGCCGTCAGCGCGGCAAGGAGGCCGAGACCAGCAACGACAACGCACAGCTTTGTCCGCATCGCGTTTACCTCTTGCCTTCCCCGTTCTTTTCGCGCGTGCGCGCGCCACTCAGGAGGTGCACGATATCGAAGTTGTCTTCGTGACACGCGTACTCGTACATCTGCTCGGCCGGATCGATTCTGGTCCACGGGATCAAGGCGGTCCACGGTCTGGTCCAGGTCGTCGGATCCTCGACCGTGAACTCATAGCTGATCGTGTCGGGCGCCACGCGCGTCAAGCGCTCCGTGATCCTGTAGGTCGCGGGATTCGCCCCCTGAAACACCACGCCATCGTCGGTCCTGAAATTAGTGGTTTCAATGACGAGCGTGCCGCCGTCGAAGCGGCCGCGCGTGTCTCCCAGCCATTGGCGCAGGTTTTTGCCGAGGTGCGGCCGGCCGTCGAGCGGGATGATGCGTGCGCTGTGGATCATCTCCGGCGCGATCACCACGAACCCGGGGCTCTGGAAGATCTGAAAATCATTGTTGTAGATCGTCGGCAGGTAGGGCGGTGAATCGGTGCGGATGATGCACCGCACGGGCAAAGACATTTCCTCGGGGCTGTAAGGCATGCCGGCGTTGAAGCGGGCATTCGCGTCCGCGCGGGCGGCCCGTGCCTTCTGTCGCTCGGGGCTGAGAGGCACCAGCGGAGGAATTCTTCCATCGGCCGGATCCACGATCAGCGAGGTGCGGCGGTCCGCGGTGATCTTCAGCCTGCGTGCGTCCATCCAGTGATCGTTGTACGCGCGGTTGACGTCGACCTCGGGCCCTCCATCGCGCCGATCGCGCGTCAGATCGAAGGCGAGCTCCTGCTGGAACTCGTTCGCCTCCTCGTCTGAGAGCACGTCTTTGCCGGCGCGCGCGCTGGGGCGTTGAAGCGGCGTGCTGGTCGCGTCGTTCCAGACGCCCTGCAGATCCGGATCGCCCCACGGCGTACGAGTCGGGGTCCACGCCTTCGGCGGCGCAGGCCGCTTCGGGGCGGGCTTCGACGGCACGGCAGACGCGGGCGGGGCGGGGGAGGCCGGTTTTGCCGGCGGCGCCTGTTCCGCGACCGCGCCTAGCGCGACAAGCAACATCACCAGGACGACCATCGACGTTCGCAATCGATACCTCATAGGATGCCTGCTCTCACATCTGGACGGATCCGTCACGGTGTTTTCCGAAACCTCCCGAACAACAGCTCCTCGGTCCAGGGCACGCACTTGAACTCCAACGGCTGCACGTTCTTCTCCATCCGGCGATAGAGCGGAAAGCCGATCTTCCAGGGCCGTGTGAAAACCTTCGGATCCTCGATCGTGGCTTCGTACATCAGGTGGTACGGACTGACCGGCGTGTACCGCTCGACAACGTGAAGCGCGTCGCTGTGATAGTTTCCCGCGCGATCGAACCAGGTCTCCTCGCGTTGTCCCGTGACGTCGACCACCAGCGTGTCGCCGTCCCAGCGTCCGCGCGACCATCCCATCCACGAGTCGGTCGGCGCGTCTCCCTTCCAGTTCATCCGAATGGTGCGCGTCGCGCTCGTGAATTCGTACGCGATCAAAATGTAGGGACTCGATCCCTGGACGATCTGAAAGGGAAACGGCATGTAGGTCGCCCGCGGCACGCCCGGCATGTAGCACTTGAATTCCGGATCGCCGAGGTCGTGCCACTTCTTGTCGTCGCTGACGTCGACCTTCATCCGATTCTCGAGGTTCTGTTTCCTCCTGGCCAGCGCCGACTGCTGGTACGGAATCTCCCCGCCTTCCACGATGCTCTGTCCCGCCGGCCACCCGCCGTAGGCGCCCAGCAGCTCCGGGTGCGGTCCCGACTGCGCCTCGTGGTCGTCGAGGTCGATATTCGCGGTCACAAACGCCTGCCACAGGCCGTTCAAGTCGGGATGACCATCGGCCAGGCGCGGCGCCTTGTAGGCAGGAAATGGCCTGGCGGGGGATGTCTGCCGGCCGGCGGCCGTCGCGACCGTCAGACCCACGACGATGATGGCGCTCGCCACGCCAAGGCGGGCTCCCCAGCGCCGCACGCGCGCTGGGGTGCAGAAGCGGGGTCCCCAGCGCGGCACCCGCGCTGGGGTGCAAAGTATCTTCACGCGTCTGGTCAGATCGCGCATCTGAGATAGTCCATCAGCCACGACGTTTCGCCCGTAGCAGCCAGCCGCCCCACCACGCCCGCGAGCCATCGCAGCGAACCGGGGACGTGCGAGGATACCGCCTTCCGAAGATGTCTGCGGAATTGTAGCACCAAGTTTGACACGCCCGGTCGCGAGGCGTAGCCTCCGTCCACTCGGGCGCCCGCGCCGTTCCGGGCCTCCGCCGCTCACCCATACAAAGGAGGATTCCATGACGCGTGAACGTCGTTTTCTGCAGCGAGTCGGCGGGGGGCTGTGTTCAGCCGTCCTCCTCGTCACCACGACGGCGAGCGTTCTGGCGCAGGAGGGCAGCAAGACAAGGAAATTCCTGAAGAAACCGCTGGTCATCGAGGACCAGGGCAGCTTCTTCATCGGCGGCGTACCGAAGGTCACCACCTATGCCACGCCAGCCCCGCCGAACCCGAATCAGGCGCCGGCCCCCAACCAGATCACCATCGGCCAGATGTACGTGCAGTTCCAGGTACCGGCGAACAAGAAACCGAACATGCCACCGGTCATCATGGTGCACGGGTCCACGCATACGGCGGCGTGTCTGGAGTCGACCCCCGACGGACGCGAAGGCTGGGCGCCGTATTTCGTGCGTCAGGGGATTTCCACCTACATCGTCGATCAGGCGGGACGCGGACGCTCGGGGTTCGACGAGTCCGTCATCCATGAAGCCGCCGCCATGATCCGGAACGGTGACATCACGAACGGGACCGCGCGGATGCCCGGCTTCGGCAGAATCACCGACAACGGCGCCTGGACCGCGTGGTTCGGACATCTCAGCCCGGCAGGATCGAACATTCTCACTGGTACACTGATCCGCCACGGCGATCCGGGCGACCCGCCGACCGACACAAGTCACGGCAAAGGCTACTACCCCGCCTACCCGCTCTCCGCGGACGCCAACATCGTCTCGCGCGCCGGGGCCATCGCCGAGGCTCCAGCAGGACCCAGCAATTACTACGCGCTCGAGTACTACAAGCAGTTGGTTCCCAACGCGGAGGTCACGCTGCCCGGCTCCACCTGTGCCACGTGCGATCCGACCGAGATCTCCCCCGCCAATACATGGACCCCGAAAGATCTGGCGGAGCTGGTCGAGCGGCTCGGCGGCGCCGTCGTAGCCACCCATTCGCAATCGGGCATCATGGGCCATCACATGGTCCGCATCCTGAAGGAACGCGGTCACCTGGACATGCTGAAAGGGCTCATCACGATCGAAGGGTCCTGCTCGCTCCCGAACAGCGGGCTGAAGGCGGAGGACTTCGACAAGATCCCCTACATGGCGCTGAAGGGCGACTACACGGCGACGAGTGAGGTGTGCGACACGACCGTCAACGCCATCAAAGCCAGACGCACGGCCGGGCAGGGCACGGCGAAGGCGGACTACATCAAGCTCGACGAGTTGGGGAACCCGATCTTCAATGGCACGACGCACATGATGATGCTCGGGACGAATAACCTCGAGGTCGCGGACGTCATCCTGAACTGGGCCGGCGAGAACATACTCCCCAAGGCCAGGAGTGGTAAGAGCAGAACTGAGAATAGCCGCGTCGGCAGGAAGGGACGATGAAATGAAACGCTTATCGATGCTGCTCCTCGCGACGGCCGTGCTCACGGTAATCACAACCGCCTGCATGGACAATGGTGCTCAAGCCCCAGGCAGTGCATCCCAGGCAAAAGAGGAAGACAAGCAATGGGGGATGCCAAACAAGAATTTCGCCTCGACAAGGTACAGCGCGCTGAGTGCGATCAACACCAACAACGTGAAGACTCTCAGGGCCGCCTGGTCATTTTCGACAGGCGTGCTGCGGGGACACGAGGGTGGACCGCTGGTGGTCGGCAGCACCATGTACGTCCACACGCCTTTCCCGAACATCGTCTATGCCCTCGACTTGACAAAGGAAGGGGCACCGGTCAAATGGAAATACGTCCCGAAACAGGATCCGCGGGTCATTCCGATCGCGTGCTGCGATACGGTGAACCGGGGCTTGACCTATGCAGACGGCCGGCTTTTTCAGAATCAGCTGGATACCACGACGGTCGCGCTCGATGCCGAAACGGGCAAGGAGCTGTGGAAAGTTCAACAGGGAGATTACAAGAACGGCCAGACCGTCACCGCCGCACCCATTGTGATCAAAGACAAGGTGATCTCCGGGATCAGCGGTGGCGAGTTTGGCGTGCGCGGGTTCCTTACCGCGAATGATGTGAAGACCGGCAAGCAGGTCTGGCGCATGTACAGCACGGGCCCGGAGGCAGAAGTTGGTTTTCCAGGCTCGGTTGAGACCTGGAAGGGCGATGAGTGGAAACGAGGCGGCGGGACGACCTGGGGCTGGTACAGCTACGATCCGGAGCTGAACCTCCTGTACTACGGCAGCGGGAACCCCGGGTCCTGGAATCCGGATCAACGGCCCGGCGACAACAAATGGTCGATGACGATCTTCGCGCGGGATCCCGATACCGGGAAGGCGAAATGGGCCTATCAGAAGACGCCGCACGATGCCTGGGACTACGACGGCATCAACGAGAACGTCCTGGTTGATCTCACCATCAAAGGACAACAGCGAAAGACCCTGGTGAACTTCGACCGCAACGGCTTTGCGTACGTGCTGGACCGGGTCACCGGTGAATTGCTCATGGCCGACCCGTTCGTCGTGGTCACCTGGGCGACGGGGGTGGATCTGAAGACCGGCAAGCCCATCGAGAATCCCGAGAAGAGAACGTCCGCATCCAAAAACACGAAGGACATATGTCCCTCCGCGATGGGAGGCAAGAATCAGCAGCCTGTCGCCTACTCCCCGAGAACCAATCTGTTCTACGTGCCGACCAACAATCTCTGCATGGATTATGAAGGAGTGGAGGTCAAGTACCAGCAGGGCCAGCCCTACGTGGGGGCGATCGTGGTGAGCCACGCCGGTCCGGGCGGCAACAGGGGCGAGTTCATGGCCTGGGATCCGACGACGAACAAGAAGGTCTGGGGCGTGAAGGAAAGTCTGGCGAACTGGGGAGGCGCCCTCGCCACTGGCGGTGACGTGGTCTTCTACGGCACCATGGAGGGCTGGCTGAAAGCGGTCGATGCCAAGACAGGTGAGGCTTTGTGGAAGTTCAAGACGCCATCTGGAATCATTGGCAATCCGATGACGTATGTGGGACCCGACGGAAAGCAGTACATCGCGGTGCTCTCGGGCATCGGCGGATGGTCGGGCATCGGAGTCGCCGCCGACATCGGAGCGGAGGATCCGACGGCGGGACTTGGAGCGCTTGGCGCGTTTGGAGACGTGGCCAATTTCAGCAACCAGGGTGGTGTCTTGACGGTGTTCTCGCTTCCATGACGACCCGTCAACGAACCTGAGACTCATGGGGCAGATCACACGCGCGACCGCCGGCATGCTGGTGGCGTGGTGTCTGCTCTGCCCCTGCTCCGCTCTCGGAGACGGAAAAAAGCAGTTCCGTGTGTGTGCCGATCCGGAGAACCTCCCGTTTTCCAACCGGCAGTTGGAGGGCTTCGAGAACAAGATCGCTGACGTGCTCGCCAGAGAACTGGGCGCGTCTCCAAGCTACATCTGGTGGGGACAACGCCGGGGATTCATCCGAAACACCATGAACGCCACGTTGAAGGAGGGGCGTTGCGACGTCGTGATCGGTGTGCCTGCCGGCTACGACCTGGTTCGGACCACGACGCCGTACTACCGGTCTTCTTATGTCTTTGTGTATCCCAAAGGCAAGGGACTTCAGATCACATCTCTCGACGATCCGGTTCTCAAGAAAATCAGGATCGGCGTACATCTCCTCGGCGACGACTACACCAATCCCCCTCCCGTACACGAGCTGGCAAAAAGGGGCGTCGTCGACAACGTGATCGGGTTCGACACGTTTTACTCCAGGCAGAATCCACCGGGCACGATCATCGATGCCGTCGCCAACGGGAAGATCGATGCAGCCATCGTGTGGGGGCCCGCCGCCGGATACTTTGTCGCGCACCAGCGGGTCCCATTGGTGGTGGTCCCCATCCCATCCGGAAAAGGGGATCTTCCCTTCGCGTTCGACATCTCAGTGGGCGTCAGGCGCGGTGATGACGCGCTGAGAGCCCGAGTGGAAAAGGCGATCGGCAGAAGGCGCGCCGAAATCAGCAAAATCCTCAAGGACTACGGAGTGCCTCTTCTCGATCGAAGGGTCGACGCGAAATGATCTGGAGAGCCGGCGTGATCGCCCTGCTCGCAGCATCTGCAGGGATCATGGCTGCCCCCGCCGAACTTCAGAGCCAGCCGGCAGCGGCCGCGCAGAAGTCTCGAGAGATATACCAGAGCGTCTACAACGGCTGGAAATGGTGGCATGTCTACTGCTTCAGATGCCATGGAACGAACGCGGTTGGGACGACGCTGGCGCCGGATTTGACCGATCCAAACGGCAAGCTGCCGCTGAAGGAGTTTCTGCGGATCGTGCAAAACGGGAGCGACGACGGCACCATGCAGTCCTGGGCGAAGCTGCTCGACGAGAAACAGATCACGCAACTCTATACCTACGTCAGGGCGAGGGCCGACAAAGTGTTGCCGCCCGGGAGACCCGACGAAGTCGGACCGAATGGCGGTCCCTGGATCCCGCCCAAAGGCTGGCCCAGGCAGCCGTAGGATGTAGCGAAGCCAGTCATCACATCCACGTAACATGTCCGCAACGAAGACGCAACAGACGCGCTTCGCAAAAACACCGGGTCCGACCGCTCACCGGAGATCGCGAGAATTCCTCGGAATTTCCAAGCGAATCAAAACGGTCGTGCGATTGGCCCTCGCATTGCTACTGGATCGGCTATGTGTTTTGGACGTGCGTTGAAGGGCGGGCATGAAAGGTATCTACAAAGCGCCGCCAGAGTTCCGCCTGCTAATCCTCAAGCGGAGCGCGAACGCGAACGCCGATTGAGACGATTCCCGCGTTCACGACCTCCGCGCCTGGTGATTTGATCTTCGCCTCGACGCGGGGCTGAACCACCAGACGTCGTCGTTGCGATTGCGTGCGGGCCGCTTTCCGCCGTCGTATCCAAGGTTTTGACGATCCTCGGACTCAGCGTACGGTTGCGATTTCTCGGGCCGTCTCGGCGGGAGTCTGTCTACTCGAAGAAGTTTTTTGTAAGGAGCCACTGTGCGAATCGGCGTGATTCTCGATTGGGTCAACCCGGTCATCGGTGAAACCTTCCGCGTCCTTTCCGAGCGCGGCGTGAAGCTCGATCTGCTTCGCCCCGAGGAGCGGATGGTCGACCTGGCGGACCTGCGGGTCGAGAACGATCTGTACATTCTCAAGTCGGGGACCGAGCTGGCACTCAGCGTGGCTGGAGCACTCCATGCGCTTGGAGCCGCGACGCTGAACCCGTACCCGACAGTCGCGATGATGCGAAACAAGATCATCGTGACCCGGATGCTCAAAGAGGCCGGGGTGCCGACGCCCGATACCTACGTGGCGAGCGATCCGAGCGACTTCCGGCCGCTCCTCGAGTTCGGTCCCCTCATTCTCAAACCCTATCGCGGTTCTCGCGGCGCAGGCATCCACATCGTCCGAAAACCGCAGGAGCTCGACGGATTGAAACTCGACGGCCTGATGCTGGCGCAGCGCTACCACCCACCGGACGGGCCGGACTGCAAGATTTACTGCATCGGAGGCAGGCTCTTCGGCATCAGGCGAATCTGGCCGATCGAGAAGTACGAGGACAAACTGGGCCAGCCGTTCGATCTGAGCGCGGAGCTGCGGGACGTTGCGCTCCGCTGCGGTGCCGTTTTCGGGATCGACTTATACGGCCTGGACACGGTCGTGAGCGATGGCCGGCCGTACGTCGTGGACGTGCAGAAGTTCGGAAGCTACATGGGAGTACCTGACGCGCCTCGCGTCCTGGCCGACTACATCGTTGCGGCTGGAACGCGTGCGATGCGAGGTGAGCTCCAGCTCAGCGAGAGTGCGTGATTCGACTTCGCCAGTCCATGGATCGAATTCGAGCGGACCAAAATTATGCGACGCGCGCGACTGTATTTCATGCTGGCGTTCCGCAACAATTCCCGATCACCGAACCAGGTCCTCGTCGGCGTCTTCGACATCCTCAGAGGACGGGGCTTTCATATCGAGATCGGCATCGCGGAGCGCATGCTCCTCCGGCCGGAGGAGCTCTCGGTCAACCACGACTTGTACATCCTGAAGTCACATACCGATCTGTGGCTGAGTCTGGCCGGAGTGCTGCATCTGCAAGGCGCACGACTGCTCAACCCGTACCTCCCCTGCATTGCCGCGCAGAACAAGATCATGACCGCGCGGCGATTACACGCAGCGGGAGTTCCCGTTCCGCGTTCGTGGGTGACGGGCAATCTGAACCTGTTGTCCGTCGTCGCCGCCGAGAGGCCGCTCGTCATGAAGCCGTTCGACGGACGCCGGGGCAACGGCGTCCATATCGTGAACGAGCCGCGTCAGCTGGCGTCCGTTCCATCGCCACGGCGGCCAGTCCTCGTCCAGGAGTTCGTGCCCGGCAGCGGAGAAGAGCTGAAGGTGTACGTCATCGGCTCGGAGGTGTTCGCCGCACGTCAGTCTTCTGCAATTCACGGCAAGTGTGCGAAGAACGGCAAATCGCTCCAACGGATCCCCTGCCCGGTCAGCGACGAGGTGCGCCGGATCGCTCTACGTTGCGGTGAAGTCAGCGGGCTGGGCCTCTATGGTCTGGACATGATTGAGGGTCTTGACGGGCCGGTGGTCGTCGATCTGAACTACTTCCCCAGTTACAGGGGCGTGCCGGAGGCTGCGCCCCTTGTCGCGGATTACATCGAGGCCTACGCCTTCGAGGATTTCCCCAGGTTGACGCCGGTTGAGACGGCCGCAGCGGCCGGCCAATGAAACCACGCTCCGGTAATCTGGCCCTGATCGCCATCGTCGCCGAAGGGTTTCTGTCCCGACTCAGCTTCGGCATGCTCAGCTTCGCCTTGCCGCTGTACGCGTATCACCTCGGGATGCACCTGACGGAGATCGGAATCCTCGCGTCGATCAACCTGGTCGTTGCGATGGCGCTCAAGCCGGCAATGGGTGTGCTCGCCGATCGCGTCGGACTCAAACCGAGCTTCACGGCCGCCACCGCGCTGCGCAGCGTCGTCTCGCTGGCGCTGGCGTTCGTCAGCTCTCCCTGGCAGCTGCTCACGGTGCGCTCCGTCTACGGGATCTCGCAGTCACTGCGTGATCCGGCGCTCAACGCGCTGCTTGCGGAACACGGGGGGCAGAAGAGGATCGCTGCGGCGTTCGGATGGTACTCAACGGCCAAGAGCGTGGGAGGGTCGCTCGGCAGCGCCCTCGCCGGGATCCTGCTCGGACTGACCGCGTCCAATTACTCGCTGGTCTTCGTCGCTGCCTTCGTGCTGTCCATCCTGCCGGTCTTCATCGTCGGGCGATACGTCCAGGAGAGGAGCGCGACGAGCGAGTCAGCAGACGATCGGCTGGAGCTCGTGCGGGCCGTGCCGGGAACCTGGGACGCCGGAAACAGCAGCAGAGCGTCGGCATCGTCACTCGTTATCCTTTCGTACATCGGGCTCGGCACCCTGATCAGCGGCACTGCACAGATGCTGCGCGGCCTGTTGCCGATTCTCGCCACGCAGTATGCCGGCCTCAGCGAGACGGAGACCGGCGTCGTGTACACCGCCTCGACTCTCGTGGTCATGTTCTCGGGACCGCTCTTTGGCTGGTTGTCGGATAACGTCAGCCAGAAGCTGGTCTTGATGGTGAGAGGAATCGCGAACACGCTCTCGTCGATCCTGTTCGTGGCGCTCCCGAACCTCGCCGGTATCACGCTGGGCAAGGTCGTGGACGACGTCGGCAAAGCTGCGTTCAAGCCCGCCTGGGGGGCACTCATGGCCGACGTTTCCAGCTTCGAAAAGAAGCGCCGCACTCAAATCATCAGCCTCATGTGTCTCGCAGAGGATGCGGGCGAGATAGGCGGGCCGATCCTCGCCGGCCTGCTGTGGAGTGCCTGGGGCGTACCAGTCGTTCTGGGCGTGCGGATCCTCCTCGCGGTCATCACCGAGGTCTATGCGACAGTCCTGATCGCCTCGATGAACACGCGGCGGAGATTCGAGTGCCTGCCGCCGATCGGTGCGTCACGGGCCGCAAGACCATGACGATTGCCCGGCGACTTCGAAGGAGGGGAGGCTTGGTTCTCCTGTCGGCCGTCGTGCTCCTGACGCCGGAAATCGCAAGAGCCGACGCGCCGACGCTCGAGATCCCTCGACATCCACCTCCGGCGCTGGAGTCGCTCCTGAACGGGCCGGCCGGGATGAAGGGTCGGCTCACGGACTTCCGCCAGCGCGACCCTGGCGATGGCGTTCCCGTGAGCCGGAAGACGACGGCTTTCGTGTCGTACGACGACCAGAATCTGTACGTCGTTTTCGCCTGCGAGGACGAGCCGGAGCAGATTCGGTCGCACTTGTCCAGACGTGAAGCGATCTCGAGCGACGACCACGTGTTCGTCTACCTGGATACGTTCCGCGACGGCCAGCGCGCGTACTATTTCGCCGTCAATCCGCTCGGAGTTCAGCTCGACGGGATCTTCACGGAAGGCCAGGACGATGACGACAGCTTCGACACGCTCTGGGAATCCGAGGGAAGGCTCACAGACTCGGGCTACGCCGTCCGGATGCGGATTCCGTTCAGGAGCCTCCGCTTCCCGAGCACGTCGGAACAGAGCTGGGGGATCGCGTTGGGACGGGTCATCCAACGCAACAACGAGGAGTCGTACTGGCCGTACATCACCAAGCGCGTTCAGGGGTTCGTCCCGCAATTCGCGCGGGCGATCGGCCTGGAGAACATTTCTCCGGGCCGCAACCTGCAGTTCATCCCTTATGGAATGTCCACGAACGCGCAATACCTCGACACGGAATCGCCGTCGGGCGCGGGCTTCGCGAGCCAGGGCGAGATCCGGGGTGGTGTAGACTCGAAGATCGTGTTGCGCGACGCGTTCGCGCTCGACCTGGCGCTGAACCCTGACTTCAGCCAGGTGGAATCCGACGAGCCGCAAGTGACCATCAACCAGCGATTCGAAGTGTTCTTCCCCGAGCGAAGGCCGTTCTTCCTCGAGAACGCCGGCTTCTTCCAGACGCCGGCGACTCTGTTCTTCTCGCGCCGCGTCGCCGATCCCCAGTTCGGGGTCCGCCTCACGGGAAAGGCGGGCCGCTGGGCCATGGGAGGCCTCGCGATCGACGACCGTGCGTCCGGCCGGCTGGGGCCCCCGGGGGATCCACTGCGGGGAACGCGGACGATTGACGGGGTGATGAGCGTGCGGCGGGAGCTCGGCGAACAATCCAGCATCGGCTTCCTTGCCACGAGCCGGGACTTCGGTCCGAGCTCCAACCGCGTCGTCTCGGCCGATGCGCGCTTCAAGCTGAATCCGAATTGGGTCTTTTCCGGACAGGCGATGCACGGCACAACGCGCCCGATCAACGGACAGTCGATCACCGGGCCGGGAGCGCTGCTGGAACTGGCGCACGACGGGAGACACTTCGGATACGTGGCGCGCTACACCGACCTGGGTCCCGGATTCCGCTCTCAACTCGGGTTCGTCAAGCGCGTGGACATCCGTCAGATCGAGCAGGAGGCGCAGTATCGCTGGCGGCCGCGGGACAGCCCGGTCGTCAAGTACGGGCCCACGCTCTCGACCGTGTGGAATCGGGATCGCGCGGGGCGGGTGCAGGACTGGAGAATCGACAGCCGGTTCAAGATCGACTTCATCCGCGAGACGAAGCTCGAGATCGGACACGAACAGGCTTTTGAGCTGTTCGAGGAGATCGGCTTCCGCAGGCAGATGACCACGCTCACGCTGCGCACCGAATGGCTCAATTGGCTGGCCGGTTCGGCGACTTACACGCAAGGGACCGCGATCAACTTCGACCCGGCTCCCGGTCTTGCGCCGTCGCTCGCCGATGCGCGGGAGGTGGATCTGACGCTGGCGCTCCGGCCGTCGGCACGCCTGGCCCTCGAGCAGACCTACATCGACAACCGCCTGGACGCGCGTCCTGGCTTCACGCTCCCTGCGGGGAGCCTTTCGCGCAATGCATTCGTCAATGGGATTGCCCGGTGGAAGTTGAACTACCAGTTCTCACGTCCCCTGTCCCTGCGCTGGATTCTCGATTACGCGACAGTGCTCCCCAACGTGACGCTCGTGTCGCTCGAGCGCGAAAAGCGGCTGCAGGGGGATCTGCTGTTCACGTACCTCCTCAATCCTGGAACCGCCGTCTACGTTGGATATACCGACCGCCGAGAGAACCTCACGATCGACTCGGGGCAGATATCAACGGTTCGTCGCACGGACTCGGTTCTCAACACCGGCCGCCAGTTCTTCGTCAAACTGAGCTACCTGTTTCGGCTGTAGGCTGTTCGTCTGCGAATGGCAGCCGGCGTCGATGAAGACGAGGAGCGAGGCGACGGTCAGGGATTGGGCTTGACCCTTTCGTGGCGCACCGGCGGACAAATAGAGCGTGTGAAAAAACCCTCAATCTGGTAGTGTCCGGCTTCAGCCTTCGCGTGAAGCTTCGGCGGACCGCCATAGCCGTGGCGACGGCGGTCAGCCGGACCCGACAGAGTCGGCCTCCTGGAAACGCCCGCCTGCTCTGGGCATACGGCCGAGCTGGCGGGCGTTTCTGGTCGAATGCCGTGCGGCGGTGTCGCGTGAACGGCTAAAGGCGGACACTACCGGGATTCTTATTCTTTCACAGGCTCAATCGCCCTCTAGTCGACGTAAAATCTCGCCTCAGTCTCCGACTTCCCCGAGTTCGCGACGGAGATTCCGGGATGTTTCAGTCACGATCCTTCAAGACCCTGGCGGCCGTCGTGGCCGTTGCCGCCGCGTACGTGGTCGGCGGCAAGCTTGGGCTCAGGCTGGCGAACGTCAATCCCAGCGCGACGGTGGTGTGGCCGCCCGCCGGCATCGCGCTGGCGGCGTTTCTGGTCATCGGGTATCGCGTATGGCCCGTGATCCTCGTCGCCGCATTCATGGTGAACCTGACGACGGCCGGCAACGCTGCAACCTCCCTGGGCATCGCGACGGGCAACACTCTGGAAGCGGCCGTCGGCGCATATCTGGTCAACCGCTTCGCCCACGGTGGCGAGGTCTTCGATCGCGAAGAGAACATTTTTCGATTCGCGATTCTCGCGGGCATGAGCAGCACCGTGGTCAGCGCCACAATCGGTGTCACCTGCCTTGCCTTGAGTGGCTTCGCGGACTGGTCGCAGTACGGAGCCATCTGGTCGGAATGGTGGATGGGAGACATGATCGGAATCCTGGTCGTGGCCCCGCCGCTCGTCCTCTGGAGCACACGGCCCGTGAGACTCTGGACGGGCCGGATCTCAGAACCCGCGGTCTTGTTCCTGGGGCTGATGCTGATCGGCCTCGGCGTGTTCGGCGGTCTCATTCCGTCGACCGCGGCCACCATGCTGTTGTCGGGGATCGCCATCTGGGGCACGCTCTACGGTTTCGGGCCCTTCATCCGGCAATCGCCGCATCAGTCCATCCTCTTGTTGCAGGCGTTCACCGGACTCATGTCGGTGATGACCCTGGCCGTCGCGGCGCTCGTGAAACAACACCGGCAGGTCGAAGAGGATCTGCGGCGCCTGGCGGTGAGCGACTCATTGACGGGGTTGGCCAACCATCGTCGCTTTATCGAAGTGCTGGACGAGGAGGTGCAGCGGTCCCAGCGCACCAACCGGCCGTTTGCCGTGGTCATGCTCGACCTTGATGATCTGAAGAGCATCAACGATCGTCACGGCCATCTGGTGGGCAACCGGGCTCTCTGCCGCCTCGCCGACATCCTCCGGGCCAGTTGTCGATCCATCGATACGGCCGCCCGGTTCGGTGGGGACGAGTTTGGCATGATCCTCGTCGAAACTGAAACACAAGCAGCGCGCGGCGTCGCGCAGCGCGTCTGCGAGCAATTGGCTGTTGAGGCCGAGGTGCCGTCCCTCTCAGCGAGTGCAGGTGTAGCGGTGTACCCGCGGGACGGCGAACGCGTCGACCGCCTCCTTCAGGCAGCCGACCGCGGCTTATATGAGATGAAGAATAGCAACCGGGGTGGCACGCTCGTCGTCCGTGCGGCTTTAGCCGGCCATGCGCCTTCGGTCCATCCATCGCCCGATTCCATTCGCGGGTAGCAGATCTCCGCTTCTCGAGATCGTACAGAAGCGACCGTCGAGGCGCTCGACACTCAAAGTCACCGGCGCGTTGGCACGATCACCGCGCGATCGCTTCAGACGCCGGTCGCCTCGTTCTGCGATCGTGGCACCGGGTCGTTCATACTCCGCGGATTCGAACGGAGCGTTTCGTTCAGGATTCTGGCCACGACCTGCTCGGCGTCGAAGAAGGCTTCCGCGATCTCCCGGCCGGCGCGGCAATGCCGCTCGTAATCGGCGTTGACCCTCTCCAGTCCATCGGCGGCCTCCTCCAGAGTCGTGAAGCGAAACAGGCCTTCCCCGTCGGGCAGAAAGGCGCTCGGACCCGTATGCTGCACGACGGCGGGCCTGCCGCTGGCCAGGTAGCACAGCGTCCGGTCGCTGATCCACGCGTTTTGAAAACCGCTACACGAGGGCTTGGCGCAACTGAACTCGCCGCGCGACCGCTGAATGTACGACCTGTACGCCTCGGGACTGCCCGCGACCTCTCGCGAATGACGTACCCGCCACCCGTGACCTTCGACGCGCGCCCTCTCTTTCGCATCCCTGTCGACCAGGTACAACGCGAGCTCGAGCGGCTGGCGCGTGTGGCGAGGGAGATCGAGAAACCGGAGAAACGCGATCCGCTTCGTGTTCTCGCGCAGGAACGTCTTTCCGTTCTCGGTCACTTTCAGGAAGTCGCTGGTCATCCAGCTGGAGACGGTCGTAAACGCCTCCGACGGCGGATCGGCCATGAACGGCCACAGGTCGAGACACACCGGCGGCCGGATGTGGATCCAGGGCAAGCCGCAATCGGAGAAGCGGGCGTCCGGCGTCCCGACGGTCTCACCGGTGGTGAGGTAATGATCGTGCGGCGGAACGGCGAGCTGTCCTGTGCTCATCCAGAACTGGAGCAGCCCCGGGTCGATGTCGACGAGCGCCGTGCGCCGGGCGGAGGTGAGCAGGCGAGGGTCGATCGCGTAGTGAAAGTTCAGCAACAGGTCCGCCCGCCGCAGTACCGCCTCGGCCTCGGGCGACGTGCATCCAAAGAAGCGGAATGAACCGGCGTCTCCTTCCCGCCCGCGGTCGATCGCGTAGAGCAGCGTCTTCCCCTCGAGCCCGAACCGCTTCATGCGCTCGATGAACGTCGCGAGCTTGCGTGTCTCCCCCTCTGGATCCGGAGTGGGCATGATCTGCTCGAGCCAGTAGACGTCGCACCCGAGGCGCAGCAGCCCCTGCACATACTGCATGTATACCCAGAAGTGGCCGCCACCCTCCGGGAAGTTGGCGACCTTGTACACCGAGATCACCGCGGTGATCATCTCGCTCCCTCAGCCACGGAGATGCCTGTCGCGAGCGCGGACAAGTCGCGGAAGCCGATGAGGCAAATCTCTTTTTCGAGAACAGCCTGGTGCACGCGGTCGTCACAGAGCGTTCGCAGCTCCTCCTCCCGCTCCGTGGCGTAGCTCGAAGGAAATCCTGGTTCGACGTAGCCGGGATGACAGGTCAACTCGGTCACCCCATCGCGGACCTCTCGGTCGAACATCCGAAGAAGGCTCTCGACGCCGACCTGTTCGAGATGCGCTTCGCCGCCCCATTGACCGTAGAACTTCGAGAAGTGGCGGGCCCTCGAGTAACCGCGCACGGGCGCACCGATCCGCTCCGACCACGCGAGCACGTGAGGCAGGACGCGCGGGTCGTAATGCACGTCATGGTGAGAATCCACGTGGGTGGGCCTAGCGCCGGCGAGCTGGAAGAAGCGCCCAAGCTGGCGCTCGATCTCCTCGTGAATGCGTTCAGGCTTCCCGGGGTCCAGCTCGAGATGGAGTCCGACGCTCAACGTCCCGCACGCACGCCCGAGCGCGGCCGCCTGCTCGCAGGCCGGCCTGTCCACCATGAGGCTCGTGCTCGTGAGGATGCCCTCGCGATGCGCCTGGATGATGCCGCGATTGATTCCGCTCGTGATGCCGAAGTCGTCGGCGGTGACGATGAGCCACTTCATGGGAGCCTCATTCCTCCAGCGGCGGGCGGAGCGCCGCGAAGTAAAGGTCCCAATACACGAGCTCTTGCGGGGCCCACTCGGCGTCATCGTGCAGGAGCGCGAGGGCAACGAAGAGGATGCAATGCGCATGGCGCGCTGTTTCGGCCGTATGCAGCAGCAGGTTCAGCTCTCCAACCTCCGGAAGATGCCAGCCCGCACGCGCCACGGCCTCGCGATACCGCTGCACGATCCACGGCCGCTCCTCGGGTGAGGAGCGATAGAGGAGTGTCGACAAGTCGTAGCTGAACGGCCCCGCGCCGACGTGATCCCAGTCGATGAGCTGAGCCCACACGCCCACGCCTGCCCTGGTCACGACAACGTTTTTCGGCCAGAGATCGCCGTGCAGGAGCGTATCCGGTCCTCCGGCCTGCTCCATGACCTGGACGCGTCGGGGAGCATCTTCGCGAAGCTCGTACAAGCGCTCCAGCACGCGCGCGCGGGCCTGAGCGCACTCGGGCGGCACGGGGCGGCGAAGGGCGGCCAGCGCTTCGAGCGCGCCGATGGCATCGCGCAGGTTCGATGTGAAGAAGTGCACGCCGTAGTCCCGAGCGCGCCAGCGGATCTCGGGCATGAGCGGGTGCGTCGCGGCGCGCGTGTGGAGCTCGGCGATCAGCGTAACGGCTGCGTTCAGGTGTAACGGCTCGTGTCGCCGCCCGAGCGTGTCATCGCCTGCGTCCTCATATGCGTGCCAGACCCAGCATCCGTCACGCTGCGCTCCGCCTGCCAAGAGCCGCGGACAGCGGTCGCCGAGACCGAGCGCCGGCAACCACCGCTCCGCAACGAGACGGTCCGTTTGCGCAATCGCCGGCTTCAGACATTTCAGCACGAGCGTTCGGACGGGACCGCCGCCGATTCGCAGCCGGTACACTCCCGCTTTCAGGCGCTCGAGGTCGAGCGTCTGTGCGGACCCTGCGGCGCCATTGAGCAGACGCCGCACGAGATCGCGCAGCTCCGTCGCGCCCGGTTCCCGCCGCTCCTCGAGCGACCGTTCGATCCGCTCGTATGCGTCAACCGTTTCGCCCATCTCAATCGCCATCACTCACCAACCGCCTCCGGCTCTCACCTGCTTCGAACGTCCCTCCCCACCAGTGGGCCACTACTCCCTGCAGCCAGATCACTCGGCATCCGATAGCGCGCAGCGCCAGAGCCCGGTTCAAGTACTCCCGGAAGTGCCCGCCTCCGCGCGGGTAGCCGATGGTCGGCGCCGGCACCAGGCAGACCGTTGTTGTCATGGCTTGATCCATCCAAGGCGCTCGAGGGCATCGTCCAGTTCGGTCACGTACACTTGCAGGTCGGTCGCACACGCATGCGCCCAGTCACTCGCCAGGTTCGGCGACTCCCAGGACAGGGCGGCCAGCGCGCGAAAGGCCGATCCGCAATGCGCGAGCCGCTGCATGGCCTCGGCACTCACGTTCGGCCAGCGCTCCCGGACCGTCGAGCAGTAGGTCGCGATGTCCGGACTGGCCGAGAGCCTGCTGAATAGCACCGCCTGCGCCAGATCGACGGCGGGCACGCCCCAACCGGCATCCTCCCAGTCGAACACGACCACAGTGGTGCGGCCGTTCTCGGATCTCACTCGCAGGTTCTTTCCATTGAAGTCGCCGTGCACCAGCGTCTTCGGTGCGCCGTGGCACACTGCCTCCAGCCGGTCCCAATGCGTGGCGATATCGCGGAGGTGTGCCTGATTCCTTTCGAGCAACACGACGTCGTCCGGCCTCAGGACCGGATTGTCCAGGTGCTGCTGCATGAAATCGCAGGTTGCCTGCAGGATGTCGAGGTAGCGGCGCGGTCCTCCATCGGGTAGGTGCCCATTGATCGCCACGTCCGCCGCGGAGGAGTGGAGTAAACCGAGCCACCGGCCAGCCTCGGCGCGATGTCCCGCCAGCAGGCGGGAATAGCTGTCGCCGACGGCCTCGTCGATGAAGATCCAGCAATGCTCCCCATCCGGCTCCTCGAGAAATCCGTGGTAGCCGAGCGATGGGACGGCGGCACGTGGAAGGACCCGTTCGTAGACCGCGCGCTCGACCAGCGCGCCCTCCTTCCCACAGCGTTTGGCGACAACGGCGGAACGACCGGCGATCTCGATGCGATAGATCTTGTTCTTCCGCTTCCGCACTCGCAGCGGAGTAATCTGGAGCGGCTCCGCACGCGGATACAGTTGCCGCCAGGCTTGAGCGGCCGGGTGGTTCATCACGTTCGACGGTCGCTTGCTCGCGGCGGACGGCGCAACCGGGGAGCTGGTGCTGACCAGAGACCGTGTGACGTCGGCGACGACGCGGCCGTTCTCGATCGCAAGGAGGGCCGCGCAGCCCTCCAACATGCTCGAGCGATGCGTGATGACCAGCACGGTGCGACCGTGCATCAGTCGCCGGATCGCGGCGAGGATCGCCGATTCCGACTCCGTGTCGACCGCGCTCGTCGGCTCGTCCAGGATGAGGATCGGGCTGTTCTGCAGGAAAGCGCGGGCAAGGGCGACGCGCTGGCGCTGGCCGCCCGAAAGCTGCCCACCGCGCTCGCCGACCTGTGTGTCATAGCCGCGCGGGAGCCGGACGATGAAATCGTGGGCGTTCGCAGCCTGCGCCGCGGCAACGATCGCGTCGCGGCCGACCCCGTGGTTGCCGTACGCGATGTTCTCGGCGATGCTCGTGGAGAAGAGCACCGAATCCTGCAGCACGACCGCGAATTGCCGGCGGAGATCCTCCAGCTTGTAATCGCGGAGGTCGACGCCGTCGAGCAGGACAGAACCGGCTGTCGGGTCGTAGAAGCGCATGAGCAGGTTCATCAGGGTGCTCTTTCCCGCGCCGGACGCGCCCACGATCCCCAGCCGTGTGCCGGCTGCGGCGTCGAACGAGACATCGTGCAGAACGGGACGATCCTCTCCGTAACTGAACGAGACGTTCCGGAAGGCGATGTTCCCGCGGGCCCGCACCAGCGGCTGCGCGCCGGGCCGCTCTTCGACATCGGTTGGTTCGTCGAGCACGGCGAAGCAGCGCTCAATGCCGGCAAGGTGTCCCTGGACTGTCGCCACCTTCCGGCTGATGGTCTTGACCGGATCGTAGAGCTTTCCCAAGTAACCCATCACGAGCAGCAGGCTTCCAAGCGACAGCACACCCGACCGCACGTGACCGATGCCGACGAAGAGCACGGCAGAGGTTCCCGCGGCCGTGACCAATCCCACGACGAGGCCGAAGTTGCCCTCGGCGAGTGCGAGGTGAATCCGGCGGCGCACTCCTTCGTCCGAACGGCGAATGAAGCGCTCGCTTTCGTGCTCCTCCTGTGTGAACGCCTTCACGACCCGGAGGGCACTCAACACCTCGTGGACAACCGCGATCGCCGCGCTCTCGAGCTTCCTCACTTCTCTGGACTGGCTGCGCAGGCGCGGGCGATATGCCTGCGTCACGAGAAGAATCGGCGGTGAGATCGCAAGAGCGAGAAGTGTCAGCTGCCAATCCATCCGGATCATCACGTAGATCATCGAGACGAGCGTGATGAAGGCGCTCACCGAGGGGATGAACCCGTCGATCACAAGGGATCTGATCGCCTGGGCATCGTTCTGGATGCGGTACACCGAGTCGGCCGTTCCTCCCGAGTCGTGGTAGGACAGGGAGAGCCGTTGCAGCTGACGGAAGATCCGGTTGCGAAAGTCGAGGACGAGGCGTTCGCCGGCGGCGGCGCTGAGATACTTGCTGGCGAGCGCCTGCAGCTGGCTCACGAGCGCGATGAGCATGGTGAGCGCCGCCGCGAACGCGAGCAGGACGGTTGGAGAGCCTGTGACCGCCGCCGGGACCAGGGCATCGAGAAAGTGTGGCAGCCGGCGAGAGCCCAGGACGCTGTCGACGGCGATCTTCAGCGGCAGCGGTGTGAGAAGCGCCAGCGGCGCCGCGAGCAGGCCGACCAGGAAAGTCGCGATGATCGAGGGCCATGACGAGCGCGTGTGGCGCGCCAGCCGTCGATAGAGCGCGAAGTCGCCATGGCGGGATGTCGTCATCGCCCTGTCAGCCCCATCAGTCGCGAATACGGTTCGCCGTTGGCGTCCTCGAGAAACAGCCAGCGCGGCAGTGAATGTCCGCAGCATCGGAGAATCGGGAAGGTGGGCCGCCAGCGGACGTCCGATCGCGACAAGCCATTCCCTATTCGATCCCCTAACGTCGAAGCGTGTATCTCGCGGAGAATTGAACTGTCCTCGCCGGCGCGGCTACGTTGGCACGGCCGAAGAATGGAGAGCTCATATCCCCGACGATGGCTTTGAAGTTGGTTCGATTCATCGCGTTGAACACGTCCACGATGAGGTCGAACGTGTCGCGCCGTTGCGCCTGCCCCCCGTCCTGAACGCGTACAACTGCAAAACTCTTTGAAATCCGCACGTCGAGTTGCGCGGTTCCCGTTCCGCGACCGGTGTTCCGCGTGATGCCGGGGGGCCGGTCGTTGGCAACCGTGTCGTTGTTGTCGTCGAATCCGGTTGTGATGTCGTAGGGCAGTCCACTGCTGACCGACAGGACCAGGCCCGTTTGAAAGCCTCGAGGGAGCGCCACGACACCGATCATGTTGAAACGATGTCGCGCGTCGTCGTCGGCCGGCCCTGTTTCCGCGCGCAAATCGTAGTTGTTCGCTGGAACCGAGAATGTCCCCGACATGTTGTTCGTCGTTTCGGAAAAGACATACTGGGCGTAAGGCTGAAAGAACCTGCCGGAGCGCCCTCGCCAGCTGATAGTCAACGCCTGGCTGTGCAAGAACGCCGAGGACTCGATCTGATTGATGTTGAGAAAGCCCGGGTCGGGTCGCAGATCCGTGCCGGGAAGCGGCGCGTTGATATTGCGGGAGCGGAACAAATGGGTTCCGCGGAACCACGAGTACTCCGCCGTAAGCCTGTTTCTTTGATCGAGCTCCCGCTCGACGCCCAAGCTGGCCTCCGACAAATAGGGGGATCGAATGCCGGGCGCCACACGGACCGTGCTCGGCAGCCGTGAGACGTCCGCGCCGCTCGAGAAGGGATTAGGGAAAGACGGGTCGGAAATGACGATTTCACGGAGGTGGGCGCCGTCGAGGAGCAGCGATTTCTCGATCGCCGAGCGCGTCAGATCATCATAGAAGATGCCCGCTCCGCCGCGAACGATCGTTTTCTTGTGATTCTCGGGAGCGAACGCAAACGCGAACCGCGGCGCGAAGTTGTTGCGGTCGCTCGTCGTCGATTGCCAGTCGTAGCGCAGACCAAAGGTCAGTGTGAGCTGCGACTTGACGCGGATCTCGTCCTGCACGTATCCATTCGCCGCAGACACGCTGAACGCGGCGTTCGGATCACCTCGATTGACGCGAAAGAACAGAGGCGTCCTGCCAGCAAACGCCTGGAGGTCGGCGAACTCGTATGTGCCGGCAAAATTCGAGGCGTCGAAGGCGTCGACGTGATCGGTCCTCAGCCGGCCGCCAAACGACAGCGAGTGTCCGGCGCGACCCAGATACCTGGCGGTGTTCTCGAGATTGAATGATCGTCTGTTGGCCCGGGTGAACGACGGCGACGGCCCGGACGAAAACGCATCGTTCACATCGATCGCCGGGGCGGTCGCGGCGCTCCCCGCGTGGTCTTCCTGATCGAGGAAACCAAACAGGAAGTCATTCTGCCAATTGGACGCACGGAGCAGACGATGGCTGAGAGTCAGCGTGTGCTTCTGCCGCCCGGCGGCGACGCCCCGCTCAGCCAGGTTGAAACCGCCGGCGTCCCGGTTCGAATAATCGTGGCCGCTGAAACCGTACGTCCCGGTCATCGTATTGAGCGCGTCCGGCCACGCCTGGATCCGCGCAAAAACACTGTTGTGATCATGGGAAGTCGGCACGTTCGCGACAACCGTGCCCGTCGGCGTCTCCGCATTGACCACTGCGCTTTCGTCGTGCACGAACCGCTGAGCCGTGAAGTAAAAGGAGGACTTCTTGCCCGGGAGCGGACCGCCGAACGTGGGCTGCAGGAGACGCCGGTTCAAATCCTCGGTCGAAGTCGCAAACGCGTTCCGCGCGGCAAAGAGAGAATTTCTGTCGGACATCTCGAACGCCCCGTCGTACCGGCTTCTCCGGCCGCGCTTCGTCGAAACCTCGACCCGCGCCTGCCCCGGATGCTGGTACAAGGCGGAGTAGGGATTTCGATTGAGTCTGACGGTGCCGATGGCCGCCGACGGCACTTCGATCTGATCGCCTTCCACACCGTCAACGATGACGGAGTTGCCTTGCGAGCCTTGGGCGGCCGGGTAAAAGAAATTCCCGACCACGCCCAGGAAGTCGTTGGCGACAATGGGAAGCGCACGACGAAAGTCGTCGTCCATCCTCAGCGTCGCGCCGTTGCTGGCCGATGTTGAAAATGCATCGGCCGGCTCGTCCGCTTCGACCGTGACGTCTGTTTCCAGGGCTCGCACCCGCAGCGTAATCTTCAAGCGAGCAACTGGCTCCTGGCCCACGACGATCGTGGTCTGATACGTCTCGAAACCGGCGATCTCGGCCCTGAGCACGTAAGTGCCCGGCGCGACACCCTCGAAGCCGAATGCTCCGTCGGCCTTCGACGTTGTACTCCGCGTGGCGCTGTTCTGACCTAGCAGGTTGACTGTCGCGCCGGGAATCACTCCCGCGCTTTCGTCGACGATGGAGCCAGAGACAGCGACGCCGGCTTGCGACGACGTTTCCCCGCGGGCTGCCAGCAGACAGATGAGGATCGTAACGACGCTGATGACGACTAACTTGAAGCCGGACATCGTGTGAATCCCTCGCGCACAGCCACCAAGGCAAGCTTTGGCGCCGGTCACTGAATCGCCCTGGCCGGCGGATGGATCACGTCGACGACCACGCCGCTCTCTGACAGTGCCCGCATGACCCGCGGCATGGTGCTCTTGCTTTCGCGTGAACAGCACGCCAACAGGAATCTGTTACCCGGTCGCTTACCCTTCTTCATACACGGCGAGCTCGATGACGGCAACCGCTGCACTGCACTGCCAGCCAGCGCGTACAGTCACCCACGCCGCCGCAATCCCGAGGATCGCGGCGACGGACCAGCCTCCGTCGAAACCCGCCGCAAGCGCCAGGGCCGTTGTCGTCGCGGTCAGCGCCAGCGCGGTCATCGACACGGTCGGCCACCAGCGTATTCGTACGAGCTGGTTGCCGGCGCCGTGATCTTCGACGGCCATGATCAGGCGGGCAGTGCCGAGGGTGCCGCGTGCGACTTCCAGGTCCCACTGGTCCCAATCACCGCCCCGGCGCACCAGGGCTCCGTCGGCTCGGAGCGTCTGCTCCACGCGCCGCAGGCGCACGTCCGGTGCTTCGCCACGCTCGGTCCACCGCGCGACGGCCCCTGGCATCGGCAAGCGCGGCCGCACGCCGTGCCGCCGCGTACACGATTCTCCCTGCAGCCGGCCGCAGAGGCGCGCGACAGGATGGACCACGTGGAGCAACGCGGTAAGACAGCGAAGGACGAGTCGCCGGAGTCGTGCCATGGGACGGGGCAGCGCGCTTGGGAAGTTCACGCAGCTCGTGCTCAACCAACCCTGAGCCACGGGCGCGATTGTTGTGAAGGCCAGCAGCGGCAGGGCAAGCAGGAGTGGCCGCCACAGCATGCCGAGCCCGGAGAGCACCGCGAGAACGGGAATCGCAAGGTACCATTCGGGCATCAGCGACAGCGAGTAGAGCGTGCGAGGCACCGGTTGGTACAACCTCTGGAACGGCGCCGCGCCCCACCTGCCGTGATAGATACGCCCTCTCCGGAAATCAAAAGCGCTCGTGAGCCCGCGGCTGTAGATTCGACCCGCCCATGTCAGCTGCCCTGTAACGCTGTACTTCTCCGGCCACTTCTTCTTGAGCAGCGCCTCGGCCTTCCCATACCCCCGCTGCTGCTTCCAATACGCGCGCACCGAGTTGCGCCGATGGTGCCAGACCACGGCGGCTGGGTGGAACCCGAGAGTCCAGCCACACTCTCGCAGCCGCCAGCACACGTCCACGTCGTCGCCGGCCACGCGGAACTGCGGGTCGAACCCGCCGATCGCTTCCAGGCACTCCGTACGGAACGCCATGTTGCAGCCGGGAATGTGCTCCGCCTCGCGGTCGGAGAGGAGCACATGCATGGGCCCACCCGGTGCGTTGGCGACGCAATCGGCGATCGGCCCGTCATCCGGTGGCGCGATGTTGGGGCCACCGACACCGGCGTGTTTCGTGCTGCCGAAGGTGGCCGCGAGATACATCAGCCAGTGCGCATCCGGGTAGGCGTCATCATCGATGTAGGCGACGATGTCGCCCGTGGCCGCGCGCATGCCCGTATTGCGCGCGCTGCTCAGCCCGCGATTCTCAGTCCGAATGAGCCGAACATCGCATTCGCTCACGATGTCCGGCGTGCCGTCTGTCGAGCCATCGTCCACGACGATGACCTCGAAGTTCGAATAGTTCAGGCGCGACAGTCCCTCGAGGCAGCCGCGAATATTCCGCGATCCGTTGTAGGTGCAAACGACGACCGAGACGCGTGGCCACGCCTGGTCAGGGAAAGGCACCTCGGCGAGGGCGTTACGAACGGCGGCGAGGGCCGGCTTGGGCCGGCGCTCACGGTCCGTGATGCCGAAGGCCCAGTCGTCTACTTCGGCTCCAGCTCGGTGCCATTCGTCGGTCCACGCGAACACGAAAATGCCGGCACAGCCGCCGGCGAAGGCCGTGCGGATCTGCCAATCGAGACTGCGTGCCTGCGCGAGCTCGCCGTTACGAAGAGCGTCGAGCCCGATTTCACTGAGAATCACCGGGCGGTCTGCGGCGATGTTTTGCAGCCGCGACAGGTACGCTTCAAGAGCCGGCTGTTTCTCGAGGTACACGTTGTAACAAACGAGATCGAGGAATGGGAGCTCGAGGTATTCCGTCGAGGGGTAGTTCACATAGGTGACCAGTCCCTCGGGGTCCTCGTTCTTGACCGTCGAATAGAGCTGCTTCAGATAGCCCTCGACCCGCCGGTGACCGTACCAACGCGCGATTTGCGTCGGGATCTCGTTGCCGAGCGAGTAGGCCAGAAGCGCCGGATGCCCGACGCACTGACGTACTCGGTCGCGCACCACACGATCGGGGTTCACATCCCGTCGCCGGTCGATGACGAACCCGAGGTACTGCTCGGCGGACAGGCCCACCATCACCCAGAGCCCGTGCCGATATGCGGCGTCGAGCAGCGAGCGCGGCGGCATGGTGTGGGGGATTCGCACCGCGTTGAAGCCGTTGGCCGCCATCTGGGCGAAATCGCGTTCGATGATGTCGAGGTCGTGATACTCGGCTCCATTTGCATCAGGACGGAACGCTCCATAGGTGACGCCGCGCACATACAGCTTTTGGTCGCCGGCGACCAGGGATTTACCTTGAATGGCCGGGCGGCGCCGGCCAGGCGGTTCGGACAATCCTGGCGGTGCCCACGGGGTCCGGAGCGGCGCACCCACGAGGACGCGGCCCTGCTCCCTGGTTCCGATCGAACTCACATCGCGCAAATACGCTTCATGCATCGGAGCAGCTCGACGTCCGTATTCCGTGCGGGAATTCGACCTGATTCATCACTGGATCTTCGCGAGCAGGCCTTCTTCATCTCCGTATCGCGCCCGCTCCGTCTTGCGCCTGGAGTTCGACGTCGCTCATCGGGATGTCCTCTGTCCGCGCCACCACTGACGTACGGTTCCAATACGTTTTCGAGTAAACACACTCCCGACGTTACGACCGGAAGGTCGCGAACTACTTGCGTGAAACACTCTGGATGCGACGGTAGAACGGTTGCAGCCTGATGGTCTCGCCTGCGTCAGGCAGGCATCAACACACCAGATGTGGACGCTGTGAACACGGGCAACTTCTCAGTCGCCCTGTTGCTCATGCTCCGTTAGTGAGGGGAGATGCCGAGTTCTTGTTGCGCGTTTCCCGACTTCTGTTCATATTGTGTGTTCCCCATGTGACAGTCGCAGTCGCCATAGCAACCGATGGGCCAAGAGCTCTGAGTCGGGATTATCGTGTGAATCTGGGGGATTCTCGTGATCTCGCGTGAGGCAATCGGTCAAGTGTCTTGCGACGCTTCAGTTTGCGTCGTCGTTGCAGACATGTTGCAAGAAAGTGTCATGCATCCCTTCGCTACGCCGATGCCATACGCGATCCAGAGCCGAACAACCCGATTGCCGATAGCGACATGACAGGCTCGCCATGACCGTAGCCGCGCCGCTGCCGTTGGTGCTCCCGCTATCCTCTCGCCGCTGCCGTAACGACAGGGCTGAAGAGCGCGTGAGAAATCGCGTCCCGTAATATGCGGCTTCAGCCGTACGCGACAGAGAACCGATGAAGGCGGACACTCCAGACATTTTTGTCATGCGCCCCGAAGTCTTTCGCTACGTCGGCGGCGCACCATCCACCAGACGTCTTCCAAAGCCAATGTCGCAGCGAATGAAGCAAGTGTTGGCCGGTGGGCTTTAGAAGCTGTCTTCTGGCTGCATTCGGTTGCGACGCCAGACTTCTCAACTGGCGGTCTGGAGCGAGACACGGACAGAACGGGAGCAGGCGCGCTCAGACATCGATGACCGGGCCTGGGCCCGGTGGCGCGGGATCCTGCCTTCGGCGAAGCATCACGACAAGCGCCACGCATCCGGTCCACGTCGGCAGCATGTCCGCGACGGGGAGGAACTCGAGAGCGAACGCCGGCAGCAGCAGGGGATGAAACCCGATCGCCCACGAGATCAGAACCGCGGCCACGACGTCGAGGATCTCGTCGGCAAACGCCCATCCCACGGGGCCCAGGACCCATTGGCACACGTCGACCGCTACGGCAATCGCAAACGCGAGCCGCACGCGCGTTCTCGTCAGCACGCCGGCCTGGGCGGCGAGGCGCCGACGGAACAGACGCCGGCCGGCGGGATTTGCAGGGTCAGACTGTTCGTCTGCATGGATGGGGCCGCACGCATAGGCGCTCCGGCGCAGTCTGTCACGACGGGACCTGATCGTCTACAGCTTGCTGCTCATCGGACCGCTGGCGCCGGTCGGCGTCTTCGGCCCTCGACGCGCGCACGGGCCGTGCGGTGGTGCTCGTCTACGCCTTCGTTATGGAATCCGCCCTATTTGCGGTGGAACGCCATTCGCATCGTCTAACGAGGGAGGACGATGCTACGATGCCGGCCACGGGAGACCCGGGGATGCTGGAACGCCCTGAGAGACTGGAGACGAAGATCGACAGGCTTGAGATCGGGTTCGACGGACTCGAGACGAGGTTCGACGGCCTGGCCACCGAACTGGCGGCTGTGGAGACGCGGCTCGGCGACAGAATCGACGCGCAGGGCGTCACCCCCGGCGGCAGAATCGACGCGCAGGGCCGCAAGTTCGACGTGCAGATGGAGCAGCTGCGCGACGACATGAAGAAGTTCGCCGAAGGGCTTGGCGGAAGACTCGACGCCATCGTCCTCGAGTTAGAACCAGCGTCCGTGGAATGGATCACATGCGCAACGCAGCCACCCCGCTCGTGGTCGTGATGATGGCGCTCAACGTGGCCGCCGCGACCGCCGATCCCCGGACGGCGCGGCGCTCGTCGCCGCGCTCCGGCCCCCAGGGCACATCGGATCGAGCCGCCCTCGTGCCCTTCAAGATTCATGTCGCCGACGATGTCCTGCGCGACTTGAAGGCGCGCCTGGCGCAGGCGCGGTTCCCGGACGGCCTCGACGGAACCGGCTGGGACTACGGAACGAATCTGCCGTATCTCAAGGAGCTCGTCACCTACTGGCGCAACGCGTTCGACTGGCGCGCGCAGGAGCGGCGGCTCAACCAGTTCGATCAGTTCAAGACGAACATCGACGGTCTCGACATTCACTTCATCCATCAACGCTCGAAGGAGCCGCATGCCTTGCCGCTGGTGCTGACGCACGGCTGGCCCGGTTCGTTCGTCGAGTTCACGAAAGTGATTGGACCGCTGACCGATCCGGTGAAATACGGCGGCCACGCCGAAGATGCGTTCGACGTCGTGGCCCTGTCGCTGCCCGGCTTCGGGTTCTCGGACAAGCCGCGCGCGCCCGGCTACAACCCGCAGCGAATGGCGAAGACGATCGCCGCGCTCATGGCGCGTCTCGGCTACACGCGCTACGGGGCGCAGGGTGGAGACTGGGGCGGCATCATCAGCCGCATCGTCGCGCTCAACGACGCGAGCCATGTCGCCGGACTGCACCTCAATTTCTGCGCCGCCCCGGCGCCGCCGGGCGCCGACCCGAACGCCGGCGTCCCCGCCGCGGAACTGCAGCGCATGCAGGAGCGGAACGCCTACATGGAGAACGAGCGCGGCTACAGCCAGATTCAGGCGACGAAGCCGGAGACGGTGGGCTACGCCCTGAACGACTCGCCCGCCGGACTGGCGGCGTGGATCGTCGAGAAGTTCCACGCATGGTGCGACTGCGAAGGCAATGTCGAAAGCCGGTTCAGCAGGGATGAACTGCTCACGAACATCACGATCTACTGGGCGACCCAGACAGCGGCATCTTCAGCGCGCATCTACTACGAGAACCGCATTGCCGGCCCCGTGCCGGGAAAAGTCGCCGTGCCGACGGCCTGCGCGCTGTTTCCGAAGGAAATCACCACGCCGCCCCGTCGCTGGGTGGAAGCGCGTTACAACCTGACGCGGTGGACGGAGATGCCGCGCGGCGGCCACTTCGCGGCGATGGAACAGCCGGACCTGCTGGTCGGCGACATTCGCGCCTTCTTTCGAGACTTGCGCTGAAGAAGAACCGTGGCCGACGGAGCTGTTTCATCTCACCTTCCAGCCGTTCGCGTGACAGCGGGAGCGACCTTGAACAGCGCGAGATCGATCGCATCGGCCATCGCCCGGTAGCCCGCATCACTGGGGTGCAGATGATCGCCGGATTCGTATTGCGGGAGGAAGCGCGTCGGATGGCCCGGGTCACGAGTCGCCTCGTCGAAATCGATCACGCCGTCGTATGCGCGGCTGGTGCGAATCCACTGGTTCAACGCCTGACGCTTGGCTTCGCCGACCTGAGTGAAATAGGCGGCGCCTTCGAACGGCGTCAGCGTCGCACCCAGAGTCCTGAGCCCTCGAGTGTGCGCCCGCTCGATGAGCTGCTTGTGTGCGGCGATCAGATCCTCGGCGGTGGGCGTGGGATTGTCCCGCGCATTGCCGATATCGTTGATCCCTTCGAGCACGATCACGTGCGTGACGCCGGACTGCTGCAACACATCACGATCGAACCGCGCAACGGCATTCACGCCGGCCTGGAAGGCGCCTTCTGTCAGCACACGGTTCCCACCGATGCCCGCGTTGAGCACAGCCATCGGCGCCGGCAGCGCGAGCAGCCGCCGAGCCAGATGATCTGGCCAGCGGTTGTTCGTATCGGGTGTCGATCGCGCGCCGTCGGTAATCGAGTCGCCGTACGCGACAATCGCACCGACCGATTGCGGCGCCATCATCTCGACCCGCGATAAGAGGAACCAGCTCTGTGTGGTCGCGACGACCGGGAAGGCTGCCTTTCCGGCGTGATTGCCGGTCTCCGAAACGTAGCTGGTCTGCAGCGCCCCGCCATGGATCGTCAGCGGCATCGGGATATTCGTGCTCGCAGGCAGATAGAGATCGATCGCCAGGTCGGCCATGGAAGGCGCCCCCAGGTCGACCGGATCGCTGAACAACACCGCGCCCGCCGGGATCGCCATCGTTGGGCGGCCGCTGAACGTCACCGCACGGCCGGACGCCGGCACGATGGCCGACTGCCTGTCGCGCAACGCAATGTGAGCAGCGCCGACCGTCAGCGGACTGGTTCCGAACGAGTTGCTCAGCACGACCCTCACGCGGCGGCCGCCGATGCTCGTGTGAACGATCTGCCGCAGCGTCTGGTTGTCGAAGTGCATGAACGGCGCGGGAGAAGGAGGGGCCGTCTGCGCCGGCTGGGCCTGACCGGACGGAGGCGCGGGCGGCACTGCCGGCGGCGGAGGATTCTGCGGCCGTCCAACACCGGCAGCCGCCCACGTGCCGACCCAGTGCTCGCCCTGCTGCGCACGCGTCGGATCGGCGGTCAGCAGGACCGCGCCAAGCATGACGGCCGCGACGTATTTCCAACCGTCGCGTCCAAGCGATCGACAGACGGGATGAGTCGTCATAACCGCTGCTCCCTTCAATGAATCAGATGACCTTGGCCCGGCGCATGACCGCCTCGCTCTTCGCCTTGATCTCGCGCGCCACCTCGAACGGATCGCCCTGCTGGAACTTGGGCAGGAAGAGCTCGACGGAAAGGGGGCCTGCGTAACCCTTGTCCGCAAGCTTGCGCAGGATGGCGGTGAGCGGCGTCACGCCGTCTCCCGGGATGACGCGCGTCGTCTGGTCAAGCATCTCCCGCGGCATGTCGGGCACGTCCTGGAAGTGCACGTGCTTGATCTCGCCAGGCCGCAGCGTGTCCAGGTCTTCCAGTTTGTTGAGACCCGACCAGAAGTGATAGCAGTCGAACAGCGGGCCCACGTTCGGTTGCGCCGCGGCCCGGGTGATCGACAGCAGCGTCGTCAACGTCGACGCAAACGTCGACGTGCGCACGAATTCGAACATGGCTGTCTGCTGGAACTGGCGGGCCACCTCGCCCACCTCGCGCAGGTTGTCCGCGGCCGCCTTGTAGTCGTCCGCCGTCGGCTTGATCGTCGAGGCCGTCGTGGAGTAAATGTGCGTCAGGCCGAGCGTGGCCCACATCTCGCACCGCTGCTTGAAACGGTCCAGCGACGCCGCGCGATTGGGATTCGGCTCGATGAGCCCGGCGACGCCACACGCGCCGGACACGGGCGTCAGTCCGAGGTCGGTCAAGACGCGGCGGGCCGCGGCGAGCGATTCGGTTTTCAGGTAGTCGTCCAGCAGGTTGTTGGTGATCTCGACCTGCGTGATCCCGGCCTTCGCCCACCCTTCGAGCGACGGCCTGAACCCGGCCCGCGCCGACGTGTTCTGGTGCAATGCCAGCGTCATCTTGCCACCCGCAGCGTCGGCGGTGCGCGCGGCGAGCAGAACAGCAGGCGTCAGGAGCATGTGTCGTCTGGAGAGCATGGCACCCCCTTATTCGAGTCGGACGATTCTAGTGCGAAGGGGGTCCCGAAAGTCGACAAGAGTTCCTCGCCTGATCGGCGTTCGTCAGGACTGATTCCGTCCACGCGCCGACCCCCCGGTATGATCCCACGGCGACGCCTGTGGACCGTACTTCAAAGAGCGAGGGGCTCGCGCAAAACGACGATATCTCGATTTCACGCGTTCCTCGAGGCCGACGCCGGACGGCGGCCGAACTTCACGACCATCACCGGGCGCACGTGACGCGGGTGGCGCTCGAAGGCTCGCCAGGGCGCATGATCGCAAATGATGAGCGAAGTCGGCATCTCATTTGGCCCCGCCGCCCGGCGCGCACGTGCAGGGCCTGTGCCCGCGGATCCCCGCGACGAGGCGAACATAGCGCAGCGTCACCGGATGCTCTGCCCACGGCGCATCGTCCCACGTGCGGACTTTCGCGCCGCGCACGCGCCTAGTCCGCCGTCCACACCCCGGACATAGCGGCGACAAGCTTCACCGCCGCCACCCACCGCTCGAGTCGCAGAAACCGTGCATTCACTTCGGTGAAGAGCCAGAAAACGCTTGACACGTTTTTCAAGGGCCACGCGGAATCGTGCGGCACCCGTTGTACATCCCCCGCGAGAGTGGCCCAGGACGTCGCCTCCGCAACGTGACGATGCGGAGTCGAGGCGAAAGCGTTTCGAGCGCGCATCGCGCGCTGTGCGCGACATGAGCGGTCAAAAGCAGATCCATCAAATATTACAGTTGCTCTAGATGCTATGGCCAACGAATCGGGAAATGGCGGCAGCCCTTGTACGCCGGAAGACAGCATCGACGATGACCGTAATTACCGCGGACTCCAGCGCATCCGCCACGAACGGCCGGTCCCGGTGGGTCGGTCGATATCTATCTGCGCCGGGTGCTGAAGGCGGATTGGGAACGCCGTTAAGCGGCAATCGGGCGAGCCGTCATTCGTAGCGCAACGCGACGATCGGATCGACCGCAGCGGCGCGTCGCGCCGGTAGGTACGCGGCGAGCAGCGTGGCGATCGTCAGCACGAGGCACGCCCCTGCCATCGCCACGGGATCGGTGGGCGTGACGCCAAAAAGAAACGCGCGGAGCGAATATCCGACGGCGAGCGACAGTGGTACGCCGACGACCAGCGCGACGGCCGCCAGCCGAAGCGCATCGCCGACGACCATGCGTAGTATGGTGTCGCCGCGGGCGCCGAACGCGAGTCGAACGCCAATCTCACGCGTGCGGCGATTCACCATGTACGCGAGCGTGCCGTAAAGGCCGACGGCTGCCAGCAGTATTGCCAGCGCCGCGAATCCGGAGGACAGCCCGAGCAGTAGGCGCTCGCGCGACGTCTTTCCCGCGATCTGCGCGGAGAGCGTCGTCGTGCTCCGCACCATGATGTCGGGATCTGTCGCCCGCAGCACCTCCTCGGCGCGGCGCGCTACGGACGCCTCCGCGCCGGGCAGAGTGCGCAGTGAAATCGAGGAGATCGGAAACGGCGCCTGCGCGATCGGCATCCACATCATCGGATTGGGGCGGCTATCTCTGACATCGTTGTACTTGGAATCACGCACGACGCCCACTATGGTGAAAGGACGCTGCTGTTCGCCTCGATAGTCAAGCGCGACGCGCCGGCCGAGTGGATCTCCCGCGCCGAACCTGACGCGTGCAAGCGTCTGATTGATGACGGCGACGCGAGGCATCCCTTCGCGATCGGTATCGCGGAAGCCACGGCCTCGCAAGATCTGCATGCCCATGGTCTCGAAGTAGCGCGCCGACACGTAGTCCACGCGTGCATTCGGCCGGTCGTCCGCCCGATCGGGATCGATGAGTGGCAGCCACAGATCCTGCATGCTGAACAAGCCGAGCCACGAGACGCTCGCCGCCTGCACGCCCGGCACCGAGTTGAGACGCTCGTCGAGGACCCGGTACCGCTCGGCCCGCCGCGCCTTCCGGATCGCGTCGTCAACGTCACCGAAGGAAGGCTGTGGGGCTTCGTCGCGGACGTTGAGCATGACGACGTGCGCTGGCGTGAAGCCCGGATCGACGCCAGCCAGGTGGACGATCGTGCGCAGGAGCAGGCCGGCCGCGCTGACGAGCAGCAGTGACATCGCGAGCTGCGCGGTCACGAGTAGCCGTTGCAACCGATGGCCTGAAGCGATCGTCGTGCGGCTACCGGACGCCAACCCGGACTGCAGCGTCGTCCGGCTCAGACGGAGCGCCGGCAGGACACCGGCCACCACCGCCGCGGTCACGGTCAGTGCGAGGGCGAGGCCGAGCACCCGGGCATCGGGACGCGCGTCGGTCAGCGTTACGTAGCCGAGGGAAATCTGCGAGGTCAGGACCGGGATCGTCATCCACGCGAGCCCGACCCCGAGGAGCCCGCCGAGCGCAGCGAGCATCAGACCTTCGGTCGCGAGCTGCCGCACGAGACGCCAGCGCCCGGCGCCGAGCGCGGCGCGCGTGGCGAGCTCCGGCAGCCGCGCGGCGCCTCGCGCCAGCAGCAGGTTCGCCACGTTCACCGAGGCAACGAGCAGCACCACGCCGACGACGGCCAGAATCATGACGAGCGGAGTGCTGAACGGACGGCGGATCTTGTCGAAGCCCTGCGCGCCGGACGCCAAGCGAATCGTGAAATCAGCTGGCGTCGTCTGCGGCTGACGCGCAGCGGCGGGCGGTTGTGGTTGAGCAGCCTGCGCCTGCTGATACAGGGTCGTGAGCTCCTCCTCGGCCTGCGCGATCTCAACACCCGGCGCCAGTCGGCCCATCACGCCGGAGAAAAACGCCATCCCGCGGCTTGCGAGCAGCTTCCGATCCGTGAGCGGTCGCAAAGGAAGCCAGACGTCCGGCGTGAAGCCGGTCTGGTGACTCTCGAACGTGGCCGGACCGATCCCGACGATCGCACACCTACTGTCTCCCACTCGCAACGTCCGGCCGATAGCGGCACGGTCCTGGCCGAAGCGGCGGACCCACAATCGATAGCTGATGACTGCGGCACAGCGGTCGTCCGACGCAGTGGCCGGAAGCTGGTCGTCCTGCTCGGTGAGAAGCCGTCCCATGTGTGGTGTGAGGTCGAGCACGGCGAAGTAGCTGCCGGAGACGAGACTGGCGTGCACGTAAGCCGGTGCCGGTTCATCCTCGAAGGTGATTTTCAGATACGGCGTGTCGTTGGCGGCGAACATGCCCGACAGCGTGGTCTGACGCCCGCGGAGCTCCTCATAGATCGGATTGACCAGGATGAACTCCTCGCCGCGACGCTGTGGCTGGAGCAGGACGAGCCGATCGGGGTCGGTTATAGGCAGTGGGCGCAGCATCACGGCGTTGAAGACGCTGAACGCGGCGGTCGATGCGCCGATCCCAGTCGCCAGCGAGATGATCGCAACCGTCGCGAACGCTGGATCGCGGCGGAGCATCCGTGCCGCATATCGGAGGTCTTGCAGGAACGTTTCGATCGCGGGAAGGCTACGTTGATCGCGGTAGGCCTCCTTCACCTGATCGACGCCGCCGAACGCGCGTCGCGCGGCGGCCTGCGCATCGCGGGATGAAAGCCCGCGGTGGATGTAATCGCGCGTCAGCAGCTCCAGGTGTACCTGGATATCGTCGTCGAGCGCCGCGTCTGCTCGGCCGCGACTCACGAGCCCCCTGAGCCGTGCGAGGAGCACGCGGAGCACCGTCATGACTCCTCCAGCAGGCGGTTCAGCGTCGCGACGGTCCGCGCCCACGCGCGCTGCTCCGCGGCGAGCTGCCTGAGGCCGGCGCGGGTGATGGTGAAAAAGCGCACGCGCCGCTTCGTCTCGCTGACGCCCCATTTGCTCGCGATCCAGCCCTTCTGCTCGAGCCGCAGCAGCGCGGGATAGATTGTGCCCTGGTTCAGCGCGAGCGAGCCCCTGGCGACCTGCTCGATGCGTCTGGCGATCGCGTACCCGTGTAGCGCGCCCATGACCTGGAGCGTCTTGAGGACCATCAGATCGAGGGTACCGTAGGGGACCTCGCCAGCGGGTTGGTCGGAGTCCATGCGTCGACCATCAAAATATACGCTGACATGTTGATAGTCAACACGTATCTTGCCAGTATCTTGCCGGGGCTGGGACACAACCGAACCATGACGCATTTCGTCGCGGCGTCAGTCGCGCTCAGGTTGACAGCATTCGCGAACCCGCGTAGCTTCGATCCATCTCTCGCGGCGATCGATCGCCACTCCTCCACGATGGCCCGGGTCACGTGGAGCTGCTTCGAGGCCGCTGGCCCGTAGGTCCGCGGCGAGAAGCACCCGTGCACTCTCGCGAAGAATTACTCGGGCGCCGGCCACTTGCTGCTCGGGCTGTCGCCGACGATTCTCCGGCGGCCCTCGGCGACGACAGCGACACCCCCTCATAACCCAAAGGTCGCGGGTTCAAATCCCGCCCCCGCAAATCCGTTCGATAAAAGCTCAATCGCTGCAACAGTTGCGGCGCTGCGATCTTGCGGACACGATTTGAACCCGCAAATGTCGCCCTTCGGTCCTCGCGGTGTTTCCGGGGCAAGTTACGACACGGAATCGCCGCCAAGAGAATGGTGTTTCAAGAATATCGAGGAGCAGCTCGTTGTGCGCGCATTTGAGGTCGAACGGCGACCCATCAGTGTCTGGAAGTCGCCAGAAGTCTCAACACGACCGTACCAGCGACCGCCGCCACCATAGGACGTTTCTTGGCGACCGTCGGAATGCAGCACTCCCTCTTTAGCAGCTATTCATGACGGAGTGCAGTCATCGGGTCCAGCGCCGCGGCGCGACGCGCCGGTAGGTAGCAGGCCACTCCAGAAGTAACCAACAGCACAATGACGACCATGCCGAGGGAGAGCGGATCGGTCGGCGTGATCCCGAAGAGTAAGCTCCTGAGGACCGTGGCGATGGCGATCGTCGCTCCCAAACCAATCACGAGGCCGATCAAGACCGGCTGCATGCCGGTGGAGAATACCCAACGCATGACGTCGACTCTCAGAGCGCCCAGCGCGATACGAAGTCCGATGTCGCGCGTCCGGGAAGCAACCGAATAGCTGACCACGCCGTACACGCCGACTGCACCGA
>QHWJ01000157.1 GCA_003222535.1 Acidobacteriota bacterium | reverse complement strand
CGCGGTATAGGGCGCCGAATGCGGACGGAGTGCATACGCCGAAATCGATCCGTTGTTGATGATGCGTCCGCCCTGGGGCTGTTGATCCTTCATCAGCAGGAATGCCTGCTGCGTGCAGAGAAACGCGCCCGTCAGGTTCACGTCCACCACCGACTTCCATTGTTCGACCGTCAACTCCTCGAGCCCAACCGCGCGCGTGGTGACACCGGCGCTGTTGAACAACACGTCCAGCCGTCCAAAGGTCGACCGCCAAACGGCCTTCGACCTGAGTCTGCCCCATGGCGTCTTTCAGGGGCGCGCGAACTTTGTTCCTCTTCTCGTCGGCAAGTCTTGCTATCAAGCGGTCGATGTTCGCTCGTTCGGACGTGTTCTCTTCAGTTGCCGCCAGACCCAGACGTAGGAGCCAGATCAGAACGCTCTTGCGTAATGCGGGACTATCCCCTTCGGATTCGACTACGACTTCTTTTTCGCCGGCGGCCGTACGGCGGCAGGCGCAGCTCAGAATGGGACCGCGCGCGCAAGACCCGGACGCTCGATTCCAGCCTGCTCTTCGATGCGAACGGCAGCGTCGATATCCCGCGCGTCGTTGATCTGCTGAAGGGACGCAGCACCCGCCGCGTGCTGATGCGCGAGTGACTCCAGCCGCCGATGCATTCCATTGGATCAGCAGCCTGCACCCCGCACCGAATACCGACATCCTGCAACTTCTCGTTTGACTCGATTAATCCCGCCGGAGTAGAGTCCGTCAAATTTTGAACGGCCCGCGTCCGCGCCCGTTCTTGGGGGTGACACGATGGGAACACGCCCTCTCCTCGTCGGTCTTTTCTGCCTGTTGGCGCTCACACTCCTCCCTTCCTACGCCTCCGGACAGAACGCTGAAATATCCGGCGTCGTGCGTGACGCCAGCGGCGGGGTCCTGCCCGGCGTCGCCGTAGAGGCATCGAGTCCGGCGCTCATCGAAAAGGCACGCACGGTCTTCACGGACGGGCAGGGGCAGTTCCGCGTCATCGCGTTGCAGGCAGGTGCCTACAGGGTGACGTTCGCGCTCGCCGGGTTCGGGACGGTGATCCGCGAGGGAATCACGCTGACGTCGTCGTTCACCGCGACGGTCAACGTGACCATGTCGGTCGGCGCGCTGCAGGAATCGGTGACGGTGTCGGGCGAGAGCCCGCTGGTCGACGTGCAGACGACCAGCCAGAAGACCGCGCTGCGCACCGAGCTTTTGAACGAGCTGCCGACCGGACGATCGTTCCAGAATCTTGCGATCCTGGTGCCCGGGGTTCAGATCCCGCTCTCGTACGGCGGGGACGTCGGCGGATCCGGCGGCAACCTGTGGCAGACGATGAAGATCCACGGGAGCCGTGACGATCAGATGCCGCTGCTCCTGAACGGGATGCCGTTCAACAACATGAACAATACCGGCGGCGGGTACAACCACACGTACTCGCTCAACACCGGAACGACCCAGGAGATGACGATCACGACAAGCGGATCGACGCCGGAAGCGAGGACGAGCGGCGTCGTCGCCAACACCGTGTCGAAAGAAGGCGGTAACCGCTTCAACGCATACTTGTTCGGCGAGTTCTCCGGCAGCGGCCTGCAGTCGAACAACCTTGGCTCGGCGCTGAAGGCGCAGGGGCTCACAGCCGTCAACCACATCAAGCAGATGTACGAGATCAACCCGACGGCGGGCGGGCCACTCATCAAAGACAGGCTGTGGTTCTACGGCGGATATCGCGGCTTGCTCAACACGCATTACGACGCCAATTCGTACGAGACGATCAATCCGGGCGCGCCCCAATACTGCAGCAACCCGTCCGGGTGCCTGTACCAAGGGAAGCTGGTGCCCGATTCCCGCAATCTCACCGCGCAGGACTATGCGGGGGACACCTTCAACCGGTCGGCCACCCTGAACCTCACGTGGCAAATCAACAGCAAGAACAAAGCGAATTTCTTTTGGCACCTGACGCGGAGAAATCTGCTCAACGACTCCTCGGTGACCCAGACGCCCGAGTCGTCCTCGTATCTCTACTCGAACCCGGACTACATCGCGCAGGCCAGCTGGACGAACCCCGTGACCAGCAAATTCCTCCTCGAAGCGGGCGCCACGATGGCCAATGAAACGTGGTGGTGGGTGCAACGGGGCTGGGGGCCGGACCAGCCCAGGAATTACGGGATCCTCGACGGTCAGGACATCCTGAACGTGACCAACGCGCCGCCCGCGTGGATCGTGAAGTACGAGCTGGCAAACTCGACGCTCTATGGAGCGAATTTCGTGAACGAGCGGGCATTTTCGCACCAGTACAACTTCCGGTTCGCCGCCAACTACGTCACCGGGAGCCATGCCATCAAGCTCGGCATGCAGGACATGTTCGGCACGCGGCAATTCACGTACGACCAGAACAACTCGCAGTACTGGATCTTCAATCAGGGCGCGCCGCTCGGCCTGTACCAGTACGCGTGGCCGCTGGCCGACGCGGAACACCTGAAGTCGGCGCTCGGCGTGTACGCGCAGGATCGATGGACGATCCGGAACTTGACGCTGAACTACGGCGTGCGGCTCGACTATCACAACGCGTACGTGCCGGCGCAGAATGCGCCCGCGATTCCGTTCGTCCCGGCTCAGAGCTACCCGGCGCTGACCAATGCGCCGAACTGGAAGGATATCAACCCGCGCCTGGGCGCCACGTACGACCTGGGCAGCAAGCACAGCACGGTGCTGCGAGTGAACTGGGGACGGTACGTCGCGAGCGAGTCAACGGCAACGGCGACGGCGAACAATCCCATTAACACGCGCGTCATCAGCGCGTTCCGGACGTGGACAGACACGAGCGGCAACTACTTCCCGGACTGCACGCTCACCAACACGGCGGCGAACGGCGAGTGCGGTGCGCTCAGCGCGCCGCTCGGCCAGACCAACATCACCACACACTGGAACCCAGCGACGCTGAACGGCTGGGGGGTACGGCCGAGCGATGTCGAGTTGCTCCTCGGGGTTCAACAGAAGCTGACCGAGCGCGCCGTGCTGGACATGCAGTGGACGCGGCATTCGTTCGGCAACATGTTCGCGACGCAGTATTTGGCCACGCCAGCGTCGGCCTACGACAGCTACTGCGTCACCGCGCCTGTGGACTCGAGACTCCCCGGCGGCGGGGGCAACCAGATTTGCGGGTTCGCGGACCTCAAGCCCGCGTATTTCGGGATCACGCCGAACAACTTCGTCACGTCGGCCGACAGCCTCGGGAAAGTCATCGACGTGTACACAGGCTTCGATGTCAACTTGAATGCGAGGTTCGCCGGAAGCGGCCAGGGGTCGATCGGCGTCAGCTCCGGACGCGAACGCACGGATTACTGCAGCATCGCGAGCCTGGCGCAGATCGGGTCGAACACCGATACGTCGGCCGGCAAGATCTATCTCGGCAACTACGTCGGCAACAACATCAACAACTCGGGGCCCTCCGCCAACGCGTACCCGAGCAAGCTGTACTGCAGCGTCACGCCGCCATTTCAGCCGGACTGGAAAGGACTGGTGTCCTATCCGCTGCCCTGGTTCGGACTCCGCGCGAGCGCGACGTGGCAGAATCGGCCGGGACCGCAGATCCTGGCGAGCGAGGCCGCCGTGCAAGCGTCACCGGCGCTGGGGCGGGCGCTGTCGAGCCCCGCGTCGCTCGTCAACTTCATTGCCCCGAACACGCTGTTCGATCCGCGCATCAACCAGGTGGACGTGCGGCTCGCCAAATCACTGACGTTCGGGCGCACGCGAGTGCAGTTGACCGCGAGCGTGTACAACCTGACGAACACGAACGCGGCGATGGTGATCAACAACCAGTACAGCGCGACCTGGCTGCAACCGAAGATCATCATGCAGGGACGTCTGATCAAGTTCGGGTTCCAGCTGGATTATTAGACCACCGCTCAGAACCGGCGGATAACCACGGCGTCCACCGAGCTCACAGAACACTCAACTGTGTGCGCGCAGCGGCGTCGTGGCTGCCGCGCCGTCATCAGCGTTTCAGCTTCCGCATCCCTTCACGTGCCAGCGCGTGATCCGGGCTGATGTCCAACGCCGCCGCGAACTCGCGCTCGGCCCGCGCGTCTGCGCCTTGCGTCAGGAAGATCGCGCCGAGGTTCGTATGGGCATCGGCGTTGTCCGGCTCGATGGCGGCCAGGTGCTCGAACTGGCGTGCTGCCTCCTTCAAGCGGCCCTGACGCGCAAATGCCACCCCGAGGTTGTTGAGGGCGTCGCGGTGGTTCGGATTGCGGTCGAGGGCCCGCTGATATTCTGCGACCGACTCCGCGAACCGGCCCACGCGGTCCAGCACCAACCCGAGGTCGAATCTCGTGTTGGCATCGTCGGATCCCTCGAGCGCGCGGCGCAAAACACCTTCCGCCTCGGCGAAGCGCTGGAGGCCTGAAAGACATCGGCCCGTGTCGGCGAGCGCCTGGAAATCGCCGGGCACCAGACGATGGTAGCGATCGAGCAACGGCAGGGCTTCGTCGTACCTCCGGAGAATTCTCAGCAGCGACGCCAGCTCGTACAACGCATCTGTATTGTCCGGATCGAATTCGAGGGCACGCCGAATCAGGTACTCGCGCCAGGCGCCATTGGTCGAGACATCGGCAGACGCGGCTTGCTGCAGCAGAAACGTGGAGCTCCGCGATTCTCGAACCAGATCGTCGATCATCGGATCGACATAGGGGTCGTAGGCGGGGGAACGGTCGGCCATCCGAACTGCCCGCGCTGCCTCGTCTGCGCGACCCAATGCCGCATACGCACTACCGAGCAGCCTGAATGCCGGACCAAACCTCGGAGCCGTCGCCGTGGTCTTCTCCAGCATCTCCCGCGCGCGATCCGCATGACCCTGCGCCATCGCGAGGCGAGCCAGGCCGAGGGTCGCGTAGGCGGAGATCGGCGCCACGGCCAGGCGCGCCGGCGAACCGGCGCTCGGCGCCGGCCGCGCGGGCTCCGGGAGTGCAAGGACGCGGCGCCATGCCTCATCCGCGCGATTGTCGCGCCCGGCCTTGAATTCCATCTCACCCAGCTGCCACCAGGCGGGGCTGAACCGGGGCGCTCGGGCCACCACACGGCGCAGGCCGGCCGCGAGGCCGTCGGCATCTCCGCGCGCGCCTTGCGCCAAAGCGCGGTAGTAGGTCCAGCGCCAGGCGAAGCCGCTCAATTGCTCGGCCACCGCGTAGCAACGCTCCGCCTGGTCGTACAACAGGTCCGCGTGGTACGCCAGACAAAGAGCTCCGACCGCTTCAGCAGACGTCGGGTGCGCTCGGGCGGCCCGATCGGCCTCGGTCACGTGCGCACGGAGCGCGGGCGGTTGGCGCGAGAGATCCGGAAGAGCCGGCAGACGAGCCGCGGACGCGGCCTGCCTCGCTTCGGAGACGCCCACGTACACCGCCGCGGCCCCGGCCAGCGTGACCGCCGCCCAGAAGCGCCACGAGCGCCTGTCTGTCAGGCGACCTCTGACGCGTGACAAGAGGCCGGAAGGAGCGATGACCGATCCACGCTCCGCGTCAGCGCACGAACGGCGAGCCACGGTCGCTCCACCCCGTCACGCGCGACATCCGATCGCAAGGGGAACTGATTGACACGGTTTCGCGAGAGTACTTCCAGAACGTCGAGATACTAACGGGTTTTGACGTACCGCACCATCGGCCGCGCACGCGAGCCGCGTCAGAATCGACGCGCCGGCCTGCGCAGGCCAACCGATGTGATACGACTTTGACCGGTGCCGTTCTGGCTCATATGATGAGCGCGCCCTAACCACACTCGCCTTCGAGGGAGATTGCCGATCAATAGAGCCGCCGTCCGGGCAGTCGGCGCGTGCCTTCTCAGCGCAGTCATGCCGGCATGCGGCCAGATGCCCGGTCGCGAGGCGTCTGACCAGGCGCTCGACAGTCGGCGCGCCATCCTGCCGGCGGGACCGCCGTCGGATTTCTTCACGGCGCGACCCGTAGGCGATCCGATCGGTGAACATCAGAGGCCACGGATCTCGCACGTGCAGGTCGCCGACCTCGACCGCGACGGCCTCCCGGACATCCTGGTGTGCGACGCCACCGCAAACCGGGTTTCCTGGATCCGCCAGTTCCCGCGCGACATCTATACCGAGCACACGATCACCAGCGAGATCCTGGCGCCGGCGCACGTCGAGGCAGTGGATTTCGACGGCGACGGCGACTTGGACCTGGTGGTCGCAAGTCTCGGCGCGCTGTTTCCGGACAACCGCCGAATCGGGTCGGTCATCATCCTTGAAAACGACGGTACCCAGCAGTTTACGAGCCACGTGGTCGCACGAGGTGTCGCGCGGGTTGCCGACGTGCGAGCGGGCGATCTGGACGGCGATGGCGACCTCGATCTCGCGGTCGCCGGCTTCGGGTATGACCAGGGGGAGACGCTCTGGCTCGAAAACGTGGGCGGATGGGCGTTCACGCCGCACGTCCTGCAGCGGCTGTCCGGTGCGATCAACGCCATCGTGGTCGACATCAATGACGATGGGCGTCTCGATATCGTGACGCTCGTCAGTCAAGAGTGGGAAGAAATCTGGGCGTTCGTCAACAACGGCGGCGGTGAGTTTGCTGCCAAGCTCCTCTGGGGGTCCACCAACCCTGATTTTGGCTCGAGCTGGATCACCGTCGTCGACTTGGATCGTGATGGAGATCGCGACATCCTGTACAGCAACGGCGACGCGTTCGATTACGCGCCAGCCAACAGCCGCCCCTGGCACGGCGTGCAGTGGCTCGAAAACCGCGGCCGCTTGCAGTTCGACTTTCACCGCATCGCGGACCTCTCCGGCGCGTCAAGCCCGCAAGCGGCCGACATCGACGGCGACGGAGACCTGGATGTCGTGGTCGTCAGCGCGTACAACCACTGGAACGACCCGACAGCCCGGAGTCTCGTGTGGCTGGAGAACAACGGCCGCCAGCAGTTCACGGTGCATGGGATCGCGTCGTCGCCGACGCATCTCATCACGCTGGCCATCGGCGACCTCGACGGCAACGGCACACCAGACCTGGTCACCGGCGGCATGCATATCAGCGGTCCTTACGATCGGATGTCGCGCGTCATGGTCTGGAGCAATCGAGGTGCGGCGTCCCGCCGCTGACGTGCGTCCTGGAGCGGCCTCCGCTCGGCACGCGACGGCCGCGCGCGTACACGACGCGCGGCGCTCGACACTCGGTCTGCCGGGTGGGCGTCGACTACGCCTTCCTCTTGATTTTCGGCACGAACGCGAGGAACCTGCGCGGATTGTCCACCATGATCTGGCGCAGCACCTCGTCGCTCGCGCCCGCGGCCTTCAGCTTCGGCACGAAGACGGTCAGCGTCTTGGCGTACCCCATCTCTTTGTTGTTGCGCTTGAGCTGATTCGCGGCCGAGAAGTCTGACGAGAACATCAGATTGTCCGCGAAGCCGGCCTCGAGCAGTGCCATCACCATCGGGACTTGCTGCGCGTCTCCCTGTCCACCCTGACGATCGAAGCCGACGAACGCACCGCGGCGGCAAATCGCCCTGTGCACTTGCACGTTCGGATCGACCAGGTTGCCAAGGTGGCCGATGACGACCCGCTTGGGATCCACGCCGACGTCTTCCAGGATGTCCAGCTGTTCGAGCGCCGACTTCCCGGGGATTCCGGTGTGCGTGAAGATTGGAAGGTTCGTCGCGACGTGCGCCTTCCCGACGGCGCGGAACACCTTGCGCTCGTCCTTGGTGATGTCGTCCCACGATCCGATCTCGCCGAAGGCGCCCACCGGATCGCTCTCGACCTGCCTGATGAGCGCCTCGAGGACCTGCCCCTCGCTCATCGCGCCGATCTCTTTCGGGTAGAACGGTTGCGTGTAGAAGCCGGCGCCGGCCACGATCGGCATCCCGGACTTCATCGACAGCCGCCGCAGGAAGGTGAGGTCGCGGCCCATGTCCGGATGGCCGCCGTCGACGATGCAGCTGATGCCTTCGCCCTTGGCGATTGCCAACTCCTCGGACATGACATCCAGGTCCTGCATGAAGTACGGACCTGAGGGTGCGGGGGCAAGCGTTGGTGGGGTCGCACCGCGGCCAGCGGGCGGCGCATTCGACGGCCGGTTGGCGGCTTGCGTCTCGGCCGCGTATTTCATCCACCGGGGCAGGAAATCCGGAGGAAACGACATATGCTCGTGGAAAAGGGTGGCGCCTCCCGCGAGCGCTTCGGGGGCATGGTCTTTCAGGATGGTTCGAATGACTGCGCCCTTCGGAAACGTTGGCGCCGCCGAGGCCCATTCGGGCAGTGCGGCCGCGGCCACCCCGATCCCCAACATGCCGAGCACGTCGCGGCGCGTCCACGCTGTGAATCGAGAATCCTGAGACATGTCGGTGCTCCCTGACCGCAGCGCGCACCCGGAGCGCGCAGGTCGGTTCAAATGCCGGCTGACCGCTCAACTCCGGTCAACCGGGTCCCTAAATGTAATCGAGAACGGTCCGCGTCACCAGACCACGAGCGATCTCGTCCGAGTTGAAGCGGCGACTACCCGCGGCTGATGAACGGCATCTTTAATGCGGAGTGTTTTGTTATGCTGAGCTGAGATGATCGCCGCCCGCAGTAACGGGTTCCGGCGCATCGAGGGATGGCGATTCCGGAGAGAATCGACCGTCTGATGACTCCGCATTATCGTGACGTCTTCCTGAAGGGAGGACGTCATGCTCTCAGAGTTATTCGATTCAGCCGCACGGATTCACCGATTGCGAGCTGGTCCAGCGGGAGCGGAGCTGGACGAGTTCGCTCACGTGCTCTCGGAAGTCAGATACGCTCAGATCACGACCCGCCGACATGTCCGAGCGGCGGAGCACTTCGTCTCGTGGGCAGATCGACATGGCATTTCTGTCAGCGGTCTGAGCGAGGAGACCCTTGACCGGTTCGGTCGCCACGTGCCTCGATGCCGCTGCGCTCGGTTCGGTCATTCGGACCGGAGCCGACTCCACGGTGCCCGCCTCTTCCTCAGACACTTGAAAGACAGCGGCACCATCACGGTCGCCGCTGTCGCGAGTGCGGTTCCCGAGCCGGCTCTGTTAATGACCTTCCGTGAGTGGATGCAGCGACAACGCGGCGCGTGCGCGAGTACCGTCGACAATTACGCGATCCACATTCGCGAGTTGCTCAGACACGTGGGCCTGGAGCTCGACAAGCTGGATGCGCGAGGCCTGCGACAGTTTGTCATGGAGGGCAGCAAAACGTGCGGGTGGGCGGCGGCCAAAAAGCGCACGACCGCCCTTCGAATGTTCGTACGGTTTCTGATCGCCGAAGGCAAATGCGCCGTTGGATTGGATGGTGCCATCCCCGTCCTGGCACATTGGCGTCTGTCCGCTCTGCCACGCTACCTGCAAGAAGACGAGGTGGAACGCGTGATCGCGTCCTGCGATATCACCTCACCTGTCGGCAAGCGCGATCGTGCGATTCTGCTGCTGCTCGCCCGGCTGGGTCTCCGGGCCGGCGACATCGTTCAGCTTCGGCTACGCGACATCGACTGGCAAGGCGCCTGGCTTCACGTCAGTGGAAAGGGACGGCGTCAAACGCGACTGCCGCTCACCCACGAGGTCGGACGGGCGCTGGTCGCGTATCTCACAGATGGCCGCCCTCCGACCGATACTGACGTGGTCTTTATTCGCTGTCGTGCACCGTTTCGGGCGTTCCGCTCCCACTGTAATGTCTCGGTGATCGTTGACCGAGCACTCCGGCGCGCGCACGTGACGCGCCCAAGCCGAGGGGCAGCCCACCTGCTTCGCCATTCCGTCGCCACGTCGATGCTGCGGCACGGCGCCTCGCTCCATGATGTCGCGGCCCTCCTACGCCACCAGTCAATCGCGACGACTCAGATCTACGCCAAAGTCGACGTGATCGCCCTTCGGACCATTGCCCAGCCCTGGCCGGAGGTGCCGCCATGCCAGTAGCCGAAGCCGTCGAGACGTACGTGGCGCTCCGGCGGGCTGCCGGCTTCGCCTTCAAATCCGAAGGCTCTTGCTTGAAGAGTTTTGCCGCGTTCTGCGACGCGAGAGGCGAGTCATCCGTGCGCGCGCAGGTCGCGATCGAGTGGGCGGGCTTGGCGCAGGGCGTGCCTCAGCGGGCGCGGCGATTGGGTATTGTTATTCGCCTCGCACGCTATCTCCGCGCCGAAGATGATCGTCATGAGGTCCCGCCAGCCGTCTTTGGTGCCGAAAAGTCACCGCGTCCAGTGCCGTACATCCTGTCTCTCGATCAGATTCGGCAACTGATTCATGCCGCCGCCCAGTCGGGGTACCGGACCTTGCGGCGAGAGACGTACCGCACGCTGTTCGCGCTCCTAGCCTGCACGGGGTTGCGGGTGTCGGAAGCCATCCGGCTCCGATTCGACGACATCACGCCCGACGGCCTCGTGATCCGCTGTTCCAAATTCCGGAAGAGCCGGCTCGTGCCCCTGCACGACACGGCGCGCGCCGGACTCGACCGATACCTGCAGCGCCGGTGTCCGTATGCGCCTGATGACGATCACGTGTTCGTGTCGCTGCGACGAAAGCCGCTGATCCTCAATGATGTGGCCACGGCATTCCAGACCGCTGTACGCGTCGTGGGGCTGCCGCCCGGGCCGGGGCGTGCGCGACCGACGCCGCACTCGCTGCGACACGCCTTCGCCGTCAGAGCCCTGCACACCTGCCCTGATGGCCGCGATGCCATCACCCGACACATGGTGGCGCTCTCCACCTACCTCGGTCATGCGAAGGTCGCCGACACCTATTGGTATCTGGAAGCCGTCCCGGAGTTGATGACTGACATCGCGGATCGGTGTGAACGCTTCGTCACGGGAGAGCGGTCATGACGGCGCTGGCCCCACACCTGACGGCTTTCTTTCAGGAACGCCTGCCTGTCGAACGCCGCGCCAGCAGCCATACGTCGGATTCGTACGCGTACGCATTCAAGCTCCTCTTGCAACATGCGAGCGAGCGACTGAAGGTCGCACCGTCACACCTGCAGCTAGAGCAGCTCGATGCCCCGTTGATTGTCAGCTTCCTGAATCACTTGGAGACCGCGCGCGCCAATGGTCCCAGCTCCAGAAACGTCCGACTGGCCGCGATCAAGTCCACACATTTGGTCCGACACCTCACGGTGGAAGAAATGCAGGCCGTGTTAGACGCGCCGGAACCGACTGGCTGGGACGGGCTTCGCGACCGGGCGATGTTGCATCTGTGCTTCGCCGGAGGATTACGGGTATCTGAACTCGTCGGCTTGCGGCTTGCTGACCTCACACTTCAACCTCACGCCAGCATCGTCGTCCACGGCAAGGGTCGGCGAGAACGCTCCCTGCCGCTCTGGAAAATCACCGCCACCGCGTTGCGAGCCTGGTTGGCGATTCGGGGGCCGGCGCCGACGCCCGAGCTCTTCCTCAATGCCCGCGGTCAAGCCATGACCCGGTCGGGTTTCGAGTACGTCCTCGACAAACACGTCAAGACCGCCACGAAGGCATGCCCCTCCCTCTCGACGAAACGTGTGTCGCCGCACGTGCTGAGGCACACCTGCGCGCTGACGGTGCTGCAGGCGACCAAAGATCT
>QHWJ01000336.1 GCA_003222535.1 Acidobacteriota bacterium | reverse complement strand
TGTTCGACGTCAACATCGGCGAGGCGACCGTGGTGACGCTCTTCCTTCTTCCGCGGCTGAATCTCCAGCTGATCCCGAAGCTCCGGCGAGAGCTGAGGCCCGGCACGCGTGTCGTCTCGCACAAGTTCGACATGGGAGACGAGTGGCCGCCGGAACAGTCGCGCGACGTCGATGGCTTGATGATCTACTTGTGGACGATCAGATAGCCGCGATCGTCGGTCACGCGATCGAGAGCTTACTTCGGCGCCCGATCGGCGACCGCCTGTGCAAGCGCGAGCGCCTCGCCGTTTCCCCCAGCCTTCGGTGGAGCCTTGCCGAACACCTCGACGATCGTCGCGATCACGCTCCCCGTGTTCTTGAAGGTGTGCATCACGCCCCCCTTCAGGTCGAGAACCTGACCCTGCGTCACCTCGACGGGGCTCTCGCCTTCGATGGTCAAGACCAGTCGTCCCGTGACCAGTACGAGCACGTGAAACGTCGCATCGGCATGCCGGTGGAGCCGACGCGTGGCACCAGGCTCCGCGTAGTCCTCGAGTACCCGGATCTCGGGCCGCTCGATCACGACCATCGTCGACATACCAGCGTCGCCGGCGACCGGCCGTGCCTTGTCCACGGGGCCGACTGCCTGCGCCCCGACCTTGGCCGTCGATATTGCGAGGACGGCGACGAGGGACGCCGCCAACAACCGCAGAACCTTCACCATGTGTCGTCTCCTTGAACTCGGGACCGGACAGAGAATTCCGCTGCGCTACGAGCGGCCACCGCCGCATCATCCTGGCTTCAACAGGATACGCACTTGTGATTGTTCGTCGCGCCGAGGCGTTCGAGCAGCTTGATCGTCTCGGGGTAGGGCTGGGTGCGCTGAACGGGACCGTTCGCCATGTCCACTGTCGTCTGACCCGTGCGATTCACGGCCTTTACGTCGGCGCCTTTCGACACGAGATACTCGATCATCTCGTTGTCGCCGCGCGCCGCGGCATCGTGCAGCGCCGTGTTGCCGTCGGCATCCCTGGCATTCACGTCGGCGTGGAGCTCCTCGACGAGGTACTTGACCGCGGCCAGCATTCCGGTCGGCGCGAAGCGGTGGGCGTTGGCGGCAAACCCTTCGCCGTAGCCCACGCCTGCCGTCGCGTGCAGCGCCGGGATGTCGGGACCCGCGGTCGGCACCGGCGGAAGGCCCGAATGATCCTTCGAATCGTCGCCGCTGCGCGTGCCACCCTGACGGAATCGATCGTTTTGCGCCGGCTTCGTCGTGCGAATCTCCGGATCGGCGCCATGAGCGATGAGCAGCTTCATCGCGTTGATATCGCTGGCGTACGCGGCGCGCCAGAACGGCGTCGCCCCCGCTTCCTCCACGCGGAGCAGATCGAAGTTGTACTGCGTGTACCAAATCTTCCGGCTCACTCTCGCGTTCGGATCCGCGCCCTTGTCGAGCAGCGCCTGCATCAGATCGAGGTAGGACGTCTGTTGCTGCAGGTACGCTCGCGGCTGCGGATAAAATGCCTTTGGTGCCCACTCGACGTTCAGCACGGCATAGAGCGGCGTCATGCCCGCTTCGCTCGCCAGGTTCGATTCCGCACCGTGGTCGAGCAGGTATTTCGCGACATCGAACTGACCGTTGATGGTCGCGATGACCAGCGGGCTCGTGCGATCCCCCGGGCTGACCTGATTGACGTTGGCGCCCATTTCCACCAGCGTCTGAATCGTGCGCATGGCGCCCTGCCGTGCGGCGAAATGCAGCGCCGTCAGCCCGCCCTGCGTGCCGATCAACTCGTTGAACGTGAACGGTCTGGTGACGCCCGGCACCGCGGAGGCGCCCATCGCGGGCGCCGGACGGGACGCCGCTGGCGAGGCCGACGCCGCTTCCTGCTTTGCCGACTGGGCTGTCTGCGCGTCGCGGATCTCCTGCTGCAGGACATCCTCCGGAGCCCTCACCTTCGTCAGATCGACCGTTCTCGAGGCGATGGTCGCGTCGGCCCCGTGCTGAAGCAGGGCACGGGCCACATCCGCTCGATCGAGGGCCGCCGCGAACATCAGCGCGGTCTGACCGTTGGCGGTCTCCTTCGCGTTGGGATCGGCGGACAGCTCGATGAGCGCGTCAACCGCGTCGGCCTTGCCCGATGTCGCGGCGAGCATCAACGGCGTCGCGCCGGTCGATGTGGAGGCGTTCACGTTCGCGCCGGCGGCCGCCAGCGTCTTGATCGCCGCCGCGGCGCCGGCCTGGCTCGCCAGGTGCAGCGCCGTGTACCCGCCGAGGCGCGTCGTCGCGCCCGCGTTGGCGCCCGCATACAGGAGCATGGCCGCCAGATCGGCATCGCCATGCATCGCCGCCCAGTGAAGGGCCGTCATCCCGTCGCCCTGCGCGGCGTTGACGTCGACGGCCTGCTTCAACAGCCTGCGGACCGCTTCTTTGTCGCCACGCTCGGCGGCATCAGCCACCGGTGCGATCGCCGCCGCGCGCAGCACGGGGGCCAGCAGCCCATGGTCTGCTAAGCACAGCGCCGCGATCGCGGCGCAGAGAGTCATGGTCTTTCGCATGTCAGCCACAACCATCAGCCCTCAGCCATTAAAGCGGTTTGCACGACGCCGTAGCGCGAAGGCTTCGGCCGAGCGAACGACGCTCGCCTAAAGGCTTCGCGCTACACGAACGCGCAAAACGCATCAGCCATCAGCCATCAGCCATCAGCCGTTAGCCGTTAGCCATTGAGTTCCAGGCTCCCGGAGCTGTCTCCGAAACTGCTGATCTCGAGCCCGAGCTTCTGAAGGGCCGCGAGCATCACGTCGGCCATAGGCGTGCCATCCGTCGCCTTCACATGCTGATGGCCCTTCAGCTGTCCGCCGGCGTGGCCGGCCAGCAGCAACGGACAGCGCTTGTGGTTGTGCACGTTCGGATTGCCCATGGGCGATCCGTAGATCAGCAAGGAGTTCTCCAGCAGGCTGCCGTCGCCATCTGGAGTGTGCTTCAGCTTCTCGAGGAAGTACGGAAGCAGGCTCACGTGGTACCTGTTGATCTTCGCGAAATCGAGGATGCGGTCCTCGCGATCGTTGTGGTGCGAGGCGATGTGGAAACCGGTCGTCACGCCGGTCCCGGCGAACACACGGTTGGAGACGTCGCGGCTCAACTTGAACGCGAAGACGCGGGTGATGTCGGCGGCGAAGGCGACCGCCTGCAGATCGAACATCAGCCTGACGTGCTCTTCGTACGAATCAGGCACGCCGATCGGAGCCATGGGCAGCTCGCGCGCTTCGCCGCCGGCGTTGAACGCCTCGACCGTCTGGATCCGCCGCTCGATCTCCCGCACATCGTCGAGGTACTCGCCGAGCCGCGCGCGGTCGGCCGGCCCGAGGCTCGCCTTCAGCTCGTTGACCGACCCGGCCACCCAGTCGAGGATGCTTCGGTCCTTCCGCCGCCGCCGCGCGCGCGCTTCAGGCGTCGCGCCGACGCCGAACAACTGATCGAACACGGCACGCGGATCGCGAACCATCGGCAGCGGCTCGGTGGGCGATGCCCAGCTGATCGAGTCGGTGTAGGCGCACGAGTAGCCATAGAAACAGCCGCCGGACTGATCGATGTTCTCGATACACAGCTGCATCGAGGGGATCGGCGTCTCCAGCCTGACTTTCTGCGCGTAGAGCTGGTCGAGCGAAGTGCCGGCGTGGACGTCCGACCCCTGCGTCTGATGCGGATGCGACTGCGTGAGGAACACCGCCGCCGACCTGAAGTGGTCGCCGCCGATTTCCGGCGGCGTGAACGCTTCGGCGTTGTGCACGTCGGTGTTGCTGACAATGGTGAGGTAGTCGCGATAGGGATCGAGCGCCGCCAGGCTGGTCGGGCCGAGATCGAACTCGCGGCCCGCTCGGTCCGGCGACCACAGGTTCTTCTTGAGGCCCAGCGCCGTGCTGCCGGCGCAGCCGTGCACCATCTCCATCGCGACGAGTCGCAGCTTGCGAGCGCTGGCGGCGAATGCCGTCCCCGCCGGCACCATGGCGTCGAGCAGCGGCAGCGCGACCGTTGCGCCAAGGCCCTTCAGGACCGTCCGCCTCGAAAGATGTTTCCCCGTGATGTACATCACGCTCCTCATCAACCAACTCCACTCCCCACACCACGTAGGGCGACCCTTTCAGGGTCGCCGTCGCCTGGCTCCCCACACCACGTTGGCGAGCCTGAAAGGCTCGCCTTACACCAGTCGCCTGAAAGGCGCGCCCTACATCCGCGACGTGCGGAACGCCGCACTGTTCACGATGCCGAGCACGAACGCGGACATGCGGTGGTCGCGCTTCCCGGCCGCGCGCACGATCGCGCGGACGGTCGGCATGTCGTAGAACTCGACGCGGCGTCCGAGCGCGTACGTCATCAGGTTTTCGGTGAACGTCAGCAGGAAGACGTCCTGGTGCTTCAGCAGCGCGCTGCGCAGGCCCGCCGGGCCTTCGATCTTCATGCCGTCGTACAGGACGCCGGAGGCATCGACGGGCACTTCGTTGTCTTTGATGCGCCACCTGCCGGTGGCGTCGAAGTTCTCGAGCGCGAGGCCAATCGGATCGATTACGCGGTGGCACGACGCGCACGCCGGGTTCCTGCGGTGTTCCTCCATGCGCTCGCGCACCGACAGCAGCTTGCCCGCGGGCGCCGCGCTGGTCGCGTCGAGCGGCGGCACGTTGGGCGGCGGCGGCGGCGGCGGCGAACCGAGCAGCACCTCCATGACCCACTTGCCGCGCATGACGGGAGAGGTCCGATCCGCCACCGACGTGAGCACGAGCACGCTGCCGTGCCCCAGGAGCCCACGGCGGTAATCCGGCACTTGTACGCGTCGAAAGGCGTTCCCGGCCACGTCGGGAATGCCGTAGTGCCGCGCAACGCGCTCGTTGACGAACGAGTAATCCGCGGTGAGCAGATCGAGCACGCTGCGATCCTCGCGCGCGACGCTGTCGAAGAACAGCTCGGTCTCCCGGACCAGCGCCTGCCCCAGCGTCTGATCGTAGTACGGATAGAGAAGGGCGTCAGGCAGCATCGCCTCGACGTCGTGCAGCCGAAGCCACTGTGCGGCAAACCGCGTCGAAAGCGCCTCGGCGCGCGGATCGGTCAGCAGGCGCGTGACCTGCTTCTCGAGGACTCCTGGCGCGGTCAGCCTCCCCTGGCCCGCAATACTCAGCAGCGCTCGGTCGGGCGACGTGCCCCACAGAAAGAAGGAGAGACGCGACGCGAGCTCCAGGTCGCTCACGCTTCGAGTCAGTCGATCGGGGGGGTGCGGCGCAGGCCGCCGTCCCGCCTGCCTGGCCGCGGTACGCTCGCCTTCAGCGCGAGCGAAGGCCGGTTCCAGCCGGAACACGAACTGCGGGCTCGCGAGAATAGCCTCGAGCGCCGACGCGATGCCGGACTCGAAGTCGCGCTCGTTCCGGCCGTCCGCGTAGAACCGCATCAGCCGCTGAAGCTCGCGATCGTCCGCGGGCCTCCGGAACGCCTGCGACGCGAGCTCTCTTACGATCTTCGCGGCGCAGCCAGCCTCTTCGCCCGCCGCGGTCGGCCGGCAGGTGAAGATCCTCCGGCGGCTCGCCGTGTCGGAGACGCCGGTGACGCGCTCGGGACCGGCGATGCTCAGATCTTTCAAGTGTGGCAGCGTCGTGATGCCGAAGGCGACGCCGATCTGCGTGTCGGCCAGCGTGCGATCGATTGGCGCGATGAGGTCGTTCACGGGACCTTCGAATCGCTGGATGAACGCGGCAGTCACCCGGTGCGCGCCCGCGATGACGTGAATCGACGGCGTCTTCAGCGACAAGCTCGTCGTCACCTCGGCCATGCGCGGATCGATCCCGAGAAGCGCCCTGCGCTCGCCGTCGATCGACAGCTCGAGCTGCTCGCCGGAGGCAGGGCCGCCGAAGAGGAATCCGTCCGCGTTCCCGTGCAGCTCCATGCGGAACACATAGTCGCCGTCGGCCGGGAACGTGTGCACGACCGAGAGGCCGCCGCGCGTGCCGAGCGGGGCGCCGTCGACCCGCTGCAGCTGCGACGCCGTTTTCGGTACACGATAGCGCGCTTCGCTTGCGGCCGCGTCCTGATCGCCGACGGCCAGCGCGGTCACCTTGCTCGCGGCGCGAAGGTACCCCTCCATCAGCGCCGGCGAGAACGCCTGCACGTCGGCGACGTTGTCGTAGCCCTGGCTGATCGTGTCGGGAGGAAGGAACGCGTCGGGATCCACCTCGATGGCGAGCAGCGCCTTGATGGCGCGCGCGTACTCGGCGCGGTTGAGCCGCTGAAACGGCCGCCAGCCCGGGTTCGGGTCGAGCGCCGCCGCCTGGTCGATGCGTGTCTCGAGCGCCTCGGCCAGCGCAAGGAGCGCGGGCTCCTCCGGACGCCGCGCGCCGGACGGCGGCATCATCCCGGCGCGAAGCTTCCGGATCATCTTCTCGGCTTCCGGCGCGTGCCGGGCTGCGTCCGACACTTCGAAGGATGCGAGCGAAAGGCCGCCCGGCTTCGTTCGGTCGTTGTGACACGTCACGCAGTACTGCTTGATGAGCGCGTTTTCGGCGTTTGCCGGAGCGGTTTGTGGCGTCTGCGGCCCAGCTGATACACACAAACCCAAAAACCCGAATCCCGCCAGGATCAACGCGAGCTTCGTCATGCGCGTCCAGTATACGGTCTTGACGTTGCTCCGGCTGACACGTATTGTCGCCGAACGGGCTTGTAGCAGCCGGCAGTGCAAGCGAGGAGACAAATGATTACGACAAAACGGATATTGCTGTGCGCCCTCTGCGTGCTGGCAGCTGGCGCAGCATACGCGCAGGTCCAGACCGGATCGATTACCGGGCTCGTGACGGACAGCAGCGGCGCGGTGCTTCCTGGAGCAACCGTGTCGCTGTCGGGCGAGAAGCTGATCGGCGGCGTTCAGACGCAAATCACCGATGCGACCGGCAACTACCGGTTCGACCGGCTGCCGCCCGGCGCCTACAACGTCAAGTTCGAGCTGTCAGGGTTCCGGACGATCGAGCGAGACGACATTCGCGTGAGCGCGTCGTTCGTCGCGACGGTCAGCCCGAAGCTCGAAGTGGGAAGCGTCAGCGAGACGATTACCGTCAGCGGCGAGTCGCCCACGGTCGACACCAAATCGAACGTGCAACAGACCGTGTTGACGCAGGGGACGCAGTCGTATCAGCAAAGCAGTTTTTCGGCCCATGGATCGAGCACCGCCGACGTCAGCTTCAACATCGACGGCGCGACCGTGAACTGGCCCGGCGGTGGCGGCGGGTCGACGATGCTGTACTACGACCAGGGGATGTTCGAGGAGATGAACTACATGACGTCCGCGATACCCGCCGAAGTGATGGCGGGCGGTGTCTCGATCAACATGGTGACGAAGGACGCCGGGAACAAGTGGCGCGGCGACTCGCGATACTCGTACTCCAGCGGCTGTCTCAGTCCGGCCGCACCGACACCAGGGTGTCTGGAGAGCGACAACTACGGGCCTGGCATCGCCGACGGCACGCTGCCGAAAACATTCCTGGGCAATCCGACGAAGCGGACCTACGACTTCAACCTCGCGGGCGGCGGCGCGCTGGTCAAGGATCGTGTGTGGGTGAATGGTTCTGTTCGGCGCTGGGTCGTCGACAAGCTCGTGAGCGCCAAGAATATCGACGGCACGCAGGCCATCGACGACAACACCCTCCGTAACTACTCGGGCAAGGCTGTGGCCTCGCTGGATCGCAATCAGAAGGTGACGTTTTCGTACAACTGGGACAACAAGGTCCGAGGCCACAGGAGAGACGGCGTCCTGAACACGCCCGACATCGCCTCGCTGGTGCAGACCAACCCCGCCTCCTCGACGCAGGCGAAGTACACCGGGATCCGTAACAAGCTGGTATACGAGTCGTCGTTCAGCGTCATGAGTGGCCGGACGAACTATCTGTACCAGCCCGGCACGCCGGCCAACGCGGTCCGCATCGAAGACGCCACGGCAAACATCTCGGCCAACGCTGCGGCACGCCACGAAGAAAACCCCAATTCCCGGCTTCAATTCGACAACACGGTGTCCATGGTGAAGTCGGGATGGGGCGGCGACCACCTGTTCAAGGGCGGCGTGCAGTTCGCGCGTCTGTACTTCGACGACCAGTACGACGTGCTCAACTCCCTGTACCTGCTCTACACCGGCGGCCGTGCGACCCAGGTTCGGGAATACAACACCCCGACCCGCGCCATCAACGTCGACAAGGTCCTGGGGCTCTTCCTGCAGGATTCGTGGAACGTGAACAGCCGGCTGACAGTCAACCTCGGCCTCCGGTACGATCACAACGTCGGAACGCTGCCGGCGCAGTCCACCGCGGGCGGTCTGTTCGTCGAGGCGAAAACGCTCCCGGAAACAAGCCCGATCAAGCAGAACCTCGCCGTGTGGCGCACCGGATTGGTGTTCGATCCGATGGCTGACGGCAGAACCGCGCTCAAGGCCAGCTACAGCCGATACGGCCTGCAGGTCGGCATCGACCGCGTGCTGAACGTGAACCCCCTTCAGTCGGATTTCCAGCTGTGCACGTGGACCGATCCGAACAACGACGTCATCGCCCAATCGAGCGAGATCAGCGGGTGTCAGGGTTACCCCGGCCTGACGAGCCACTACGCGAACTCGACGTCCGGCCCCAGATGGCCGTACTCGGACGAGGTCACAGCTGGCATCGAACGCCAGGTGATGAGGGACATGCGCGTCGCCGTCATGTACTACCACCGGACGAACCGCGATCAGATCGGCCTCCGGAACGTCGCGGCGCCGTCGAGCGCGTACACCCCGGTGACCATCAGCGTGCCGAACGGACCGAACGGTGCAACCACGGCAACCCTGTACAACCTGATTCCTGCATTCCTGGGGCTTCAGAACAACGTGGTGGACAACCAGCCGTACCTCGACACCAGCTACAACGGCGTTGAGATCTCGGCCACCAAGCGGATGTCTCATCGCTGGCAGATGGTGACGGGCATCACGTTCGGGAAGAACAAAGGTGGCGTCGTAACCAACACGAGCGCTGCCGCCACCGGTCAATCAGCGACCGTTGATCTCAATGACCCGAACAATACGCTCTACTCGAGCGGCGTTGTCGGCCTCGATATCAAAGTCGGGTACAGACTCTCCGGCAGCTACCAGTTGCCGGGCGAGGTGCTGATCGCCGGCGGCCTGCTTGCGAACGGCGGCGGTCCGTACGCCTCGACGTATTCGGCGTCACGGGCGGCGGTGGCGTCAGTAGTCCCACTCACGCGAGGGACCCAGACGGTTTTCCTGAGCGCGCGCGGCGACGAACGGCTGCCGACGGTGACGACGGCGGACGTGCGCATCTCCCGGGCATTCAGGTTCGGACAGGGGCGCCGGATCGTGCCGCAGGTGGATTTCTTCAACATCAACAATTCCGCGGCGGTCGTGGCGTTGACCTCGGCGGTGGGCGGCTCATACCTCGTGCCGCAGCAGATTCTGGCGCCGCGTATCGTGCGCGTGGGATTCAGCGTCAACTTCTGATCAGGAGCTTCGAGGATCTGAGGATCTAAGGATCTGGGGATTTGAGGATTTGAGGATTTGAGAGTCCTCGAATCCGTCGCCCCGTTGAAGCGATGCAGCGGGCGCGGCGATCCATGGTCACGGAAGCTTTCGAAACGTCGCCCCGGTCATCAGGAGCCACGTGTTCGGATCGAAGGCGACTGCCACCGGTTCCGTGTCCGCCGCAATCGTGTAGCGACTTCCCTTCTCCGTCATCACCACGCGTTCGATTCGCATCGCCGGCTCGCCGGCCGACGTGATGCCGAATTCCACCGGCACGCGGTAGGCTTCGCCCGCCTGCGTCTGGTTCAGCTCGACCTCGATCCGTCTGGCCGTCGGGTTGTAGCGCCAGCCGCCCTCGAACGACGGCGACGTGGAACGCTTCAGCCACTGATCGAAGAACCAGGCGAGATCCTGTCGCGAAGCAGCCTCCATGACACGGCGGAAATCGTCGGTCGACACATTGCGGTCGCGGTACCGCCGGTAGTAGTCGCGAATCCCGGCCCAGAAGGCGTCGGTGCCGACGACCCCGCGCAGCATGTGCAGCACCCATCCGCCCTTCTGGTAGACGAGCTGGTTGAGCACCTGGGTCATGTCAGCGAGGTTGTCGTGGATGACGCTGATGCCGGGCAGCGACTTCTCGGTCGCGATCGCGCGCGCGCGGCTCGCCGTGAGCCCGGTCACGAACGCGTCGCGGCCTGAATAGTGCTCGGTGAAGAGCAGCGTGAAGTACGTCGCGAATCCTTCACTCAGCCAGACATCGTCCCAGTCGGACTCGGTGACGGCGTCGCCGAACCACTGGTGCGCGATCTCGTGCGCCACGAGATTCGTGGCGGGCGCGGCGCCGAGCCCGCGCTCGCCGTAGAAGATGGCGCTCGCGTGCTCGACGCCGCCGGTGATGCCGGCGGCCGCCACGTTGGCCAGCTTTTCGTACGGATACGGGCCGACGTGCTCGCTGTAGAAGTCGATGGCCTGGCGCGCCGGCCCTTCGAAGTACACCCGGCCGGCGTCGGCATCCTGGTGCGCGACCCAGGTCTGCAGCTCGACGCCGCTGACCTGTCCCGCGTGATGGATGTCGAACTGCTCGACGCCAATCGCGTTCAGCCACGACGCGATCGGCACCGACTGCTTCCAGTGCGTCCGCGTCCGTCCATCGCCGAGCGCGGTCTCTTCCTGGAGAAGTCCGTTGGCGACCACCTGGTACCGCGACGGGGCGGTGACGATGAGCTCGCTCGTGGCTTTGTCCGACGGATGATCGATCGTCGGCAGCCACTCGCGCGCCCGGTTCGGCCAATTCTCGCTGAAGGCGCACCATTCGCCGTACTTGTTCTGAAGGAGGCGCAGGCCGTTGGCCGGCGCGCCGCGGTACGCGATCGTGAAGATCCCGTGGCGGCCCGATGTGGACGGCGACGGCAGCGTCAACGTCAGCACGTTATTCTGATGCACGTACTGGACGCGCGCTGCTCCGGTCGTCACCGCCGAGACGGTCATGCCCTTGCCGTTCGCGGCCGACGCGAGGTCGAGCGCGACCCGGCTGACGCCGTCTTTCGTGAAGAGGAGATCGACCGTCGCCTCTCCGATGATGTCCGGGCTCGTGTCGGACAGCTCGACCCGGAACACGTAGTGCCAGGCATCGACGCCCGGCTGCCGTGGGTAGGTGTCGGCGACGGCCGGTGCGGCCCATGCGGTCAGAGCAAGCGCGGCAATCAACGCCCGCGTCATCAGGTGCCACTCTACCAGCACTTGCACGTGTCCTCGAACGAACTTGGCAGGCCCATCACTCTCTTGAGCAGGCCGGAAGGCCTGCCGCACTCAGTCCCGCCGCCACGACGCCGGCGGACCGGATCAGTTTGAGCAGCTCTCGCCGGGAATCGAAGTCGTGCCGGCGCTGATCGTATAATCCGCGTGGCCAATCGCGGTGCGGTTTCACCAGGATGTGCGCGACCCGTGAGGGTTCAGCTTGAAGCTCGGTCGATTCGCGTCGACACGCATGCCGGCCGCGCGAGAGCTCGTATGACGCCACACCAGGCGGTTGACTTCGTGCGCAAGCACGGCGTGGTCCTCGAAGCGGCCTCTGGCCCGGTGCCGTCACTGGCGCAAGCTGTCGCAGGCGCGCCCATTCGCGGGAACTGGTGGGCACATCCCCGGAGCCAGGAGATCTTCGCGCTCACCCGTGCAGTTCGCGACTCCAGCGACGTGCTCGTGTGCCGGCTCGTCGACGGCAGAATCACCTACGTTCATCGCCGTCTCTGGGCACCGCTCGTCCGCGTGGCGCGGCGTTTCCCGCGAAAGCGGCTCGCTCAGGTGCACGAGATTCACACCGCTTCGGGACGTCACGTCATCAAAGAAGTCGCGTTCCCGGCGTGGGTTCCTGGCGACGTCGCCGCTGAAGCGGCGCGGCTCTCGGAAGAGGAGGCTGTTCTGGCGCTCAGCATGACGTTCTGAGGAGGCTGGAATCAGCTCACCTCACCTTGTCGTACTGCCGCCGGTTGGCGTCGGTCCACGCCGCCAGCCGCTGCCGCAGCCGGGCGCAGCGCTCGGGCTGTCGGGTCGCGAGGTTGTGCTGCTCGGTCGGATCGCGGTCGAGGTCGTACAGCTCCTCGGTGCCTGCACGCAGGTCGACGATGTACTTCCAGTTGCCTTCGCGCATCCCGAGCGCGAAATGATCCTCGGCCACGTAGAAGTAGGCGCGCGGCGCATGCTCCGGGTCGAAGAGACTGCGTCCCTGCCAGTCGGACGCGGCCGGAACCCCCGCGAGGTCCGCGATGGTCGGCGCCACATCGACATGACCGCCGATGGTCGATGCCCGCGTCGCCGACTGGTAGAGCCGCGGGTACCAGATCAGCAGCGGAACCTTGACGTCCTCCTCGTACACCGTCCGGCCCTGCATGTAACTGTCGTGCGGATCGCCGAACGCCTGCCCGTGATCGCCGGTGACGACGACGAGCGTGTCCTGGTCGAGGCCGGCGCGACGGATCGCGTCGAACAACCGGCCGAGGTGGCGATCGGTTTCGTGCAGGACGTTCAGATACCGCTCGAGATCGTATTGGTCGGTCACCGTCTCGCGCACGAAGCCCAGCAGCGGGACGCCAGGCGTCGGCTCGTACGGATGGTGCGTCTGCTGGCTCCACGCCATGAGGAAAAACGGGCGCGCCGGCTCCCGCTCGATGAACTGGAGCATCCCGTCCACCATGCAGCGATCTTCGACGCCCCAGGACGAGAGCAACGTCGCGCAGGGAAGGGCGTGATCGTCGATCAGATTTCCGAAGCCCCGTCGATCGAGGAACGTGTCCCACGCCGCCCAGTCCAGATTGCTCGGCGTGAAAAACGCCGTTCGATAGCCGCGATCGTGAAACACCGACGCGAGCGACGTGCCCGGCAGGCGCGGGTACTCTTCCGTGAGGTCGCGGAAATTGAGCTTGGGATAGGCGGACAGCAGGATCGAGCCCAGGGAGTTCGAGCTTCGTCCGATGTGGGCGTAGAAGTTGTCGTGCACCAGACCCCGCGCCGACTCGGCTTTGAGGTTCGGCGTCGAGTCGTAGAGGCCGCGGTTCAGGCTCGTCCACCGGGCGGCGACCGATTCGAGCACGATCAGGATCACGTTCGGCGGACGCCTGGCGGCCTGCTGGCGCCCGGCCCGCGCGTGGCGCCTGACCGGCTCGAAATCCGTCAGGTCGGCAGGGGTGAACCGATCGGCCATGCGGACGGCGCCTTCTCCCGCGACCGCCCGCCACCACGACGAGACGAACACCCACTGCGGATTCCCGGCCACCTGCCGGTCACGCCGGGTGGTCCATTCCCTGGCGAAGAACTGCTGTCCAAGCAGCACCCACAACACACCGAGCGCCGCCAGCGCGATGCCCCGAGGCCGCCACCACGGGCCCGAGCTCGCTTTCGTCCCGCGCATCGTGCCGTGGACAAGAGCGAGATACACGAGCGGCAGGCCCGCAAGACCGAACAGGTTGTAGATCGTCACCTGGGCGGTGACCGACGAGCGCAGCATGCGCACGTCGCCGACCAGCGCGAGCAGGGGGTAGGTCAGGAACCCGCCGAACACGCCAAAGAAGAAGACGCTGGCCAGCTCATAGACACAGGAAAAGGCCGAAAACGCAAGAACGGCGGCGGTGACGGCCCGCGTCGCCCCACGCCGGTCCCCGGAAATCCGGAGGGCGGCACGCCCGCAGGCCCAGACGCCTCCCGCGAGCAGCACATCGACAAACGAGATGGCCGCAAGATCGCGCAGATAGTCCCAACCGGCGGTCGGCGTGCGCACGGCGGGCACGCCGAGGTAAAACGCCTTGACGGCGATGAGCGCGATCGCGAGCCAGACGGTCGCCCAGAAGAGGCGACGGGTTTCCCGCATGCGGGTACTCTAGCCGACGATCAGGCAAAAGGCTGATCGATCGGTAACCCCTCGCAATCCACCACGCGACCCTCTTTCAAGACCGCGACGATCTCACGGAGACTGCTGATGTCGGCCAACGGATCGGCTGTCAAGATCAGCAGATCGGCGAGCTTGCCGGCTTCGATCGTGCCGAAATCGCTCAGCCCGCGGCGGCGATCGCGCTGAACCCTAGTGTCCCGTAACACTAGTTTTGAGTCCCCCCGCGTCGTTCCGCCATCTGCTTCTTGATCTCGGCGATGGTGTTGTTGACGCCGATCTCGAAGACGACCTTGCCGATCTCTTTCGTGGCGGGACGCGGATCGCCGGTGATCCCGTTGTTCACGCGCGGCGGGGCGTTCGGATCCGGACCGCGCTGTCCCCGGCCGCCGGCCGGCTGCGCCGCTGCTCCACCCCCTGCCGCAGCCGCCGTCTGCCGCGCGATGCGCGCGTCCCGGGCCGCTTTCCACTGCTCCGGCGTCTGGCCAGTGGGATCGAACGCCACCGTCTTGTAGATCGGGCGGATATACAGGCCCGGCACCGGCTCCTCGTACAACATTTCGGACGTTTCCATCATGGCGCCGTGGCCGGCGATCGGAAGCTTGTGCTCGTACATGTACAGGTCCACATCGTCGTGCGTCTTCTGATAGAAGTCGCCAATGTAGTAGACGCGGACGCCCTTTGCCGACAGCTTCTTGTCCTGTTCCTCGGCCGCTTCCTTGATTTGCGGCTGGCCGCCGCCGTGATCGCCCATCACGAAGATGTCCTTGAAGCCGTTCATCGCCATGCTCTCGATCATGGCCGCCTGAACACCCTTGAACACGTCCGGGGGCATCTGGATCGCGCCCGGCTGATCGGTGTTCTCGCGCAGTCCTGTCGCCGCCACGGCGATCGGCATGGTCGGGGCGACGAGCGCGTTGCCCAGCCGCTTCGCGATTTCAATCGCGCGGTGCCGCGCCATGATGGTGTGGCCGCCAAGCACCGCGTGCGGCCCGCGCTCCTCGGTGCCGCCCGTCACGAGGAGCACCGACGTCTTGCCCTCCTTGTGGATCTTCTCGGAGACCTCGGTGTGTGTGAGCAGCTCGAGCTCGACGATCTCTTTGACGTTCACCGGCCTCTGCACTTGTGCCGACGCCATCGTCGAACACAGCGTCAAGCCGGCGAAGATGGCCAGCGTCTTCTTCATACGTCCTCCAGGAATGTCCACGAGTTCTCCCGCCGGCTGAAGAGCCCGTGAAAAACCTCGGTAGTGTCCGCCTTTAGGCGGACTTGGTCGGGTCCGGCTGAAGCCGGACACTACCAGTAAGCGATTCTTCACACGCTCTGCAGCCTTCGCGCTCCCGTGCGCGTCAGTTCCGGCTACTGTAACTCAACTGATCGCAATCGCTCGCCTGAAAGGCTCGCGCTCCGGACAGGCGGCCTCGCTCGCCGGAAAGGCTCCCGCTCCGGGTAGGCGGCGGCATGGCGATCACTTTCTCGCGATCGGCAGGTCGTCGCGATTACCCCACTCCTCCCAGGCGCCGTAGTAATTGCGCAGCTTGTCGTAGCCGATCAGATGCAGCGCGAAGAGATCGACCGACGCGCGCATGCCGACCTGGCAGTAGGCGATCACTTCCTGCGACGGCACGATCCCGCGGTCCTCGTAGATCTTCTTGAGCTCGTCCGCCGGCCTGAACGTCCGCTGCTCATGATCCAGCAGGTCCTCCCAGTACACCGGGATCGACGAAGGGATGAAGCCGCCGCGCTTGATGTTGCGCAGATCCTTGCCTTCGATTTCCGACGCTGTCCGCGCGTCGACGATCTTCACGCCCGGCTTGCCGATCGCGCCGACGACATCGCCGGCGGTGGCGATCCACCGAGGCTGCGGCCTGGCGGTGAAGCGGGCGTTGCGGGCGGCCGGCGTGTCGGTCGGGGCCGGCCGATGCTCCGCTGCCCATTTGACCCACCCGCCGTTCATCAGCGCGACGTTCGAGTGGCCGAAGTAGTTGAGGATCCACCACAGACGCGCGGCATAGATGCCGCCGCGCTCGTCGTACACGACGACCCGCGTCGTGTCCGAGATGCCGAGCGTCGCCATCAGCTCCTCGAACGCGGCGGGCGTGGGCAGGAACGCCGGCGGGCTCTTCGCATCGCGAATGGCGACCGGCGAGACGTAGACGGCGCCCGGCACGTGGCCGGCGGCAAACCCGTTCTGACGCATGTCCACGATCCGGACGTTGGCGTCGCCGGCGTGAGCGGCCACCCAGCCGGTCTCGACGAGCTGCTCGGGATGCGCGTAGGCGAGGGCAAGCAGGGCCAGCAGTGTAACCATCGCCAAAGTTTAGCGCAACGGGCGCGCGTTTCCATTTAGAGTGTTGTGCGTGGACGGCACGGCGTTGAATGGCGTCTCGGTCCTGGTCGCGGGCGCGGGTCTCGCAGGGCTCGCGGCGGCATACGATCTCGTCGCCATGGGCGCCGGCGTCACCGTCGTGGACGTGCGCGACCGTGTGGGCGGCCGCGTCTGGACGATTCACGACGGGTTCGCCGAGGGGCAGCACGCCGAGGCCGGCGGCGACATGATCGACGAGGAACAGGTCCAGATCCGCGAGCTCGCCCAACAGGTCGGGCTGAAGCTGACGCGCATTCTTCGCGGCGGCTTCGGGTACGTCCGGCCCGACCCTTCGGGTCACCCGCGCATCCTGCCTCGCAGCTCGGTGCGCGGCTGGGATCGCCTCGCCGAGGAGCTCAAGCCGCTCACCACGCCGTACGTGCTCGCCGAGCAGCGCTGGGACTCCCCCATCACGGCCAACATGGCGCGCCGCTCGGTGGCGGCGTGGCTCGATCAGATCAAGGCTGACGCCGAGCTGCGGGCGACGGCCACGGGAATGCGCGGCTTTTTTCTCGCGGATCCGGACGAGCTCTCGTTGATCGCGCTCGTGGATCAGTTTTCGTCGATTGATGCGCCGGCGATCGGGACCATGTACCGCATCGAGGGCGGCAACGAGCGCCTGGCGACTGCGCTGGCCGCGCGGCTCGGGGATCGCCTCCACCTCAACACCGACGTCGTCGCGCTGTCGCACAGAGGGCGCACGGTCAGGGTGAGCGTGAAGAACGCCCGCGCGCTCTCCCAGATCACGTGCGACTACGCGATCCTCGCGATGCCGGCCACGCTGCTGCGACGGATGCCCATCACGCCCGCGCTGCCCGCGCAACAGCACGACGCGATCGTCCGGCTGAAGTACGGGCGCGCGACCAGGACGCTGCTGCAGTTCTCGCGCCGATTCTGGCGCGCGCCGAGCCGGCCGCGCGCGTTCGGGTCGCCGCTGCCGTTCGGCGCCGTCTGGGACGCCAACGAGGAGCAGCGCGGTCGCGGCGGCATCCTGAGCCTGCTCGCCGGCGGCGGCGCCAGCGACGCCACGCAGGCCATCGTCGCCAAACATGGAGCGCGAGGGCTGACCGAGTCGCTCGACTGGCTGGGGTCGCGCAACGCCGAGCTCACCACGTCCAGACAGATCGTCTGGGAACAGGATCCGTACGCGCGCGGCGGGTACGCCTATTTCGATCCGGCGTTCGATCCGGCGCTCCGGGCGTGGCTGGCCAGGCCGTTCGGGCGCCTGTTCTTCGCCGGCGAGCACACGAGCATCAAGTGGCAGGGCTACATGAACGGCGCAGTCGAGAGCGGCCGTCGGGCCGCCGCCGAAGTGGCCGCCGTGCACGCGCTGCCCTGATGCGTTCCGACGTCCGCTCGAGGTGAGCCTACCCGCGCCCTAGACATCTTCTAAAGCCAACTCAGCGGGGGATGACAGGTGAGAGCTTGACGGCCGAGACTTCCAAATCACCCGTCACAGCGCAAGCGGTCGCCGTGCCGCGGGAGACAATCTCAGGCTCGCTCGACGCGGCGACCAGCGGCGGGGCGTACAGGTCGGCCTCCGATTGCGCGTCGGCTTTGATCTGCGCTTCGGCGAGGTCTGACAAACAGTGGTCGGTGCGCCCCTCTTCGGAAAGGGTTTCCTGCAACAGCCGCGCTTCGTCGAGGCGGTTGAGCTGGCGGGCATAGCCGCGGGCGCACGAGTAGGCGGCGATCTCGTAGTGCTCCATTCGCCGCGCGCTTCCGATGATCGCCGCGTCTCGCACGTCGTCTGTCGCCTCTTGATTCAGACGGTTGTCGGCTTCTTGAACAATCCCCGCGAGCCCGACGCAAGGGCGCGAGCGCGGCCGCTCGCCCCAGTGCGTGAAAATCAGATCGAGACGCTCAAGGTGGAGGCGGGACTGGTCGCCGTGCTTTTTCAGCGCTTCGCGCAATTCGCGCGCGCGGGCGGCCTCTGCCAGTCGTGGCAGCGTCCGGATTATCTGCATTTCGGCGTCATAGAGGTCGGCGAGCTCGTCGAAGTAGAGATCCTTCAGTGAGGCGAGCGGCATGTAACTGCTCCTGGGGGTATGCGATCAACGCAGCCTCTACGCAAGCGTTGTGCCCGGTCACGTGCCCCAATTCGGATTAGCTGCTGGGTAACCTCGTTGTAGGGCTACCCTTTAAGGCCGCCTCGGCGAGCCTGAAAGGCTGGCCCAACGGGTCGTTTCAGATGAGGTACAGTTCGCGCCGCATGCCGACCTCCTCCGAAGCCATGCTGGTGCGCGCGATCGGCGCGCGCCAGCTGACCGCCAGCATCATCAACGTGACGATCGGCGCCGGCATCTTCGTGCTCCCCGCCGCCGCCGCCGCGGGACTTGGACCCGCAGCACCACTGGCCTACATCGTCTGCGCGGCGCTCATGGCACTGCTTGTCTGCTGCTTCGCCGCGGCCGGCAGCCGCGTCTCGCTGACCGGTGGTGTGTACGCATACGTCGAGGTGGCGTTCGGGCCGTTCGTTGGATTCCTCGCCGGCGTGCTGTATTTCCTCATGGCGACGTTCGCTGTCGCGTCGGTGTCGAGCGCCTTTGCCGGCTCAGTCGGCGCGCTGTGGCCCGCCGCCGGCACAACGACCTTCCGTGTGGTGGTCATCGCCTCGCTCTTTGCCGGGCTCGCCGCCGTCAACGTTCGCGGCGTGAAGATCGGCGTCCGGCTCGTCGAGCTCGTGACCCTCGCCAAACTCCTGCCGCTGCTGGTGCTCGTCCTCGCCGGCATCTGGTTCGTGAATCCGGACGACTTGCGCTGGCCGGCCATGCCGAGTGTCCCGGCGGTCGGGCGCACGGCGATCGTACTGATCTTCGCGTTCGTCGGGCTCGAGATCGCGCTCGTCCCGAGCGGCGAGGTCCGCGACCCGACGCGGACTGTACCGCGCGCGCTCTTCTCGGCGCTCGCGATCACGACGATGTTGTATCTGTTGATTCAGGGGGTGGCGCAGGGACTGCTCGGACGGTCGATGGCGACCTATGCCGCCGCGCCGCTCGCCGAAGCCGCCAGCCGCGTGCTGGGGCCGGGCGGCCGCCTGCTCGTCCTCGCCGGCGCGACCGTTTCGATGTTCGGGTACGTGTCGGGCGACATGCTCGGCAGCCCGCGCGCGCTGTTCGCCTTCGCGCGTGACGGCATGCTGCCGTCAGGATTGGCGCGAATCCATCCGCGTTTCCACACGCCCGACCGCGCCATCACCGTCTACGCCTTGCTCGTGGCCACGGTCGCGGCGAGCAGCACCTTCACGCAGCTCGCTATCCTCGCGAACGTCGCCGCGCTGACGTTGTACCTGATGTGTGTCACCGCGTCGTACGAGCTGCAGCGCCGTGACGTGCGCGCCAGGAGCGTGTCCGAGAGAATTGAAACCGCTTCCAGCGGAACGCCCTTCTCCATCCCGGCCGGGCCGGTCGTGCCCCTCCTGGCCGCGGCCGTTATCCTCTGGCTGCTGTCGAACGCCACACGACGGGAGTTCACCGTCGAAGGGCTGGTGATCGCCGCCGCGGCACTCCTCTATTTCATCCGCAAAACAGGCGGCCGGATTGCCAGAAGCCTTTGACAAGCTGACGGCGACGTGGCATCGTCGTCCCGAGGTCGAGCCCGCGAAAATGAGGCTGCCATGGCAAGTCCGGTTCTCGGTCTCCGCCTCCTGACCCGGCTGGGACCTGAAGCCTGCGAAGACCTGAGCAACGCGATTGAAGAAGGACAGAACGATATGCTCGCTGAGGCCAGCGAGCGATTCGAACAGCGCCTCATCGCCGTCGCCGCTGAGCTTCGCGCGGACATCGGACGGGGCGGTCCGCCGCGCCAGGACATGACGACGATGGACGCAGGCATCCGCGTCGCGCTCACAGAGGGCTTGTCGAAGATACGCGTCGAGATGAGGGACATGCGCGTGGATGTGCTGCGCTGGTCGTTCCTGTTCTGGATCAGCCAGGTGGCGGCCACGGCGGCGCTGCTCGCGTTCATGCTGCGCGCCTTCGGCCGGTGAACGAAGTAAGCTCGGCGGATGGTCCATCAGAATCCATCCGATCAGGAGCTTACGCAGCTTCTCACCAACGCCACCACCATCGCCGTCGTCGGCGCTTCGTCGAATCCCGACAGAGCGTCGTACGGGATCATCCAGAAGCTGCAGAAGGCGGGCTATCGCGTCATCCCGGTCAACCCGCGCGAGACGGAGATCCTCGGCGAGCGATCGTATCCGTCACTCGCCGACGTACCGGGGCACATCGACATCGTGGACGTTTTCCGCCGCGCGGAAGACACGCCCGGCATAGCGGACGAAGCCGTCACGATCGGCGCGACAGCGCTGTGGCTGCAGAACGGAATCGTCAGCGACGAGGCCGCGGCGCGCGCGAAGGCGGGCGGGCTGATTGTGGTGATGGATACGTGCATCGGCGCAACTCACTCGCTGCTGCGAATTCCGCCCAAGAACAAACAAGTCTGAAGTCTGAAGTCTGAACCACGAAAAACACGAAAAAGAATCCCGGTCTTTTTCGTGCCTTTCGTGCCTTTCGTGCTTTTGGTGGGGAAACGTAGTTGAAACGTTGTGATGTAGCGCGAAGGCTTTAGCCGAGCGTGTGCGTCACCCGAGCGACTCGATGGCCTTTTCAAGCTTCGTGACGAGCCGGTCGAGCTGATCGACGACGGCGCGGACGGTTTGAGGCTGGCCGAGATCGACTCCGGCGCGCTGCAAGAGCGTCATTGGATGATCGCTGCCGCCGGATTTGAGGAGCGTGAGGTACCGATCGATCGCGGCGGCGCGCTCGGCGTCCGATCCGGTCGTGAGCTGTTTCATCAACTGCGCGCTCGACGCGAAGCAGGTCGCGTACTGATAGACGTAGTACGGCGTGCTGTAGAAATGCGGGATGCGGGCCCAGGTGACGCGCGACTGATCGTCGGCGTCCATCGCATCGCCGTGGTACGTCTGGAGCAGGTTGAAGTAGATCTCGCCCAGGCCCTCCGCCGTGATCGGGCGCCCGTTCTCGACGAGACGGTGCGCTTGCAGCTCGTAGTCCGCGAACAGCACCTGCGTGTAGAACGTGCCGACGATGCCGTCGATTGCGTGCTGGAGGAGCACGATGCGCTCGCGCTCATCGGTCGCCTGCGCCAGCATGTAGTCGAGGAACAGCGCCTCGGAGAGCGTGGACGGCACCTCCGCGATGAAGATCGTGTAGGCCGAATAGACGAACGGCTGATGCGCGTGCGAGAGGAGCGTGTGCATCGAGTGCCCCATCTCGTGCGCCAGCGTGAAGACCGCGTCGAGCGTGTCGTTGTGATTCAACAGCATGTACGGGTGCACGCCGTACACCGGCGCTGAGTACGCGCCGCTTCGCTTGCCCGGGTTCTCGTAGACGTCGATCCACCGCCTCTCCAGCGCCTCGCGCAGCTGGCGCTGGTATCCAGGACCCAGCGGGCCCACCGACGCGGGCAGCCATGCCAGCACGTCGTCGTAGGGGTACTTGCGATCGAAGTCCACCAGCGGAAGCACCGTGTCGTAGCTGTGATAGGTGTCGAGGCCGAGGACGCGCTTCCGCAGGCGGTGATAGCGCCGCAGCGGCTCGGTCCCCCCCTTCGTGGTCTCGATGAGATTCTCGACGACCGCCGTCGGGATGTTGTTGCAGTGGAGCGCCGATTCGAGCGTGGACCGGTACCCGCGCGATTGCGCGTGGAACCAGTCACGCTGCAGGACTCCGCTGTAGAGCGACGCGTAGGTGTTGACGTTCGCCTCGAAGAGCTTGTGGTATTCGCGAAACGCGGCGGCGCGATCGCTCTGGCTGCGGTTGGTCGCGAGGATGGCGCGGTACTGCCCGTAGGTCAGCGTGATCTCCGGCCCCGTCGACAGCTTGATCGTCGGGTGCTTGATGTCGGCCGTGGAAAGCGCGGCGTACGCGTCGTACGGCGAAGACGAAAAGCGGCTCGACAGCGACAGCAGGTGCTCGCCCTTCTCGTCGAGGACGTGCTCCTGCTGCCGATAGAGGTCCTCGAGCGCGAAGCGGTAGAGGGCGAGATCGGTGTTGTCCGCCATCCATTGCTCGACGGCCGGCAGCGGGATGCTCAGCAACTCGGGATTGAACCAGGCGGTGGCCTGGCTCGTCTTCGCGAACAGAATCTGGACCTGCTGGCGCCGCGCGTTGAGCTGGTTGTCGCGCTGATCCTCGTCGTGTTTGAGCGACGCAAAATACCAGACCTTATACGTGAGCTGACCGATGTCGTCCGACAGCTTCATCGCCGCGAGCAGGGAGTCGGGACCCTTCGCGAGCGTGCCCTGGAGCGCCGCATACCCGCCGATCTTGACCTCGAGATCCTCGTAGGCCCGCTGCCACTCCGCCCAACCCGGAAAAATGTCCGTCAGATCCCACTTGAACCGGTCGGGAATGTGGGAGCGATCCCGAAGATGAGGTGCCGCCGGAGCTTCGGCGGTCGACGGCGAATCCATCCGACGATCATATCAGGCGTGCTTCCAGCTCGGATCCCTTTCCGCGCGTTCGCGCGAACGGAGGCACGCATCGATCATCCCGTCCGTGGCTGAGGTACGTATCCAACCTGGTGGGAGTCGAGCTTCGATCGGCCCGATCGCGAGAAGGGAACCGAGCATGGCGGCGGCGGCCGCGACGACCATCGCGAAGCAACTCCCCAACATGCGAAGATTCCAGCCGGTGCGGGTAGTCTCGTATTCGAATTGTTCAATCGCCCAATCCAATTACCAGATTACCCGATTACTCAATTACCAGATTCCACCGATGCTGCGCGCCGATCTGTGTCATCTTGTTCGTATGCGATGGCTCCGCCTGTCACTCCTCTTCGTCGGGGCGCTCGGCTCGGGCGCCTGCTTTCAGATGACCACGGTCCTGAAGGTGAACGCCGACGGCAGCGGCACGATCGATCACCGGATGCTCTACAGCGCCTCGGCGATCGCGCAGCTCCGGCAATTCGCTGCGCTCGGCGGCCGCGGACAGAACCCCGATCCATTGTCGGAACAGCAGGCCCGCGATATGACGGCCAGCATCGGGCCTGGCGTCACCTACGTGGTCTCCGCGCCCATCACCACGCCGGACGGGCAGGGGCGTGAGGCCACCTTCGCCTTCACCGACGTCAGCCAGCTCCGGATTTCCACGCAGCCCGCCACCCCCGCCGGAGTGAAGATTCGCGCCCAGGGCTTCAGCACCGAGGCGGAGACCGTCACGTTTTCCATGACGCACGAGGCCAGCGGGAACGCCGTGCTGCACATCCACGTGCCCGAGCCGAACTTTCTCGACGCGCTCGGGTCGCCGGCGGCCGCCGGACAGATCGGCATGATCAAGACCACGCTGTCGGGCGCGCGCGTGCTGCTGGTGGCGGAACCGGCGGGAACCGTGGTCCGGACGAGCAGCCCCTACGCCGAAGGCCGGCGCGTCACGCTGCTCGAGGTCGATCTCGATGCAGTGCTGAGGGACGAAACGCTCCTCCCGCGTCTGCAGGCCGCGACCACACAAGACGAAGCCAAACTGATTCTCACGGGCGCGTCGGGCTTGAAGATCAACCTCGATCGCGACATCACGATCGAGTTCAGGCCAGGGAAATAATCTCGACGTCGATCTCCGAGGGGGCGCCGGCGACGATCGTCAAGCGCGCCACGCTGGGCCGCAGATCGAACCGCCGCGGCCCGGCCGCTCCCGGATTCAGTCCCACGCGACCGGCAACGCCTTGCTGAATGATCGCGCGGTGCGTGTGGCCGAAGACCACCACGTCGCCCTCATAGCGCGCGAGCGCAAGCTCCGGCGTCGGCCGGCCCAGCTCGTGGCCGTGGCTGACATGAATCGTGACGCCGCCGACGGAGACGACGCGCTCCCGCGCCAGGGAGGGATCGTGCCGGTCGTCCACGTTGCCGTACACGGCTTCGACCGGCGCCATCTTCGACAGCGCATCGAGCACCGATCGCCCGCCGACGTCGCCCGCGTGCAGGATCACGTGAACGCCCGCGAACGCCGCCGCGATCTCCGGACGCAGCAGGCCGTGCGTGTCGGAGATCACTCCCACCACGTATACTTCACGGTTCATGTCCGATCGGCTGTTCACGCCGCGCTTCTTCGTCATGTGCGGCTTCACCTTCACGGTGTTTCTCTCGGCGTTCCAGCTGCTGCCCACCGCGCCCTTTCGCATCCAGGAGCTCGGCGGCAGCACGTTCGCATCCGGCCTGTTCCTCGGCTTTCTGACGTACGCGTCGGCGGCGTCGGCGCCGCTGACCGGCGCCATCGCCGATCGCATCGGCCGGCGGCGCACGCTGATGATTTCGAGCAGTGTCATCCTGCTCTGCGCGATCGGCTACGGCTCGACGACCAGCTATCGGCTGATGCTCGCGCTCGTCGTCGTGCACGGCGTGTTCTGGTCGGGCCTGCTGTCGGCGTCCGCCGCGTATCTCACGAGCCTGCTCCCCGAGCACCGGCGCGCGGAAGGCATCAGCTACTGGGGCCTGTCCAGCGTCGGCGCCATCGCGGTCGCGCCGCCGCTGGCGTTCTGGATCATGCAGCACGGCGGCTGGCGATGGATCTGCCTCTCCTGCTGCATGCTCAACTTCCTGATGGGCGCGATCGCGTGGTTTCTCGACAGGGACGGGCCGACGGCACATCACCCACTCGCCTATTCAGCCACACATCTCGCCAGCTCCCCGACTCACTCACCGGCCAGCTCACCAACTGACCACGCTCGTGGTTCGCTGGTCGAATGGCGCGTGCTCGTGCTCTCGATCACGCTGTTCCTCTACTCGTTCGGTTACGGCGCCATCACAAGCTTCAGTGCCATGTACGCCGACGCGTCCGGCGTGTCGCCCAGGAGCCTCTATCTGACGTGCCTGGCGATCGTCATCCTGCTGACGCGCCCGCTCTCCGGCAAGCTGGCGGATCGCGTCGGGTACCGGCGCGTGTTCATGCCGTGCCTGGTGCTCATCGCCGTCGGCCTCGCCCTGCTGGCCGCCGGCTCGACGCGGATCTCGTTTGTCGCCTCGGCCGCGCTCTTCGGCGTCGGCTTGGGCACCGCGTATCCGGTCTTTGTCGCTTACGTCATGCGCGACGTCAGCGCCACGCGGCGCGGTGCGGCCTTTGGCGCCATCCTCGCCGCCTTCGACACCGGCATCGGCACAGGGTCGACGACCGTTGGCTGGCTGATTCAGCGATTCGGGTTCCCGACTGCGTTCGGCGTCGCGGCCGCGCTCTCCGCCATCTCGCTCCCGTACTTCGTCGTCGCCGATCGCCGGCTGCGATAGCGGCAGCCTGCCGATGGGAGTCGGTCCTTCGTCCCTCGTTCCTGGTTCTTGGTCCGTCCAAAGTCCTTAGACCGTCCAAGGTCCTTCGTCCTATGTGCGCGGACCAGGGACCAGGGACTCTAGGACGGACCAAGGACCAAGGACGGACCGAGCACCAAGAACAAAGGACCAAGGACTTCGCGCGGCGCTCACCGATCGCGCTTCAGCGAGTTTTCTGGCGCAAATCCAGAACGCCCGTTCTCAAATCCCTTCTGTAACGCCGCAACGCGGGCGTCGACGCCGCCACCCACGCGGTCGCGACCAGGCACCCGGCCCCGCCCGTGATCACGGAGAACGGCGCCCCGAACCAGTTGGCCACGGCGCCGGCCTCGAGCTCGCCCAGCTGCGGGCCACCCATGAAGAACACCATGTTGACGCCGGTCATGCGGCCGCGCAGCCGGTCCGGGGTCTCGAGCTGGCGCACGATGTTGCGGATGACCATGCTGACGGTGTCGGTCGCACCGGTCATGGCCAGGCACGCGAACGTCAGCCAGAACGAGCGGGAGATCCCGAACACGACCGTCGCGAAACCGTAGCCGGCGACGGCCCACAACAGCGCGGTCCCGCGCCGCTCGATGCGTTCGGTCAGCGGCACCATGGCGGCGCTGGTCGCCACCGCGCCGACCGCCGGCGCGGCGTAGAGCCAGCCGTACCCCCGCGCGCCGACGCGCAGGATGTCCTGCGCGAAGATCGGCAGGAGCGCGGTCGCCGACGAAAAGAACGTCGCGAAGAAATCGAGCAGCATGGTCGATCGGATCAGCGGCGAGCGGAAGACGAAGCGCAGCCCCTCGAGCGCCGCGTGCAGCGACACGTCGTCGCGCGAGCCGGCTTCCGACGGCGCCCGGGCGGGGACGTCGCGCATCATCAGCAGCGCCACGATCACGAACATGAACGACATGGCGTTGGCGATGTAGACCCATCCGACGCTGCCCACCGCAATGAGGGCGCCGCCGAGCGATGGTCCGAGCACGGCCGCCGTCTGAAACATGATCGTGTTCAGGCTGATGGCGTTCGGCAGGTGCTCGCGCGGGACGAGGCTCGGCAGCAGCGCGTTGCGCGCCGGCATGTCGAACGCGCCGACGCCGGAGGCGAGGGCCGCGAGCGCGTAGATCGGCCATACCGCCGTCACGCCGCGAAAGGCGAGCGCAGCGAGCCCGATCGCGACGGCCGTCGACGCGCTCTGGGTGGAGAGCATCACCCTGCGCCGGTTCCACGCGTCGGCGACCACACCGCTGATCATCGAGAAGAAGATGATCGGGACGACCCGCACCAGGCCCACCAGCCCGAGCGCCAGCCCTTTGTGCTCCGGCGGGACGAGCAGCGATACGTGCCACAGGAGCGCCGCGTTCTGCATCGTCGATCCCGTAAAGGAGACGAAGAGGCCGATCCAGATCAGCCGGTAGTTGCGGTGCTGAAGCGCGATGACGGAGGGGCGGGAGAACAAAGGGCTGTTAAGAGTGGCCGAGGATCGGATGCGGCTGATACGGCTCTTGCAGGAACGTCAGCTCCGCGTCGTCGAGCCGCACGTCCAGCGCCGCGACCGCTTCGTCGAGATGCAGCGGCTTCGACGCACCGACAATCGGCGCGGTGACGCCGGGCTTTGCGAGCAGCCACGCCAGCGCGACCTGCGTCGGCTTCACGCCTCGTCGCCCGGCGAGCTCCGCGGCCCGATCTGCAATGGTGAAGTCGGTTTCCGCGTAATACATCCGGTGAGCGAAGTCGTCGGTCTGCGCTCGAACGGTCTCGCCGCGCCCCACGCCGCGCCGGTTGCCCGCAAGAAACCCGCGCGCGAGCGGGCTCCACGGGATGACGCCAATGCCCTCCATGCGGCAGAGCGGCAGCATCTCGCGTTCTTCCTCGCGGTACACGAGATTGTAGTGGTTCTGCATCGACACGAACCGCGTCCAGCCATGAGCGTCCGCGGTGTCGAGCATCTTCATGAACTGCCAGCCGAACATGCTCGACGCGCCGATGTAGCGCGCTTTCCCCGATTTGACGAGGTCGTGAAGCGCTTCCAGGGTTTCTTCGATGGGCGTGTCGTAATCGAAGCGGTGGATCTGGTACAGGTCCACGAAGTCGGTACAGAGACGGCGCAGTGAACCGTCTATCGCGTCGAAGAGATGCTTGCGCGACAACCCGCGGTCGTTGGGGCCGTCGCCGGTCGCGTAGAACGCCTTGGTCGCGATGACGACCTGGTCGCGCCGCGCGAAGTCTTTGAGCGCGCGGCCGAGCACCTGTTCGCTGGCACCCTGCGAGTACATGTCGGCGGTGTCGAAGAAGTTGATGCCGTGCTCGAGCGCACGCGCGATGAACGGCCGGCTCGCGTCCTCATCGAGCACCCACGGGCGCCATTCAGACGTCCCGTAGGTCATCGCTCCGAGACAGAGCCGCGAGACCTTCAGGCCGCTGTTGCCGAGCCGAACGTAATCCATCAAAGAATCTGGTAATTGGGTAATCGGGTAATCTGGTAATTGGATTGGGCAATTGAACAATCCAATTACCCGTTTACCAGATTACCCGATTACCAGATGCGAGTCACTTGACGTCGAGCAGCTCGACGTCGAACAGCAGCGTGGCGTTCGGGGGGATCGCGCCGCCTGCCCCGCGCGCGCCGTAGCCGAGCTCGGAGGGAACGATCAGCGTCCGCGTGCCGCCGACTTTCATGCCGGCGACACCCTGATCCCAGCCGCGGATCACGACGCCCGTGCCGAGCTTGAACGAGAACGGCTCGCCGTGGTCGCGCGAGCTGTCGAATTTCTTGCCGTGATGGTCGGCCGTCTTCGGGTCGTACAGCCAGCCGGTGTAGTGCACCGTGACCCGTTTGCCGGTAGCCGCCTCCGCGCCCTTGCCGGCCCTGCCGTCCGCGATCTGCAGGCTCGTGATGTTATCCATAGCGACATCCGTGGAATCTGGTAATCGGGTAATCGGGTAATTGGATTGGACAATTGCACAATCAAATCACCCGATTACCAGATTACTAGATTACTAGATTGATGTGGTGAGCACGAGTTTGCCGATGTGCGCGCTCGATTCCATCACGCGGTGCGCCTCGGCCGCGTCGCGCAGCGGAAACGTCGCGTGGACGATCGGCTTCACGGCGCCCGACTCGAGGAGCGGCCACACGTGCTGCCGCAGCGCCACGGCGATCGCGGCCTTGTCGGCGACCGGCCGCGCGCGCAGTGTCGAGCCGGTGATGGTGAGCCGCCGCTGCATGATCGTCTGGATGTTCAGCTCGGCCTTCACGCCGTGGAGCGTCGCGATTTCCACCAGCCGCCCTTCGAGCGCGAGCGCGTCGACGTTGCGCGCAAAGTAGTCGCCGCCGACCATGTCCAGCACGACGTCGACGCCGCGTCCCGCGGTCAGCTCGCGGACCACGGCGACAAAGTCGGCCTCGCGGTAGTTGACGGCGCGCTCGGCGCCGAGCCGCTCGCACGCCGCGCACTTCTCGGCCGATCCGGCGGTCGCGAACACCCTCGACCCGCGCGCCTGCGCCAGCTGAATCGCGGCCGTGCCGATGCCGCTCGACCCGCCGTGCACCAGGATCGATTCGCCCGCCTGCAGGCGTCCCCGCTCGAAGACGTTCGTCCAGACGGTGAAGAACGTCTCCGGAATCGCCGCCGCCGTGACCAGATCCATGCCGCGCGGGACCGGCAGACACTGCGGCGCCGGCGCCGCACAAAGCTCCGCGTAGCCGCCCCCCGTCACGAGCGCGCACACCGGGTCGCCCACGCGCCAGTCGTGCACGTCGGCGCCGAGCGCCACGATGGTGCCCGAGACCTCGAGACCGGGAATATCGGACGCGCCGGGCGGCGGCGGATATCTGCCGCGCCGCTGGAACACGTCGGGCCTGTTGACGCCCGCCGCGGCGACCTTGATGAGCACCTCGCCCGCCGCCGGAGCCGGCTTCGGCCGTTCCGTCGGGACAAGCACCTCGGGTTCGCCGGGCTCACGGATCTCGATGGCAATCATGGTTGTGTTTCTTCCCCCCCAAACAGGTGGCAGAATCGGTTACTTCTAACTTCTAACTTCTAACTTCCGTCGCTGCCGAAGGCAGCGGCGGTGGTTGCCGGCTCGAGGACGATCGACGCCATCACGATGCCGATCGCGAGGCTGAGCGCAAAGACGGCCGGCAGCGCGCGCGTGCCGGCGATCATTCCCGCGTCGATGAACAGCAGGACGCCGGTCACCAGGTCCAGCAGCAGCGTCGCGCGCCCCGTCCGTCGCCGCTCACGCGCCAGGTGCGGCCGGTTCATCACCTCCGTGAACACGAGGTGGCCACGGAGCACGGGGGCAATGGTCGCCGCCGCTCCGAGCGCCAGGAAGATCGCGATCGTCAGCGGCGTCTCGATCCATTCCTTGATCTGCCACGCGAGCGTGGCGGCGACGATGTGGAGCATCGCAATCACGATTTGATGCACGCGCCACCACGTGGCGTGCGGGCTCGCGGCGGAACCGGCATCGCCGGCGGCCTTGAGCGCGCCCACGAGCTCGGCCGCCGATCCGAATCGTTCCGCCGGCGCCTTTTTCAGGCAGCGCGAGATCACATCGGCCACCCCGCCTGAGAGCGCGGGACAGCGTGCGGCGATAGGACGCGCGTCGCTCTCGAGCACTCGAGCCATGACCGCCAGCTGCGACGATCCCTCGAACGGATGGGCGCCGCACGCGAATTCGTACAGCAGCACGCCGAAGGCGAACACGTCAGCGCGCGCGTCGACCGCCAGCCCGTTGATCTGCTCCGGCGCCATGTAGGCCGGTGTCCCGATCACCACGCCGGGCTGTGGCTTGAGATCGCGATGGATGACGCCGCTCGCGTGCGCGCTCGCGAGCGCCGCGGCGAGATCCTGCGCGGTCTGCAGCACCACGCCGGCCGAGGGCCGGGGGCCCGAACGAATCTCCTCTGCGAGCGTATGGCCGTCGACAAATTCGGTCGCGATGTACAGCTCGCCGTTGACTTCTTCGAGCGCGTAGACCGTGCAGATGCCCGGGTGCGTGAGCGCCGCCGCCGCGCGCGCCTCGCGCCGCAGCCGCGCCCGCTGCGACGGATCACGCGTCAGATGCGGGGCCAGCGCCTTGAGTGCGACCGTCCGCCCGAGCCGCCCGTCGGACGCGAGATAGACGCGCCCCATGCCCCCGCGTCCAATCTCGCGGACAATGGTGTACGCGCCGACGCTGGCGCCGGGCGCCAGCGGCTCCTCGTCCAGCAGCAGATCGGCCGCCTGTTCCACAATCGGGTGCGACAGAAAGGCGCCGGCGCGCGAGTGATGCTCGACGAGCGACAGCACTTCGTCGCGGACGACGGGATCGTCCGCCGCTTCGCGCGCGATCCAGCTCCCGGCGCCGGCGGGCGGATCGCGATCCAGAGCCGCCTCGAACAGATCGCGCACTCGTCGTCTCTGGTCCGACGTCATGCGGGTCCGCTCAGGTCGCGAAAGAGCCAGGCGCGAGCGAGCGCCCAGCGCCGCTTCACTGTGGCCGGCGAGATGCCGAGCGCGTCGGCCGTCTCTTCGATGCTGAGGCCGGCGAAGTAGCGCAGCTCCACGATCCGCGCCTGCTCGGGATCGATCTCTTCGAGCCGTGTCAGCGCCTCGTCCAGCGCGGGCAGCGTCCCGGCAGGATCCGCCGCGACCGCGAGCGCATCGGTCATCGACACGCGGTCGAGCTCCGCCCAACGCTTCTGCGCGCCGCGCGCGCGCGCGCGCTCGACCAGAATCTGCCGCATCGATCGCGCGGCGATGCCGACGAAATGCCGCTCGTCGTGCCATGGCGTGCCGGCGCCCGCCAGCCGCAGATACGCCTCGTGCACGAGCGCCGTCGCCTGCAGCGTCTGGCCGGGACGCTCCCGCCGCATGTACGCGGCGGCGAGCCGGCGCAGCTCGTCGTACACGAGCGGCGCAAGCTCCTCTGCGGGCGGCGGTTGCGGGGAATCGGCGGTCATTGAGCCGTTCTGCCGGCGGCCTGCGCATTATCCGGTGAAAGGCAGGTTATGCGCCACACACTCACGACCGTCGTCATCGCCGCCCTGTTCGCGGCCGCCGCGCAGGCTCAGACCGAATCGACAAAGGCGCCCGTGCCGCACCAGCAGGTCATTTCGACCAATCCGCTCGGTGCGATCGTGAAATGGTTCAACGTCGAGTACGAACGGAAGATCACCCCGGCGACGACTTGGGGCGTGGCGGCGTCCACGTTCGACGAGATGGACTATAGGAGCGCATCGCTCCTGGTGCGGTGGTATCCGCAGCAGGCGGCGCTAGACGGGTTCTATCTTGGCGCACGGACGGGCGTCTACCATTTCGAGAACTACAGCCGCCGCGCGACCGTGCTTCCTGGCGCAGGGCTCGAGATCGGCCACGCATGGCTGTTCGGGCCGAAGCGGAATGCGAGCGTAAACCTTGGCTTCGGCCTGACGCGTTTGTTCGGCAAAGACGCCGACGGATACGGCGCGCCGTCCGTGTTGCCGAACGTTCGCCTCGCGAACATCGGGATTGCGTTCTAGCGCGGCAGGCGCTCACTCCAGCGTGAATTCTTGATAACGCTCGGGTGCGTATCGAGCGGCCAGCAAACCCGTTGCTTCCTCGACGTTGATGGCCTGCACGAGTACGCCTTCCTGCCCATAGGGCAAGTACGCCTGGCACCGGCCCGACGGGGCGATGAGACTTGTCGCCGATTCTTGGAAGCGCAAAGCATAATTGACACTGGCAAAGTAGATCGTGTTCTCCATGCTGCGATTGATCATCGCCTTCTCGTAGTAAGGCCCGCTGCCCCATTGCGTCAGACGGACACCTTCTCGATCACTCCCCGTGTGGTGGGGATGAAAGACGATTTTGGCGCCCCGCACCGCCGCCCATCGCACCGTCTCGGGATAGCGCCAGCCCTCATGGCAAATCACCACTCCAAACTTGATCCCTTTGATCTCGAAGAGTCGCCGCGAATGTCCGGGCACATAGAACCGATCTTCGGTCGGATCCAGTTGGTTCTTGGTCTGGTATCCTTGAATCTGGCCTTGGGCGTCAATGACAAAGGCGACAATTTGCCGCCCCGCCTCCGTGAGCCTTTCCATCCCGAGGATGGTGGCCACCGCATACGTTCGCGCCCACTGCGCCACCGCCTCCAGCGCCCGTTCCTGATGCGCCCGATCAAAAGGCAATACTTCAAAATCCTGTCCCCGCAAACCTGGGAGATAGGCTTCCGGGAAACACACGATCTCCGCGCCTCGAGCCGAAGCTTCGGACAGGAACAGCTTGATCTTGTCCAGGCCCTCATCAAGCGCTGAGGCGATACGAGGCGACGCCAGGGCAATGATCATGGATGACGTCCGATGAGAGGGGGTGCGACTACGATAGTTCAAAAGATTGCCAGCATCAATCCATGCTGGTGGACAGGAACGAGCCTTCCGCGTTCGAGCTACGCTGCCACACGTAGTCGTAAACCCGGCCGGCAAGCACATCGGCGTCCTCATCGTCCAACGGGGGAATGAAAGCGGTGAGATCGTGAATGTGGTTGCGACTCAGAGTTGGGTTCGAATTGCCTACGCCGAGTCGCTTGAAGTTGAAGGTATTGAGGTAGAAGACTCGACGAACTCACGCGCGTGCAGCGCGAGGACGATGTACCGCCGGCGCAGCGCGTCGACGCGACCGGCGTACTCCCTCTTCGGGAAATCGCGACGCAGGTACCGTTCGCGGAGGCAGCGGATCTCGTACTTGTAAAGATCACGCACGAAGTCGCGCACGAGGTCCGGCCGCGTGCGATCGGTCGGCCGGACGCCGTGTCGCAGCAAGTGATCCAGGACGTCAGGACGATATCGGAACGTTCCCGACTCACCCATCCAGCATCCCTTTCACCGCGGTGAGCGAGGGTTCGATTCGGATGATGTGTCGGGGGCGCGCGAGCGCTTGCGCCAGCGGTGGCGGCTTCTCGACCGCGCGCCCGATGATCGGCTCGACGACTTCCGCAAACTTCGCGGGATGCGCGGTCGCCAGAAAGATCCCGACTTGCCCGGCTCCGCTGAAGCCGCCGGCCCCGCCGAAGCGGGGCCCTACGTACCCTTCCCGCCCTACCTGACCCACCTGACCTATGTGACCCACCTGCTCTTTCAGCCCCATATAGGCGATCGCGCTGTGGGGATCGAGCAGATAGCCTCGTTCCTCGTACACGCGTCGGATGGTCCCCCGCACGTCGTTGTCGTCATGGCGGCTGCCGGCAATGTCGTGGCGCATCGCCTCGAGATCGCCGCCGTACAGCCAGGACATCCGCTCGAAGTTGCTCGGGTCGCCGACGTCCATCGCGTTCGCAAGCGTCTGGACAGACGCGCGCGGCTCGAAGCGGCCGGTCTCGAGGTAGGCCGGCACGACGTCGTTCGCATTGGTCGCGGCGACGAACCGCCCGATCGGAAGGCCCGCGCGCTTCGCGATCAGGCCGGCGGTCAGGTTGCCGAAGTTCCCGCTCGGCGTGGAGAGCACTACCGATCCGTCCTGGCCATCCTGCCTGTCCTGACGATCCTGCCCCTCCAGCCTCGCGAGCTGGGCGACCGCGTGGAAGTAGTAGATCGATTGCGGCAGCAGCCGCCCAACGTTCACCGAGTTGGCGGATGTCAGCCGCATCCGCCGCCGCAGATCGGTGTCGCCGAACACGTCGCGTGTCAGCCGGTGACAATCGTCGAAGGTGCCGGCCACGGCGTACGCCCTGACGTTCGTTCGCTCCCCGTTGAACATCGTCAGCTGCGCTTCCTGCGTCGGGCTGACGCGGCCGTCCGGATACAGGATGACGACGCGCGTGCTCGGGACGCGGTGGAAGGCGTGCGCGACGGCGCTGCCGGTATCGCCGGACGTCGCGACGACGACGGTGAGCGGCTCGTCGCCGCGATGCTGCGACGCCATCAGGCGCGCCATGACGCGCGCGCCGACGTCCTTGAAGGCGAACGTCGGACCGTGAAACAGCTCGAGCGCGAAGACGCGCGGCTCGACCTCGACGAGCGGGATCGGGAAGTTCAGCGCCTCGACGACCACCGCTTCGAGCGTGGCGGGATCGATCTCACCGCGGGTGAACGGCCTCAATGCGCGAAGGCCGATTTCGGTCAGCGTGCGCCGCGGAAGCCGCGACAGCTCGTCGGCGGTCCAGGGCTCGATTGTTTCGGGAACGTAGAGGCCGCCGTCCGGCGCCAGCCCTTCGAAGAGCGCGTCGGTGAAAGAAACCGGCCCGCCGTGGCGTGTCGTGACGAAGCGCAACTCTCAACTCTCAACGCTCAACTTTTCAACGCTCAGACTTGAGACTTGAGCCTTGAGAGTTGAGGCGTGTCGGGCCCGCCCGAGATACGACGCGGGCGCCGGTAGGCGCAATCGGCGATACGTAGGTCTCGGGCTCGCCGCCGATGTGCTGTCTGACGGCGTCGGTCATCGCGGCCGCGACGGCATGAGCGGACGTCGCGTCACGACAGAGGGCGAACAGCGACGGCCCCGAGCCGGAGAGGCTGCAGCCGAGGGCGCCGGAGTCGACGGCCGCCTGCTTGATGGCCGCCAGGCCGGGGACGAGCGACGCGCGCCGCGGCTCGGCAATGGTGTCCTCGAGCGCACGCGACAGCAGCGCGAAGTCGGCGCGGTGCAGGGCGTCGACGAGCGCGCCGAGGTTCGCCCATTGGCGAATCGCGTCGCCGAGCGGCACCGTCGTGCCGAGGAGCGCGCGGGCGCGGGCGGTCTCGATCTCGAGATCCGGGTGCACGACGACCGCAGTCAGACCCGGCGGTACGGGCAGGCGCACGACGTCGGGTGGATTGGGTACACGCACCAGCACGAACCCGCCGTAGACCGCCGGCGCGATGTTGTCGCCGTGCGCCGATCCGGCGCCGATGCGCTCGCCTTCGAATGCGCAGGCCATCAGCGTCTCGAGCGGCGTGTGCGCGCCGAGCAGACCATCGACCGCCACGACGGCCGCGACCGCGCTGGCGGCGCTGCCGCCGAGACCGCTCGACAGCGGCAGGCCTTTGCGGATGGAGATCGCCACACCGCGACGCTCGCCGAGGATCGTGAGCAGCGCCTGCGCGGCGACGCCGGCCGTGTTCTTCGCCGCGTCGCGTGGGAGGCGGCCCTGATCGCCGGTGATTTCGTCGATGCGCACCGCACCCGGCGCGAAGCGCGCGGTCACTTCGTCGCCAGGCCGATTGAGCGCGAAGCCGAGGACGTCGAACCCGCACGCGACATTCGACACGGTCGCGGGCGCAAAGGCGGTGACCGATTCCATACCCGCGCTCATCTTAACTTGTCGGACAAAGAAAACGCTTCACCACCGAGACACAGAGGCTCACAGGAAACCGTGGATTTCGTGTCACCCTACAATTGAGCTGACGACGGTCAACGCAGAGCCCGCAAAGCCCGCAGAGCATGGCGCGCCGGATCGATTCAGCGGGCGCCGCGAAGCGGCGTAGCGCAACCGGAGTCGACCGGGACACGAGCCGGCCAGATCACATAACGGTTCGTGTCTCGGTCGACTCCGGCTGCGCATCTCGGCCTGCTACGCAGGCCGGCCCGCCGAATCTCCCAGGGCGCGCCTTTGTTGCTCTGTGTCTCAGTGGTTTTTCCTTTTCGTGTCCTTCGCGTCTTTCGTGTTTTCGTGGTGAGGTTGTTTTTGGCGGCTACCGATGGTACCGCTGCCGAATCGTCGGGATCAGGTACTCCCGGAACGCGCGCTCGAAGTCGCACTTGGGAGCGAATCCCCAGTCGCGGCGCGCCGCGGAGTCGTCCACGGCGGCCGGCCACGAGTCGACGATGCCCTGCCGCTTGGGGTCGACCCTGTAGCCGATCGCGGCCGACGAAAACGCGCCGACGACGACGTCGCGGATCTCGGCGGCGGAAGGGTTGAAGGCGGTGAGGTTGTAGGCGGATTGCGTGAGCCGGTCGCGCGCCGCGTCGGCCAGCGCCAGCAGCGCGTCCACGCCGTCGGGCATCGTCATGTACGGAATGGTCGTGTCGGGACGCACGAAGCAGTCGTAGCGCTCACCTTTCGCTGCGGCATGAATCATCTCCGGCGCGTAATCCGACGTGCCGCCAGACGGCACGGTGATCGCGGAGATCAGCCCGGGAAACCGGACCGACCGGAAGTCCACGCGTGCGATCGCGTCGGCCGACAACTGCTTGTAGTGCTTCGCGTAGTAGTGCCCGAGCTGCTCGCAATACAGCTTGTTGCACCCATACATCGTCGTCGGATGCGCGTACTGATCTTCGGTGACCGCGCCGGCGCGCATCTTCGTCTCGAGATCCGGCAGGCCGTACGCGGCAATGGACGAGGGGTAAATGAACAGGACGGGGCGGCCGTGCGATTCTCCCTGGCGCTGAGCGAACTCCAGCAGATTGAGCGTGCCCTCGACGTTGACGTGATGCGCGGTCACCGGCGTGAATTCCGCTCGCGCCGACAGGAGCGCCGCGAGATGAAACACGCGTTCGACCTCGAACTCGGCCAGCACGCGATCGAGCAGGCTGATGTCGGTGATCGAGCCGATGAACTCGCGCGCGACGAGCGGCGCGAGCGACCGATCGAGCGGGGTGACGTCAAGCGTGATGATCGGCGGGCCGGATCCGGCGAGGCGGGTGACGAGGCCGTGGCCGATTTCGCCGCCGGCCCCGGTGATGAGGACAACAGGTTTACGCATTCGCCTTCGCCACGCTGAGGTGCCGCCCGTCCACCCCTACCTGCCCGCTCTCACTCGGCTGACGCCTTCGCGCTCCGGGACGGGATCGACCTGGCCTTCCTGCCCTGCGTTCGCCGTCAGCAGCATGGTGATCGAGGTGTAGACGACGACCGCGACCACGAGCCAGCGCACGTAGTCGAGGCGCATCGATCCCACATAGAGGCCCGCGATCACGGCCGCCGGCAATCCGCCAAGCGCAAGGCCGAGCGCAGCCTGGCTGTGATAGGTCTGCGCGGCCACGAAGCGCGCGCTGCTGATGGGCATCAGAAACGCGCACGAGCCCATCATGATCGGGAAGGCGGCGAGGGGATTCATCCCCAGCAGGTAGATCAGGATCATGCAGGGCCCGTAGAGACCGATGCCGAGCATCATCAGCGCCCCGAGCATGAGATTGCCGGTCACACCGACGATCAGCTGGACACCGGACAGACCGAGCGTGTCGCCACCGGACGGGAACAGGTGCAGCGCGGTCATGAGCATCAGCGTCGCGGCGCCGAGGAGCGCGAGGCCCATGCCGATCTGAATCTTGCGCCGGGGCCAGCGCACGACCACGCCGGCGCCGAGCCACGAGCCGGCGACGGCGGCCCCGATCATCAGCACGAGCGTCTTCGACTCGACCGGCACGAGCTTGGTGAAAATGAAGGCCTGCGCGATGGTCGCCAGCGTGTGGCCGACGTTCAGCGTGCCGGGAATCAGCTTGACCGGCACCATGCTCCGCAGCTTGTATGCCGCGGTCGTCGTCGCAAACGAGCCGATGCCGAGCGTGTCGAAGAACGCCGTGACGAAGCCGATCGCGGTTTGCAGGACGGTCGGCATGATGAAGCCGCCGCGAATCAGCGTGGCCGCGTACACGACCAGCACGACACCGAGCCCGATGAAGAGGATCGTCTTGGCGTCCACGTCAATGGTCATTGCTCAGGGGGTCATGGGCGGATGAACTCGTTCGTATAGGTTTTCGAGACGTCGATGGACGCGGCGCGGACCTTTTCGATGGAGCCTGCGAGCTGCGTGCGCACGGCCTCGGCGCCGTCGGCCGCCATCACGCCGTCGGGCGAGAACATCGGCATCGAGCTGTTCAACGCCTCCACATACAACGCGTCATCGTCGCCGCGGAATACTTTCGGCATCTTCCCGGCTATCTCCTGCGGCGTATGCGTCTGCATCCAGGTGAGCGTCCGGGTAATCACGCGCGCCAATCGCTCCGTGGTGTCGCGATTCGCGCGGATCCAGTCGCCCTTCGAGTACAGCACGGCGCCAGGATACGTGCCGGTGCCAAACGCCTCTTTCACGCCGGCTGCCGTGCGGAGATCCGCGAGCACGCGGACACCCGGATTGCGGCGCGAGACCAGCGTGAACGCCGGGTCCGCCATCATGCCCACGTCGACCTTGCCGTGCTCGATGGCGGCGACCGCCGTCGCCGCGCTGCCGATCGCCGTGATGCTCACGGTGTCGGGCGCCACCCCATGCCGCTGGAGCATGGACGTCAGCATCATTTGAGACGACGAGCCCGCAGTCGTGACGCCGGCGATCCGGCCTTTCAGGTCTTCGATCCGCGTGATGGTCCCGGCGCCTTGCGGCGAGGTGACCAGGATCATCCCCGGGAATCGGAGCATCGAGACGAAGGCGACGACCTCTCGCCCTTCGGCGGCCATCTGGATGGTGTGATCGTAGAAGCCGGAGACCACATCCGCGCTGCCGCCCACGAGCGCCTGCAGCGCCTTCGCACCGCCGGCGAAATCCTGCAGCTCGACGTCGAGCCCCTCGTCGCGATACAAACCCAGCTCTCGAGCGAGCGTGGTCGGCAGGTAGACCATCTGGTTCTGCCCGCCGACGGCGATTTTTACCGGGCGGAGGCCTGGATTCTTGCGGCCCCCGCATGTCGCCAGCGCCATCGGCACAAAGGATACAAAGGTGACAAAGGACACAAAGACGAAGACTGTTCTCAGCCTCACCCTCACCCTCGCCTTCGTCCTCTGTGTCCTTTGTACCCTTAGTGTCCTTGGCATCGTCACCCTTTCCACCGCAGTAACCATCGCTCCAATCGGGTCACCCCTGCGCTGACGATCACGACGACCAGGCCGAGCACCGTCATCCCCGCGAAGACGCCCGTCGTGTCGAATGTCCCTTCGGCCTGCGAGATGACATAGCCGAGCCCGCGCGTCGCGCCCAGATACTCTCCCACAACGGCGCCCACCATCGCGAATCCGAGGCTCGTCTGGAGGCTCGAAAAGATCCACGTCAGCGCGCTCGGGATAAGCACGTGCCGCACGAGCTGACGTTCGGTGGCGCCGAGCATGCGGACGTTGTCGATCAGCACGCGCTCCGCGTCGCGCACCCCCTGATACGTGTTGAAGAACATGACGAAGAACACGAGCGTCAGCGCCAGCGCGACCTTCGACCAGATCCCGAGCCCGAACCACAGCAGAAACAACGGTGCGAGCACGACGCGCGGGACGGCGTTCAACATCTTGATATACGGATCGAACACACGCGCCAGCACCGGCGATCGGCCCAGCAGGAAGCCCAGCGAGATGCCCGCGGCGGCGCCGAGCACCAGGCCGAGCAGCGACTCTTCAAGGGTGGCTGCCAGGTGTCGCCACAGCGATCCGTCGATCACCCAGATCGCGATCCGCTGCGCGATGGCCGTGGGCCGGCTGACGAAGAATGGATCGAGGAGCTTCAGCGCGACGAGACCCTGCCACAGCGACAGCGCGCAGAGGCCGACCGCCATCTGCCAGAACGCGATCGTCGTTCGGCTGGCGTCCCGCGCCTCCGGGTCACCCACGCGTCGCCTCGGCGGACCGCTGGCTCCTGATTACTTCCTCGCGGAGCACGACCCAGAGCGCGCGGTAGAGATCGACGAACGCCTCCGACGTCCGCAGTTCCATCAGGTCGCGGGGGCGATCGAGGGTCACCGGATGGCGAGCCACGACGTGTGCGGCCGGGCCGGCGGACAGCACGACGACCTCGTCGGCGAGCGCGATCGCCTCTTCGAGATCGTGCGTCACGAAGACGATGGTTTTCCGATCGCGGCTCGCCTGAAAGGCTCGCCCTCCGGTTTCCCGGTCGCCGCCCGCCTGAGAGGCTTGCCCTCCGGTTTCTTGGAGCGCGAGGCTTTCCGCATTCGCTGAAGCTACGGCGGACCGCCGAAGCCTTGGCGGAGGCTGGTCAGCCGAGCGGCTCTCCCACAGCGCCAGCAGCTCGGTCTCCATCCGCAGCCGCGTATGCACGTCCAGCGCGCTGAACGGCTCGTCCATCAGGAGCATGCCTCGATCGATGATCCAGTTCTGCGCCATCGTGACGCGCTTGCGCATGCCTCCACTCAATTGCGACGGGTAATGCGCGGCGAACGCCGCGAGCCCGACCCGCGCGAGCCAGGCGTCGGCGCGCGCGTGCGCCTCGGCGCGCGTCACGCCGCTCAACGTCAGGCCGAGCGCCACGTTGTCGCGGACGGTCTTCCACGGGAGGAGCGCGTCCTGCTGAAACATGTACGTCGCGCTCCGGTTGAGCCCATCGACCGGCTCGCCGTCCACATGCACCCGGCCGGACGAAGGTGTCAGCAGGCCGGCGGCGATGTTCAGCAGTGTCGATTTGCCGCAGCCGCTCGGTCCGGCGATGGCGACGAACGATCCCGCGGAGATGGCGAACGAAATCTGGTCGAGCGCGCGGTAGAGACGCCCGTCCGGCAAGGCGAAGTCGCGCGAGACGCGATCGAATTCGAGCGCGGGAGCCATCATTATTGGTCGCGTTGGTCGCGTTGGTCGCGTAGGTCGGGTAGGTCAGGTAGGCCAGGTGGGTCAGGTAGGGCGGGTGGGGCGGGAGAGGCTGAACGCACCGATTCGGCGTCGGACAGGAAGTGCTGCGCGAGGCGCGTCACCTCGTCGGCCGTCGCCCGTTCGCTGTGCGGGCTGTGCGCCCCTTCGGGCAGGATCTGAAACCGCGCGGTCGGGCCAAGGGTGTGCCCCGAAAGCACGGCGCGCAGCGCATCGAGCTCGCCGGGCTCCGTCCGCGGATCACGCCCGCCGTGGATCACGAGCGCCGGCACGCGCAGCGTGCCGAGCCGGCCGCCATAGAGATCCTCGTTCGCGTCCGATCGCTCGTCGGCGATCCGCCGCCAGGCGACCCCGTTCGCCGTGATCAGGTCCCGCCACGCTTCCCCATGTTCCCGCGCCAGCACGGTCGTCACACGCTCGCCGAGGCCGTCGGGGTTGGCGATCATGGTGTCGAAAAACCCGCGCGACGCCGGTTTGCTGCGGAAGAAATGCGTCGCTTCGACAATCAGACCGCCGAGACGCTCCGGCGTGGACAGCCCCATCAGCAGCGCGATCACCGCGCCGTCGCTGTGGCCCCACAGCACCGGACGCTCGAGCCCCATCGCCTCGATCACGGCCAACGTTTCGGCCGCGGCGCGATGATGGAAATCACGCTCCTGCCGCACGAGCCGCCCCGATCCGCCGTATCCGGTGCGATCCGGAATCACCAGTCGATGGTCCGCCGAGAGCGCCGCAATCTGGCGATCGAACGGGTAGACCTCATAGCCCCAGCCGCCGTGAAGGATCACGATCGGTGGGCCCGCGCCGGCGTCGCGGTAGTGAATGCGAACGGGCGACACCCCAGGCGCAAGAGCTGATGAATGAAGGAAGAGGAGCGGCACGAGCCCCCATGCTAAGGTAAGTCGCATCAACTTATGAAGAACGCCGCCTTCATCCTGATTGCGTTCGCGGAAGCAGCCGCTGCCGGCCAGCAGCCTGGCTCCCGGCCGGGGCCGGCGCTGACGCCCGAGCAGACGCTGGATCGCCGCGCCGTCGGCGATCGCACCGCGGGCGATCTCGAGTTCTCGCCTGACGGATCGCGCCTGCTCTTCTCGGTGAGCGACCCCGTCAAGGGCGCAGTGCGGGCGCGCGCGATCTGGCGGCTCGACGTCGCCAGCGGCCAGCTGCGCCAGCTCACCTATTCCGGCAAGAACGACACGGCGCCGCGCTGGTCGCCGGATGGCGAGTGGGTCACGTTCGTCTCGGACCGCGACGGCGCACCGCAGCTCTACCGCCTGTCCATGCACGGCGGCGACGCAGAGAAGCTCACCGATCGGAAAGAGGCTGTCGGCGCGTACCGCTGGTCGCCGGACGGCACGCGCATCGCGCTCCTGATGGCGGAACCCAAGCCCGAGGCGCTGCAGCAGCGCGAGCGCGACAAAGACGACGGCCGCGTCGTCGACAAGGACAACCGCCGTCAGCGGGTATGGGTGCTCGACGTCGCATCGCGCACCCTGAAACAGATCACGTCGGGCCGCTGGCGCATCGGGGAGATCTCATGGACGCCCGACGGCAGCCGGCTGATCGCGGCGGCGAGCGAAAAGCCGGAAGCCGATCAGTGGAATGAACGGATCTATTCCATCGATCCGGCGGATGGCCGATTCACGGAGATTGCAGCGCCGCGGGGTCCGCTGGGCGAGCTCGCGCTGTCGCCGGACGGAAAGACGATCGCTTACCTGGGGGCGCGCGTCGATGGCCCGGAGGCGCACGATCTGTATCTGCAGCCGATCGTCGGCGGCGCGCCGCGGAACATCACCGCCCAGACGATCGACCGGCCGATCAGCCAGCCGCGGTGGATCGACAATCAGTCTCTTGCCGTGAACGTCGCTCGCGGGTTCAGGAGCGCCATTGCGATGCTCGGCCGCGACGGCCGGGTGCAGATGCTGGACGGCGTCGACGTCAACCCGTCCCTCTTCGCGCGTTCCTCCAACGGCACCTTCGCGTACGCCGGCGAAACGGTGACGATGGCGCCGGAGCTGTGGATCAAACCGGCGAACGCGCCGGCGCGCGCCGTCACGGCATTCAACGACAAGTGGGCGTCGATTCCGGTCGTCGCGCCGGAATTCGTGAAGTACAAGAGCGGGGACGGCGTCGAGATCGAAGCGGCGTTGCTGCGGCCGGACGGCACCGCCAAAGCGCCGACCGTTGTCCTTGTCCACGGCGGGCCGACGGGGCGCTGGAGCGACAGCTTCGAGCCGTGGGGGCAGCTGCTCGCCGCGCGCGGGTACGCGGTGCTGTATCCGAACGTGCGCGGATCCACCGGCTACGGCGAGCGCTTCATCGAGATGAACCGCGCCGACTGGGGCGGCGGTGATTTCAAGGACGTCATGGCCGGCGTCGACTGGCTCATCGCGCGCGGCGTCGCGGATCCGGACCGGCTCGGCATCGGCGGCTGGTCCTACGGCGGCTACATGGCCGCCTGGGCCGTCACGCAGACGACCCGTTTCAAGGCGGCCGTGTCGGGCGCGCCGGTGATCGACATGGCCAGCGAGTTCGGCACGGAAAACGGATCGGCGTACGACGAGTGGTTTTACGGCACGCCGTTCGAAAAGCTCGACGGATTCATCAAGAGCTCGCCGATCACGTTCGTCAGGAACGTGAAGACGCCGACGCTTCTGCTCCAGGGAGAAGACGACACGACCGATCCCATCGGCCAGAGCCAGCAGTTCTATCGCGGCTTGAAACGGTACGGCGTCGACGCCGACTTCGTCCTCTACCCGCGCGAGCCGCACGGGCTGCGCGAGGAAAAGCACCTGCTCGACCGGCTGAATCGCATCATCGGGTGGTACGACAAATACCTGAAGGCGGCTCCCGCGTCGGACGCGCCGCAACGCTGAATGGACCCGCTCTTCCAGGTCCTCGTCCAGAACAGCTCGGATGCGGTCGCCATGCTGGACGCGGACGGCACGATCCGCTTTCTAAGCGACTCGGCCGCGCGGCTCCTCGGGTACTCGCTCGGGGAGCGGATCACCCGCAGCGCGATCGAGCTGATGCACCCCGACGACGCGCCGCGGGCGCGCGACTCGTTCGTGGAATGCCTGCGGCGTCCGGGCGTGCCGCTGGCGGCCGAGTACCGCCTGCGCCACAAGGACGGATCGTGGCGCAACCTCGAAGGCATCGCGGTGAACCGCCTCGACCATCCGGCGATTGCCGCCGTCGTCGTCAACTACCGCGACGTGACCGACCGCCGCCTCGCCGAGGAGGCGCTGCGCGCCAGCGAGGAGCACCTGCGCCATATCGTGGAGAACGCGCAGGACTTGATTTACTACTGCGACCGAGAAGGCCGGTTCACATACGTGAATCCGACGGCCGCGCGCGTCATGCAGTACGCCGAGCACGAGCTGATCGGCCGTCATTTTCTGTCGCTCGTCCGGCCGGATTATCAGCAGGCTGCCGGGGACGTCTACCAGCGACAGATGCTCGACCGGACGCCGACGACGTATCTCGAGCTACCGGCGGTGACGAAGACCGGCCAGACGATCTGGGTCGGCCAGCACGTGCAGCTCGTCTACGAAGGCGAGCGCGTCACCGCAATCCACGCCATCACGCGGGACATCTCCCGCCAGAAAGACGCCGACGATCGCCTGCGGAAGTCCGAGGCGCGCTATCGCTCCCTCATTCAGGGCGCGGCCTACGGCATCTACCGCGCCACCGTGGACGGCACGATCCTCGACGCGAACCCGGCGCTCGCGAACATGCTCGGCTACACGGTCGACGAGCTGCTGGCGCTCGACATGTCCGCGGTGTACAAGTCGTCGGCCGAGCGCGGCGCGCTCATCGACCGGTATCGCCGCGAGAACAATCAGACCCTCGCCACCGACGTCACCTGGCAGCGGAAGGACGGCACGCCCATCGTGGTCCGCCTCACGGCGCGCGTCGTCGATTTCGACGACGGGCTGAGCTGTTTCGAGGGAGTGGCCGAAGACATCACCGAGAAGCGCGCGCTCGAGGACCAGCTGCGGGAGGCGCTGAAGATGGAAGCCCTCGGCCGCCTGGCGCGCCGCGTGGCACACGACTTCAACAATGTGCTGGCGGCCATCATCGGCTGCAGCGACCTGCTGTGCATGAGCCTGAAGCCCGACGATCCATCGCGCCACGAGTCCGACGAGATCCGGAGGGCGGCGCTGCGCGGCGCCGCCCTGACGCGGCAGCTGCTGGCCTTCAGCCGGAGTCAGATGCCCGATGCGAAGCTGCTGGATCTGAACGAGGCGGTGCTTCGGCTCGAAAGCATCATGCGCGGACTGGTGGGAGAGCGCGTGTCCCTCACCGTCCGCGTGCCGAGCACCCCCACGCGCGTGCGCGTCGAACCGGGGCAGCTCGAGCAGATGCTGCTGAACCTCGTCGTCAACGCTCGCGACGCAATGCCGGAGGGCGGCCCGATCGACGTGCTGGTCGAGCCCGTGCGCCTCGACGAACGGAGCGTGCTGCGGTATCCGGGAATTGCCGACGGCCCCTTCGCCCGCCTCGCCGTCACCGACACCGGCGTGGGCATCGACCCCGACGTGGAGGCGCACATCTTCGAACCGCTCTTCACCACGAAAGACGCGTCGAAGGGCACCGGCCTCGGCCTGTCGATCGTCTACGGGATCGCGAAAGCGGCAGGTGGCACGGTTTCCTTCACGACCGGGCCGACGCAGGGGACGACGTTCGAAGTGTTGCTGCCGCTGGTGGAGGCCATGGCCAACAAAATGGCTGATGGCTGATGGCTGATGGCTGACGGCTGATGGCTGACCCTGACACCTTACATTCGTGCGCTGTACGCACACTGCTGCGGCACGGGCGCACGATTGCCCCTGCCGCCGGCAGCAGCAGCGTTCCAGTGATCGGGCGAACGCGTTACTACCGCCTGTATTCGCCGGTTGTCGGCCTAGAAAGGGGTGTCGTTTTGCCGGCGAAGGGCAACGCGAACCTGTTCGAATGCGACGTGATGAACACGCGCTATGGCGTCGAACAGCATCGCCTCACATCGTTCCGTCGATTGGCGGTGTTGGCCGAATTTATCGCGTCCCTGCTTCGAATCCGCATAGACAACGGCCAGTGCTTCCGCGGCTTGCGCGTCATCATGCAAATGTCGTAGTTGTGCAAGATTGTTCAGGTCAATCGATACGGCGGGTTCAGAAGGCCATTCACACCGCATGCTGCGCAGCTCACGTCCGGCACATCCCGTCAAACACGCCGCCAGCGACAGGGCAGAAAACAGTCGCATCATGGTTTCCTCGTTTCCTCGATCCTCCCGCCTTCAGCCACGGCCTCCAGCCCCTTCACGGTCTCGTCGAGCGCCCCCCACGTCTCCGGATCCTGGCAGAGCAGCGTATTGAGATAGATCCGCACGTCGTCGGGCGGGAACTGCTGGGCGATCTGCGCGGCGGCCGGGGCCATCTTCGCGGCATCCGGCTTCGGGCTGTCTTCCGCAATCAACCCGTTGTCGTGTGCCAGGCCGAGCGCGTCGAGAAACGCGCGCATCATCGGCCGCTGCTGCGCGAGGTGATAGACGATGAGCGCGCGCGCCGCGATTTGATCGGGCAGCGAGCCCAGAGTGGCCAGGTGCCTGGCCTTGCGATCCATGTCGAGGCCGATGACGGTCTTTGGCCGGAATTTCTTCAGCTGGGCGATGAGCAGCGCGGCCTGCACCTGATCGTCGGTCGCTTCGGGATCCTCCCAGAACGCGCGCGCGGCGCGCTGCCGCTGGTCGAGCGTCATCTGTTTCCACAGCCGTGAAGGGGTCAGCTTCGTCTCGGTCATTGTTGATATTCTAGTCACATGCGCCCACGAATGATTCGCGTCACGGGAAGCGGCCTGGTCGCGCTCGTCCTGCTGGCCGGCCTCGCGGCACAGACGCCCGGGGTCCACCCGCTCAGCGGACGGCGGTTCGCGCCGGTGATGGGCTACCAGGGCGCGGAGTGGCTCGAGCGGATCGAACGGGACGAGGAAGAAGCGCCCGATGTCGCGCTGAGCGTGCTGAAAATCCCCAAGGGCGCGTCGGTCGCCGACATCGGCGCCGGATCCGGCTACATGACCGTGAAGCTCGCCGCGCGCGTCGGCCCCACCGGCAGGGTCTTCGCGAACGACGTACAGCCTCAGATGCTCGACATGCTCGCCCGGCGACTCGCCAGGCAGCGCATCGCCAACGTCACGATGGTGCAAGGTACCGTCGACGATCCGAAGCTGCCGCCGTCCTCGGTCGATCTCGAGCTGATGGTGGACGTCTACCACGAGCTCTCTCAGCCGCAGGCGATGCTCCGGCACCTGCGCGAGGCGCTGAAACCCGGCGGCCGACTCGTGCTGCTCGAGTACCGCAAGGAGGATCCGAGCATCCCGATCAGGCCCGAGCACAAGATGAGCGTGGCCGAGGCGAAGCTCGAAGTCGAGGCCGAAGGGTTCACGCTGTCGAAAGTGGACGACGCGCTCCCGCGCCAACACATCCTGATCTTCACCATGAAGCCGTAGCGAGCGGCAAGAACCCGCCGATCGATCCGGGGAGCCTCGACCTCACCTCGGTGTTGGTCATCTGGAGCCAGGGGGCGATGATCTCCGGGTGGAGCGCGAAGGCTTCAGCCGAGCGGCAATGACGATGCGTCCTTTGCAAGACATCACCGTCGTCGCGATCGAGCAGGCCGTGGCCGCGCCGTTCGCGACGCGTCAGCTTGCCGATCTGGGCGCGCGCGTGATCAAGATCGAGCGGCCCGACGGCGGCGACTTCGCGCGCGGCTACGACACGACGGTCAAGGGGCTCTCGAGCAGCTTCGTCTGGTTGAACCGGTCGAAGGAATCGCTGACGCTCGATCTGACGCGTCCTGAAGCGGCCGGCGTCTTCGCTCGACTGATCGACCGCGCGGACGTCTTCGTGCAGAACCTGGCGCCCGGCGCGGCGGACCGGCTCGGTACGGCGCCCGGCGTGTTGCGCGAGCGGCACCCGCGCCTGATCGCGTGCAGCGTGTCGGGCTACGGATCGTCCGGCCCGTATGCCCGGAAGAAAGCCTACGACCTGCTGGTGCAGAGCGAGGCCGGCCTGATTTCGATCACCGGCACCGAGGACGCTCCGGCGAAAGCCGGCATCTCGGTCGCCGACATCGCGGCGGGCATGTACGCGTACTCCGGCATCCTCACGGCGCTGCTCGCGCGAACGGCCACCGGCCTCGGCGCGTCGCTCGAGATCTCGCTGTTCGATGCGCTCACCGAATGGATGGCGCAGCCGGCGTATTACACCGGGTACGGCGGAGCGCCGCTTTCGCCTAGCGGGCCCAACCATGCGTCGATCGCGCCGTACGGGCCGTTCCGGGCGGGCGACGGCGGCCACGTGACGCTCGGCATCCAGCACGCGCGCGAGTGGGCCAGGTTCTGCGCCGACGTCCTCCGCCGGCCGGAGCTGGCAGTCGACGAGCGGTTCAGGACGAACCCGCTGCGCGTGAAGAACCGCCGCGCGCTCCACGACGCCATCGAATCGGCGTTCTCGACGCTCTCGACGGGCGACGTCATCGGGCGGCTCGAGTCGGCGCGCATCGCCTGGGCGCGCCTGAATTCTGTCGCCGATCTCCTCGACCATCCGCAGCTCGCGCAGCGCGACTGCTGGCGGGACATCGAATCGCCGGCCGGCCCGCTGCGCGCCATCGTTCCCCCGGTACGGATGGACGGCGTCGAGCCGGTGATGGGCGCCGTGCCCGCGCTGGGCCAGCACACCGACGCGATTCTCGAGGAGCTGGGCATGGCGCGCGACGCCGTCGCGGCGTGGCGCATGGAGGGAGTGATCTGAATGGCCATCGTACAGGGCTGGACCGGCCGCGTGTTCGAAGACTTCACCGTCGGCGACATCTACGAGCATCCGCTCGGGCGCACGATCATCGATGCGGACAACATCTGGTTCACGTGTCTGACGATGAACACGAACCCGATTCACTTCGACAGCGAGCACGCGGCCCGGACTCAGTTCAAGAAGCGGCTCGTGAATTCCTGCTTCACGCTGTCGCTCGTGACCGGTCAATCGGTGATCGACCTCACCGTGAACGGCGTGGCGAACCTTGGCTGGGACGACGTCATCCTGCCGCATCCGGTCTTCGAGGGCGACACGATCTACTCGAGAAGCGAGGTTCTCGAGACGCGCGACTCGACTTCGCGCCCCAACGTCGGCATCGTCCGCGTCAAGACGACCGGCGTCAACCAGGACGGCACACCGGTCATCGAGTTCTCGCGAAGCTTCATGGTCTGGAAACGCGGTCACGTACCGCAGAGGCAGACTTGATCCGGGAAGAGCAGCCGGACGTGACGCGCGCCTGCGTCGGCAGCGGCGCCGACGCGTCGAGCGTCGGATCGATCCGCATCGTCACGCGGCGCAGATTACGGATGCCGGGCCGGCGCGTCATTCCTCACCAAGAATCCGCGCCGATCGCAGCCACAGGCCGCCGTCCACGACCAGCGTGACGCCGTTGACGTAGGAGGCGGCGTCCGACGCGAGATAGAGCGACGCGTTGGCGATATCGTCGACCGTGCCCAGCCGGCGGAGCGGACACAGCCGAAGTGCCACCTCGCGCGACTTCTCGTTCGTGAGGCGGCGCACGCCTTCGGTGCCTTCAATCGGTCCCGGCGCGATGCCGTTCACGCGGATGCCGTACGGTCCCCACTCGACCGCAAGCGTGCGCGTCAGCGAATCGACGCCCGCTTTCGCCGCCGACGCGTGCGCCTGTCCCATCGTCCCGAGATACGGGAGCGTGGCGCTGATGTTGATCACCGATCCGCCCCGCGCTTTCAAATGCGGCAGCGCGGCGCGCGACGCATTGAACGTTCCTTTCAGATCGATGTCGACGACCGTGCCGAAACCGTTCGGTGAAAGATTCTCGGCCAGGCAGATGAAGTTGCCGGCGGCGCCGTTGATCAGGATGTCGAGCCGGCCCAGCTCGGACACGACTGCCGCAACGGCGTCGTTGACCGCGGCAGGATCGCGGACATCGGCGGCCCTCGCGACCACGCGCACGCCGAGCGCGCGCAGCTCGTCCCGGGTCGGCTCGAGATGTTCCAGCTTGCGGCTGGTGATGGCGACGTCGCAGCCGTGCCTCGCGAACGCCAGCGCGATTCCGCGGCAGATGCCGGTGCCGCCGCCGGTGATCAGGGCGACGCGGTTCCCGAGCAGGTTGGGTTGAAACACGGCGTCATCATACCCGCGACCGCCGGCGCCGTTTCAGCGGTGCCCGTGCGTGGGGCGCCGCTTCGGAGCGTGCGTGGGGCGCCGCTTCAGCGGTGCCTGTCCGCGACGGCCAGAACCTCCGCCGTGTGCTCGCCCAGCGCGGGCGGCGGAAGCCGGACCTCCGCGGGTGTGCGCGACAGCCTGATCACCGGAGCGAGCGTCTCCACGTTCCCGACCTGGGGATGCTGCTGAACCATCAGCACCTCACGCGCGGCCACCTGCGGATGCTCGAGCGCCTCACTGATCGATCGCACGCGGCCGCAGGGCACGTTCTTCGCCTCGAAACGCCTGGTGAGCTCCTGAACGGTCAGGCCCCGAAAGACCGTCTCGATCTCGTGCTTCAGCGCATCTCGATTCACCACGCGGTCGGTGTTCGTCCTGAAGCGCGGATCGTCGCGCAGAGCCGGCCGCTCGATGGCGTCGCAGAACCGGCCCCACAGGCCGGGGTTCGCGACGGCAACGATGATGAGACCATCCTGCGCGCGCAGCGGCTCGTACGGCGCGATGTTCAGGTGATCGTTGCCGACGCGGCTCGGCGTCGCGCCGGTCGCCAGCAGCACCGAGAGCGGCAGCCGCATCACCGACAACATCGCCTCGAACAGTGCGATGTCCACGCGTTGACCGAGGCCGCTCTTCTGTCGATCGGTCAGCGCCAGCAGGATCCCTTGAATGGCGTAGAGCCCCGCGAGGTAGTCGGTGATGGCGACACCGACACGCGTCGGCGCGCCGTCGGGAAAGCCGGTCATGTCCATGATGCCGGCCTCACCCTGGATGACCGCATCGTAGCCGGGAAGCTCGGCGGCCGGTCCGGTCTGCCCGTAGCCGGAAATCGAACAGTAGATCAACCGCGGGTTCAAGGCGGACATGGCGTCGTAATCGAACCCGAGCTCCGCCAGGCTGCCCGGCCGGAAGCTTTCGATCAGCACATCCGCGGTCTCGATGAGCCGCCTGAGCGCCGCCGCGCCCTCGGGCGCCTTCAGATCGAGCGCGACGCTTTTCTTGCTGCGGTTGAGCGCCAGGTAGAAGCTGCCTGTGCCGGCGATGAACGGCGCCCACCCGCGGGAATCATCGCCGTGTTCCGGCTCCTCGATCTTGAGCACCTCGGCGCCCATGTCGCCGAGCATCATCGTGCAGAACGGACCGGCCACAACCCGCGTGAGATCGATCACTCGCAAACCGTCCAGTGGCGCCATGTCGCCAGTGTAGCTGATGGACTGGCGGACACCGAGACTGCAGACACAGATCCTTCACCGACTGCCGGAAGAACGCTTGACCCCGTTCAGCTGCAGCAACACATATCACGTGATGCGATTGGGCACACGCGCGGATCGACGCGCGGAAAGCGCAAAACGAGCTGGCGTCACCCTGCCGCAAACGGATCGACGATCTTGACGCCCGCCTTCTCGAAGTCGGCGCGATTGCGCGTAGCCACGACCAGCCCGTGGACAAGAGCCGTCGCGGCGATGAGGCTGTCTTTGATTGGCATGGCACGGCCGGACCTGCGAAGACGGGCGAGCAGCTCGGCCCACCTGAGACCCGTCTCCGCCTCCCACGGCAGACAGTAGAGGCGCCGCACTCCAGCGTCGAACCACCGCTCGAGCCTGGCTCGGCGCTTTCCCTTTGGTAGAAGGAGAATGCCGAACCGAACTTCACCGAGAATGACGGGATCGACGGCGATGTCGCGCTCGTGGAAACGGAGCCACTCGACGACCTTTCCGTTCGGCGACGACTTCGTAGGCTCACTCAGGATGTTGGCGTCGACCAGGTACGTCACAACGTGTCGGTCGACTCAGATTCAATCGGGACGAAGAACCCCTTCTCAGGACACGCAAGCAGCCAGTCGACGACGCCCTCATTCGCCGGAGCGGAGCGCCGGACGAGCCGATACTCGCCGCGGTCGAGGCGTTCGACTTCGAATTCCTGTCCTGCTTCAATGCGATCCTGTTGACGCAGCTCGGCGGGCAGCACGATCTGACCCTTTGAGGACACCGTGGTCTTCATCGTATGTAAGATACTATCTTACATTGACGCGATCAAGCACGGCGTCGGGAACCGAGCCTTGAAGCGAGCTCTACGTCCGGGCGGCCCGTGGTCGACGGGCGTGACCCGAGTGGCCGACCGCGCGGACTCCCGCCAGCGAGAACTCCGCGATATGGTCCGCCAGCTCGTCGAGGTGCGCGGCCGTGGGCTTGAACGTCAGGCCGAGACGCCCGGCGATCGGATTCGGCAGGTACGCAATCGACTGCGTCTGCACGCTGGCGACGCACCGGAGCACGCGCTCGTCCGACGGCGCACACCCGATGATCTCGGCGATGAGACCGGACAGGTACTCGACGCGCGGGCGCACGCCCTGCTCGACGAGCGCGTCGAGCGCAGGAGTCGGATCGTTGATCTCGCGATGAATCAGCTTGTGGACGGTGTCGTGCCCGGAGGCGAGGACGCGGTGGACGAAGATGACAATGTACCGGCGGAGCTGCTCCTCCGCGGTCTGCCCCTCGCCGGCCCTGCGCGCGGCGTCGTTGGTCGCGCGCATCGCGTCGATCGCCGACTGAAGCACCTCGCGGTACAGCCCCAGTTTGTCGCCGAAGTGATAGTTGACGGCCGCGACGTTGGCGCGCGCCGCCCGGCAGATTTCTCGCACGGTGACCTTCTTGAACCCGCGATCGGCGAAGAGCCGCTCGGCCGCCATCAGCAGCCGTCCGCGGGTTTCCTGATCGGCCGTCACCGCCGGCGTCGTGGGGACCGGTCTCGGTCCCGGCGCTTTCCGCGGGCGGAGACGGGCGTGCGCCCCCACGGGCCGGCGCGTCGTCATAGCGTCCGCTTGAAGAGGCTCGTCGCCGCGGTGAGGGCGACCACCGAGAAGATGCCCAGGAACGTCAGGTCGTAGCCGATCGCCGCGAAGCCGGTGTTCTTGAGCAGCAGGCACTTGAACGCGTGCCGAAGACGGCGCGCGGCAGCATCGGGTCGCTCACGCGGACCATCAGCAGGAACATCAGGCTAATCAGCGCGAACGCGGTGACGACCACGACCACGAACAATCGGAACAGACGGACCGCATCGAAAGCGTTCGGAATCCCCGCGATGACCGATCCGATGATCAGCAGGAACATCCCCGCCAGCACCGCCTTGATCGTGCCGGAGATGTTGAAGCCGGCGACGAGCTCGAGCTTCTTGATGGGCGTCACGAGGTAGCCCTCGTGCAGCCCGCGCGCCTTGTCGTCGATGAAGATAATGCCGCCGCCGATCATCACCATCATGAAAATCGACATGACGACCGATCCCGGCAGCAGATATTGCACGTACGGCACGTACGGGTAGATCTCCACGACGTCCAGCGACGCCTGGCCGCCAATCCGCGGCGCCTTCGCCGGCTGGCTGTAGGCGGCGAGCATGCCGCCGAGCGTCCCCGCCAGCGCGACGGAGACGAAGCCGTCGGTGTTGTCCTCGATGAGCGCGACGCGCGGCTCGTTCCGCGCGAGGACGCGCCGCGAGAACTCGGGCGGGATCGTCAGGACGCCGTTCACGCGCCCGTTCCGCAGGTCCGCAACCGCCTGCCCCTGATCGACGTAATCGATCGTGTCGATCGTGTGCGCGCCGGACGAAGCCGCCGACGCCAGCTCGCGCACCCGGACCGCCGGCACGCCGTGATCCTGATCGACGATGGCGAGCTTCAGGTGTTTGACGTTGCCGCCGAAGGCATAGCCGAGCACGACGAGCTGGACGATCGGCATCACCATCGAGATGGCGATGAGGACCGGGCTTCGCCGGAAGCGCCGCAGCTCACGTTCGATGATCGCCCAGGTTCTTCCCATTTTCGTTCACCGTTCGTCGTTCGACGTTCGTCGTGTTACGCGCGCCGCAGCAGGGGGCCACGGTCGAGCGGGTTGGCTTCCTGCAGCGCGTCGCGCAGCGCGCGGCCGGTGTAGTGCACGAACACATCGTCGAGCGTCGTGCTCTGGACCGAAAGCGACTGCACCGCGATTCCCGCGTCGGCTGCCGCTTCCATCAGCGCGAGCGTGGTCGCCGGGCCGTTGCCCGTCGCGATCCGGAACACAGTGTCGTGAGCGGCGACGCTCTCCACGCCGGGCAAGCCGCTCAGCCGCTCCTGCCAGGCCGGCGGCGTTGCCGAGAAGCTGACCTCGAGGGAGTTCTTGCCGGGAATCGACGCCTTCAGCGTCAGTGGCGAGTCGAGCGCCTTCAGATCGCCGTGATCGACGATCGCGATCCGATCGCAGAGCTTGTCGGCCTCGTCCATGTAATGGGTCGTGATCAGGATCGTCAGGTTGCGCTCGTTCTTGATCTTCCGGAGCATCTCCCACACGTTGACGCGCGATACCGGGTCCAGGCCGGTCGTGGGCTCGTCCAGAAAGAAAATGCGCGGCTCGTGCACGAGGCCGCGCGCGATTTCGACGCGCCGGCGCATGCCGCCGGACAGGTTCTTCACCTGGGCGTCGCGCCACCCGGTCAGCTCGACGGCCTCGAGCAGGGTGTCGATCAGCTTCTCGCGCTTCGCGCGCGGCACGCCGTACAGCTTCGCGAAGATGATCAGGTTTTCCACGACGCTCAGCTCGAGATCGCTGGTCATCGCCTGCGGAATGACCCCGATCGAGCACCGCACGCCGTCGGCCTGCTTCACCACGTCGAATCCGTTGACGATCGCGGTCCCCGACGTCGGCGGCAGCAGCGTCACGAGCATGCGGATCAGGGTGGACTTGCCCGCGCCGTTCGGCCCGAGCAGCCCGAAGATCTCGCCCTCCTCGACGCCAAAGGTGATGCCGTTGACGGCCGTGAAGTCGCCGAACTTCTTGACAATGTGGCGGACGTCGATGGCGCTCATATGATCACGGCCTGGCACACGTAGGGCGCCGCTTTAGCGGTGCCGACTGCCGCTTGGCGGTGCCGACTACCGCTTTCAGCGGCGACGGCTACGACGGCAGACCCGGGCCCACGAGAGACACCCTTCAAGTCTCACGTCTCACTGCTCAGCTGAGAGTTGACACGTGAGCGTTGAGAGCTGCCGCTGGCGACCACTACGACACCGGCAGCAACACGTACGCGGTCATGCCGACGGCGAGGCGGCGGTCCCGGTTGTCCACGCGCAGCCGAACCTCGAACGTCTTGATGTCGCGCTTCGTGCGGCTGACGTCACGCTGCGTCGCAAACGCCGCGTCGGCGCCCCGGTAGAACACCGTGCCCTCGCGCTCGACGCCGGACGGCAGACGCACGGTCAGCCTGTCGCCGACGCGCACACGGTCGATGTAGCTCTCCTCCACATCGGCGCGGACCCACAGGTCGTCGGGGTTGATCAGCGTGACGATCGGCTGGCCGGGATTCACGACCTCGCCGACGCGCGCCGCGCGGACGTCGACCAGGCCGTCGATCGGCGCATGAATCTCCGTATACCGCAGGCGGACGTCGGCCTTCGCCCGCTGGGCCGAGGCGGCCGCCTGCATGTGCTCGCTGGTCTGCACCTGGCTGCGCTTCATGAGCACCTGCTCGGCGTTGGACCGTGCGAGCGCGACGGTCGCGCGCTGCGCCTCGACCTGCCGCTTCAGCGCGTCAAGCTTCGCCTGCGCCGACGTGAACGACGTGCGAGCCTGATCCAGGTCCTGCGGCGACACCACGCCCTGTCTCGACAGGTTCTGCGTCCGCGTGTACGTGACGCGCGCGTGCTCGAGATCGGCGGCCGCCGCATCCACCTGCGACTCGATCGAGGCGAGGGTCGACTCCGCCTGCCGGATCTGATCGGCGGTCTGCCGCTGCTGGAAACGGAGCGCCGCTTCCGACTCGCGCACCTGGGACGACAGGCCTTCCACGTTCTGTTTGAAGTACGCGGTATCGGCCCGCAGCTCGTCCGGGACGATGACGGCGACCAGCTGGTCTTTCTTGACCGGGTCGCCCTCGCCGACGAGCAGCTGCCCGATCTGCCCGCCGATCTGCGAGCTGACGATGACGTCATTGGTGGTGACGATGCCGGTCAGGACGAGCGGGGCCGGCGGGATGCGCCTGTAGGCGTAGGTGCCGGCGCCGGCGGCCGCCACCAGGATGAAGAGGAACACCGCTTTTTTGCGCGACATGACCGGGTCTCAAACAAATGTATAAAACATCTGTTTGAGCGTGTCAACTCGCCCGCGCGGCCCGTGGCGTTCCGCTATCGCGCGTGGACGGCGTAAATCCTGACCTGCGGGTTCTCGTAGATCAGCGTGAACACCGACGGATCGTGCTTCGCCCACTCGTCTTCGATGGGAAAGCCGCCGCCATTGTGCCACACGTATTCGATCTCGTAGGCGGACAGCGTCGACACGAAGAGGCGATCGACGCCGAGTGCCTTCAGGTTGCTGATCCACGCGTCGCGATTGCCCTCCATCCGCTCGTACCGGGGCCTCACCGCATCGACGTGCCACCGCGACGGGCCGGGAAGGGGCGTGAGCACGCCCGAACTGATCGCCAGCGGCGCGATCGGCGGAGGGTCGTGACGGCCGCGCCTGTGCGCGCGATCGTAGTCGTGCAATCGCCAGGTCCGGTGGCGATCGATGTTGACGTAGTGCACGCGGTTGGTGAGGTGATCGCCGAACAGCGGGTACGGGACGTTGTTGCCGGTGTACGCGATCGTGACCTGGTCACGATGTTCGGCGACCCATCGACGACGCCAGCACGGATGGAACCTCTGCGCTGGTCGAGTCGCACCTGCACCGGTTCCGGAACGTCCGGCTCATCGTCAACGAGCGCAATACGGGCTTCGGCTCGGCCTACCGACGCGGCGTGGAGGCCGCGGCGCTGTGGATCACATCGTGATGGTTCATGGAGACAACGCATGGGGGCACGAGACGCTGCGCGCATTCTTCAGCCGCGTGGGTGAGGCCGACATCATCATCGGATACACGCGGCAGATGTCGCGCTCTCGAACGTGGACCCGAACGGTCTGCTCGAAGACGTTCACACTGCTCGTCAACCTGATCACGAAGCGGCGACTGCGGTACTTCAACGGCCTTCAGATTCACCGCGCCGCGGTCCTCAAGAGGCTGGAGATTGAGTCGAGCGGCTGCGGGTTTCAGGCCGAGGTGCTGGTCAAGGCCCTGCGGTTGACGAACACGTACCTCGAAGTGCCGATGGATCTGAACGAGCGCCAGCGGGGCGAGAGCAAAGCGTTCCGTTTGACGAATGTGGTCGACGTGGCGCGTACGCTCCGGCTGTTGTGCGCGATCGAGCGGACATCGACGCCGGGGCGCCCCGCTGCAGGGGTCACCGGCCCATGATCCCTTCGTCGACGGATCCCTTCCGCCAGCAGCACAAGATCGTCCCCGTGACGGCGTTATCGGCGATTCGCGAGCGCTTCCGCGACAAGGCCGTGGTCCTCTGTCACGGCGCTTTCGACCTGGTTCACATGGGGCACCTGATTCATTTCGAAGAAGCCCGGTCGCTGGGCGACGTGCTGGTGGTGACGATCACGGCGGATGCCCACATCACGAAGAAACGGGCCGTGTCCTTCAGCCAGGAGTACCGCGCGCGGCAGCTCGCCGCGCTCGAGCACAACCTCTTCGCGGAAAAAGCGTATCCGCAGCAGTCCGAGCGGGCCTTCGCCACTTATCAGCGCTCCGTCGATCGAGGGAAGACGATCCGGAATCTGTGCTACGCGGGCCGGCATGCGGAATTCAAGTACTGGGGCATGCCGGAAACGGTCAACGCCGCCTACCGGAAAGCGCTCGCGTTCGAACCCGTGTGACGCCGCGCGTCCTCGCCTCTACGACGTCGCACAGGAAGGAGCCGCTCCTCCCCACGCTGGACGTGTTTGCCCGGCTCGGGCTCTTCGAGCTCGACATCAATTTGCATCACCTGCTCGAAGAAGGTGTCCCGGTCGGAGACGTCGCCCAGGCTGTCGCTGCGAACCGACTGCGGGTCTGGGTCGTTTCAGGCGGCTGGTGCGACTTCTTTCACGGCCCGCCGGCCATCGACGACACCTGGAAATCCATCGATGGCCAGGTTCACATCGCGCGCCGGCTGGGCGTCGGCACGCTGCGGTTGTTCTTCGGACGCCTCACGGAAGCGGCCTACGGTCCGGGGCCGCTCGACAGGATCGGCGGCAACCTGCAGACGCTGTCCGAGCAGTACCCGGACATGACGTTCGTGTTCGAAAACCACGATGGCGCGTCGCTCGTCCCCGCGATCTGCCGCGCGGTACTCGCGAAGACGGATCGGCCGAACATTCGAATGAATTTCGATCCGATCAACTTCGAGCGGGCGGGCGTCGCATGCGTGGACGCGCTCGACGCGGTGCTTCCGTTCATCGCGCACGTTCACCTGAAGGGGCTCGACGGCGGCGACTACTGCGAATTTGGCACAGGCGATATCGATCTGACGCCCGTGCTGCAGTTGCTGCTGGAACGGCAGTACCGCGGGCAATTCACGGTTGAATATGAAGGACACTGCGATGGCACGCTTCGGCTCTACCAGAGCGTACAGCGCGCACGGACGATCGTCGAGGCGCTCCAGGGTCGGAGGACCTCGGCCGGCGGCAACGCTTAGAACCGGACGGCGAGGCCAATCCCGGCGCGCCCGGAGCTGACCGCCGCGTCGTGCGGCTGGGTCGGCGTCTCCTGGCTTTCCGCAGAAATCCGGCCGAAGCGGAACTGCAAATCGACCACCAGCCGCTGCCACACCGGCCAGGCCACGCCGCCGCCGAGGACGAGCATCGGCCTGGTGAACTCACCCGACAGATCGGTGCCGAGCACGATGCCGAACCGCTCCAGGCTGCTCGTGACGTCGGTGCCACCGACCGTGAACGTCACGTCGCGACGTCCTCTGGCCATCCCGAAGCCGCCGAGCACGTACGGCGCCACTTTGCTGCCAGTCACCGGGATCAGGTACTTGACGCCGCCCGCCACGAACGCCACCGGCTCCCTGACGGAAAAGCCGACGCCGGTCTCGGTCAGGGTGAGCGCGCCGGCGATGGTTTGCGCGTTGGTCCCGAGCGCCGTGGGGGCGACGTTGCGGATCTGACCACCTTCCACGAAGAGCTGCACATTCGTCGCGACCTTGACGCCGATCTCCGCGCCGTATGACTGGCTCGTGACGTTACCGAACGCCGACTGCATCACCAGCGCGACGTATCCACTGTCCGGCGCCCCCGGCGTGGACGGAGTCTGTGCCCGGGCTGCACCGGTCATTCCAGACAGGACAGTCAACAGAATCGCGGTGACCACGGATCGCATGCTGAATGCTCCCACGTGTGACGCGCGGGCTCACCGTTGGGTCGTGCGCGCCGTTGAGGTCGAGCCGAGGCTCGTGTCGCGCCACGGCTGCACCAAGACGTTCGTTCGCTCGTCAACGGTGCGCTTCACCGGTCCGTTTCTGGCGACCGACGAGACCATGAAGCCCACGAGCTCGCCCACCTTCGGCACCCAGCTGCTGAACGGCGGCCCAAATCCGCTGTCGGGACCGATCGTTCTCGTACCCTGGCCGGCCTTGCACACGCCGGCGCCGCGATAGATCCACTCGCCTGCGCCGCCATACCACGTACCCCCGATGTTCGCGAAGTACCACTGGTTGGCGAAGACGCCGAAATTCGGGTCGTCGCCCGGCTGCCCGAACGGCCAATGCGAATCGGGCCAGCCTGGATCCGTAAAAGCCATGCACATCGGGCCGACGCCCGCGCCGTCCTGCTCCACCAGGCTGAGTGTGCCGGTCTGCGGCCAGCGGGACACGTCGGGGCTGTTCAAATACACGACCTTGGTGAGGTCGATCGCCAGGGACGTCGTGAAGCTCTGCGCCGCGCTCGGCGCGCTCGAGATCGCGTTCGAGGCGTCGATCGCGGTGGCCCTCCAGAAGAGCGTCGCGCTGGCCGGCAGATCGGCCGTGGGAACGAACCCGGTCTCGTTCACGCCTTCAACGTTGGTTCCCGTCACGAGGATCGGGCTGAACGCCGAGGAGGGGTCACCCGGAGCGCGGGCCGCACGCCGGTCTGCGCGCCGGTCAAGGGGCTGATCGGCACCGGCGCATGGACGACGATCGCGGGGCCGATCGTGAATCTGTACGCCGCCCCGAAGACGCCGGTCGTGCCGCTGCCGGTCGCACGCGCATGCCAGTAGTAATCCCTCGCAGGCGCCAGAGCATCGAGCCTGACGCTGGTCTGACCGCTGGTGCCCTCCGTCACCGCATCCTTCGTTTGGACCTTCGCGGTGAATCCCGAATCGGTGGCGACTTCGAAGGTGTAGGTGACGCCTGGCTGCGTGCTGATCGCATTCAGAGCGACGAGGGTGACCGGCTGGTCGATATTCCTGATCTGCGCGTTGTTGACCGGCGTCAGCGGACGCGGCGCGGCGATCGACGCCGTCACCGCCTCGCCACCCTGTGCGACGCCTGTTGTCGCCGAGGGCTGAGTGGGACTGTTCTTGCCGCAGCCTGCGGCGATGGCCGTCGCGGCGGCGGCGAACAGCATCGCACGCGCTCGTCGAGTCACGCGTGGGAAGCTTAAACGACGGTCGCGCCGCAAGTCAATTTCTTGGAAACAATTCATGCTTTTAAAAATCGATACTCCTGCTGCGGGCTCAGACGCGGCGACGTCTGATGCTCACGTCCTCGACCTCGATGATCGCGCGCGTGTGAAAGCGCAAGCCGCGATCGCGGCGCCACCGGCGGACCTGCGCGCGCAGCCGCGTCAACGCCTTCCGCTCCCGCTCGTCGATACCGTCGTCCAGCCGCTCGGAGACGGCAAGCTCGAGGTCGCTCATCCCGAGCCCCGGCGCGAGCGCCAGGAACGCGCGGGTCGCGCTCACCGGCACGATCGTGACGCCGGGCAGCTTCGAGACCTCGGCGCGGTTCACGATGATCAAGGATCGCCGCTCGGTGATGCGCACCAGTTCCGCCACCGCCGGCTCAGGTGGCGCGGCCGGCGTGCGACGCGCCTCCTTCTCGTACAGTCGTACCACGGCCCACGCCACGTCGCGGTCGATCCGCCGCAGGCCGGCGACCACCTCTTCGGGCAGAGTCAGCGCCACGACCTGACCGGGACGGCCGAACTTCGGCGGCCGCCCGCGCTTCCGCCGCGCGATTCTCATGGGCGAAAAGTATACTTGAGAGGATTTGCTCCGGGATCTTCCGCCCCGCGCCCGCTGGTACATTCTCGTGGTGATCGCGGTTGGCGCGGTGACGTTCTTCACCCTGCTGCCGCGCGCGACGTTCACGCCCATCGTGCCGCTGATCTTCCTGGTGCTGCTGTCGTCGCTGACGTCGGCCTTCAAGGTGCATCTGCCGATCGCCAGCGGCTCGAACATGTCGGTGTCGTACGTGGTGGATATCGCCGCGCTGATGCTGCGCGGGCCGCACGCCACGATGATCGTCGGCGCCGCGAGCGGCTGGAGCCAGACGACCCTCAATTCGAGCGCGCCGAATCCGCCGTTCCGCACGCTCTTCAACATCGCGATCCTGGTGGTGACCGTGCAGGCGGCGGGCCAGGTCTTTCTGCGCCTCGGCGGCACGCCGTACGCCGAATCGGGTGCGATGGTCATGCCGCTGGCCGGGATGGCGCTCACCTATTTTTTCGTCAACACCATTCCCATCGCCATTGCCATCGCGCTGACCACGAACCAGAGCGCGTGGCGCATCTGGAAAACCGACTTCGCGTCGAGCGCGCCGAGCTACCTGCTGGGCGCCGCCACCGCAGCCGTCGTCATCAAGGTGACCGAGAGCTCCGGGTACTGGCTGACGCTGCTGCTGACCGCCGCGCCGCTGTATCTCACCTACAGGATGTATCGCGTCGGCCGGGAGAGCGAAGCACGGCAGGGCGCGATTCTCGAGGCCGCGCACGACGCCATCATCACGATGGACCAGGAGCTGAACATCCGCGAGTTCAATCCGGCCGCCGAGCGGATGTTCGGTTACGCGCGGCTCGACATCCTGGGCCGTAACGTCGAGCTCCTGCTGCCGCCTGCCAGTCGCGCGCGGCAGGTGAGCGCGCTGAACGAGTACATGGCGACGGGCAGCGGCACGCTGGCAGGCCGCCAGATCGAGCTGCTCGGCCTGAAGTCGGATGGCAGCGAGTTCCCGCTCGACTTGACGGTGGCCCGCATCGGATCGGACAGTCGTGCCGTGCTCACCGGCTTTTTCCGCGACATCACGGAGCGCCGCGCCCTCGAGGAGCAGCTCAGGCAGTCGCAGAAGCTCGAGGCGATCGGCCGCCTCGCCGGCGGCGTGGCGCACGACTTCAACAACATCCTCATGAGCATCATGGGCGCGGCCGATTTGCTGCTGATGCAGCTGCCGAGCGGAGATTCGGCACGCGAGGAGGCGACCGAGATCAAGCAGTCGGTGGACCGCGGCGCCGGGCTGACGAGGCAGCTCCTCGCGTTCAGCCGGCGTCAGGCGACCCGGCCGCGGCTGTTCGCGCTCGGCGAGATCGTCGGCGGCATGGACCGGATGCTGCGCCGCCTGATCGAGGCGGAGATCGAATTCGAGATTATTTCCGCGCCGGATCCGTTGATGATCGTCGCCGACTCCGGACAGCTCGAGCAGGTCGTCATGAACCTGGTCATCAACGCTCGAGACGCGATGCCGAAGGGCGGGCGGCTCACGGTGCGCGTCGAAGAGGTGGAGCTGGATGAGGCTGCGGCCGCGACCCTGGCCGAGGGGAAAACCGGACGGTACGCGCGGCTCAGCGTCGCCGACACGGGCACGGGTATCGACGAGCAGACGCGCGCGAAGCTGTTCGAGCCGTTCTTCACCACGAAGGAACAGGGCAAAGGCACCGGCCTCGGCCTCTCGATCGTCTACGGCATCGTGAAGCAGAGCGGCGGCTACATCACGGTCGCGAGCGAGCCGGGGCGCGGCGCGACTTTTCTGCTCTATTTCCCCATCGCCACCGCGTCAGAGCCCGCGCCCGCCGTCGCCTGACGCTTCAGCCGCCGCCGCGATGTGAGCCCGCGCGCGCTTCACCACCCTTCGCAATCCTCAATCCGCCATCCGAAATCTGGTATCGTGACCTGTGGCTCCGACCTGCCCGGTATGCGGTAGAACGCCGATACGCCTCTCGCGCCCGCGGTCGTGGTTCGAGCGGATGCGCCGGCGGCTGACGCGACGCGCGCCCTACCGCTGTCAGGGGTGCGGGTGGCGTGGCTGGCAGGCCAAATCCGCCGTCGAGACGGTCGAGGCGCCGCGGGGAATTCCCCGGGCACTCACCGATGCCGAGCTCGAAGCGCTCGAGCCCGGCAAACCCGAAGGAGAGCGGAAGTGACCGACGAGGAACGTCAGAAGGCCGAAGACCTGCTCAGCCGCCTCGAGGTCTCGGTCGGCCAGATATTTCCGCGCGACGGCGGCAACGCCGCGCTCCTCGCCACGATGATCCAGACGCTGAACGGATTGCGCAGCCTGCTCGCCCTCGTGAAGCCACACTAAAGAAGTCTGAAGTCTGAAGTCTGAAGTCTGAAGTCTGAAGTAACGAAGCTCGCCTGGAACGAAACCTATGTCTGTTTCGTTCGCACGCGGTCCAGCTCCCGCTGGTGGAGGCCTCAAACCGCCGAGTCCACGCGTCTGCGGGCACACCGGCGAATCTTCGTTACTGGAGCAGTTCGGTCGTGAGAGTGTCCCGCTTGCCCGCCTGGAAGCCGGCTGTGATCATCAAGGTGAGGAGAAGCAGACACGCGGCTGAGAGGTACGGCGTCGATTCGCCCGACAACTGGAGCGACGCGTTGCCCCACACGGGGCCGATCGTGCGGCCGAGGCTTTCCACCGCGCTCGCCGCGCCCTGAACACGGCCCTGCTCGTCGCCGCGCGCGACGAGGCTGACCATGCTCGACATCGTCGGATGACCGAAGCCCATGCCAAACGCAAGCGGCACGAGCGCGAGCGCGAACATCGCGACCGAGTGCACGAGCGCGGCGGCCATGAGGCCCACCACGGCGAAGCCCAGACCGAGCAGGAACGTCCGTTTGTCGCCGAACCACCGGACGATGGGGCGGATGAGCCCTCCCTGGATGAACGCGCCGAGAATGCCGAACGCGGCGAAGAAGTAGCCCGTTCTGGCGACGTCGAATCCGAACCGGCGCGCGGCAAACAGCGAGAAGGTCGTCTGGAAGATGGCGAACGCGCACCAGTAGATGAAGTCGATGGCGAGAATCCGGCGCACCAGCGGCCGCTTCAGCAGCGCCGGCAGATAGCGGAAAGGATTGCCCGTTCCCGCACGCGCGCGGTGCACTGTCTCCGGCAGCCACAACCACGCCATCACGGTGGCCACGAGAGTGATCGCCGCGGCCGCCCAGATCGGCGCCGTGTAGCTCACTCCTGACAGGATGCCGCTCAGCGCCGGTCCGAGAATGAAGCCGAGCCCGAATGCAGCACCGATGAGGCCGTACGCCCGCGCGCGATCTTCTGGTTCCGTCACGTCGGCGACGTAGGCTCGCGCCGTCGAGATGTTCCCGCCGGAAAGCCCATCGACGATGCGCGCCGCGAACAGCATCGCGAGGCTGTGGGCGAGCGCAAGCATCGCGAAGCTCAGGACCGTTCCCGCGAGACTGAAGATCAGGATAGGGCGCCGGCCGTAACGGTCCGACAGGTCGCCCAGCGCCGGAGCCGCGGTGAGTTGACACAGCGAGAACACGGCAAAGAGCAGACCGACGACCAGCGGTGACGCGCCGAACGTCCCCGCGTAGAACGGCAGAAGCGGGATGATGATCCCGAATCCCACCAGGTTGACGAGAATTGTGAGGAAAATGATGAGAAGCGGGCGCGTCACGATGTGCCCAACATTCTATACAATCAACGACGCATGCATCTTGGCAGCCGCACGTCAAAAAGCCGCCTCATCAAACCTTGCGTGGCGATGTGTGCCTTCATCAGCGCTGTCGCGGTGACTGCTCAGGTGCCGGGCCACACGCCGGTGCCGCCGGTCGAGACGTTCCGGCCGGAAATCCTCGGCACGCATGGCATCGTGGCCGCCGGACGGCACTATTCCGTCTCCGCCGGGGTCCGCATGATGCAGCAGGGGGGCAACGCCGTGGATGCCGGCGTCGCCTCGGTGCTCGCCGCGTCGGTCTGCGAAATCTCCCACTTCGGCTTCGGCGGCGAAGCGCCGGCGATGATCTACGACGCGAAGACGCGGGACATCATCGTCATCAACGGACAGGGGCCGGCGCCCAGGGCTGCGACGCCCGCGCTGTTCGCCGCGCAGGGATTGATTCCGGGCAACGGGCCGCTCGGCGCCACGATTCCGGCGATGCTGGACGCGATGGCGCTTGCGCTCGAAGCCAGGGGCACGATGCGGCTCGAACAGGTGCTGCGGCCGGCGATCGAGCTCGCCGACGGCTTCCCGATGTACGAGTTCCTGCGCGGTTTTCTCATCAGCGAACGCAACGCCACCGAACAGTTCGAATGGTCGGCGAAGACGTATTACCCGAGCGGCCGCATCCCGGAGGTCGGCGAGCTCTTTCGCCAGCCGAACCTGGCGCGAACGCTCCGTGCGATCGCCGCCGCGGACAAAGCCGCGTTCGCGCGGTCGCACGATCGTGTGGCGGCGATTCGCGCCGGACGCGACGTCTTCTACAAGGGCGACATCGCGCACCGCATCGCCGACGCGAACAAGGCGGCCGGTGGCCTGTTCACCTACGACGATCTCGCGTCCTTCCATGGAAGGCTCGAAAAGCCGACGACGACGAACTTTCATGGCTTCGACGTCTACAAGGCGGGACCCTGGGATCAGGGCCCGGTGCTGCTGCAGACGCTCAACATCCTCGAGGGCGTCGATCTCAAGGCGTTCGGCGTGAACTCCGCCGAGTACATCCATCACGTCCACGAGGCGATCAAGCTGGCATACGCCGACCGCAATGCGTATTACGGCGACCCGGCGTTCACGCAGGTGCCGATCGCCGGGCTGTTGTCGAAGCCGTACGCCGCCGAGCGGCGCAGGCTCATCGGCCCGCAGGCCTCGCTCGAGCATCGCGTCGGCGATCCCTTTCGCTTCGATCCGAGCGTGAAGCCGCCCGCGGTGCGCTACACGCCTCACTCGCAGGGGTTGAAGACGCCCACGACCGCCGGCGATACCACGTGCGTCGACGTCGTCGACAAGGACGGCAACCTGTTCAGCGCGACTCCGAGCTCGGGATGGCTGCTGGGCGGCGCGTTCATCGCCGGCGACACGGGCGTGCCGCTCTCGAACCGGATGACGGTGTTCGATCTCGATCCGCTCAGCCCGAACGTGCTCGCCGGCGGCAAGCGCCCGCGCACGACGCTGACGCCGACGCTCGTGCTCAAAGGCGGCAACCCGTTCCTCGCCCTCAGCACGCCCGGCGGCGACAGCCAGGATCAGCAGCTCCTGAACGTGCTGCTGGAAATCATCGTCTTCGGCAAGGGCATTCAGGAAGCGATCGAGGCGCCGCGCATCAACTCGCTGCACCCGTTCGGCTCGTTCGACAACCACGCGAGCGAGCCGGGTGTGCTCGAGATCGAGAACCGCGTGCCCTCTGCGGTCCGCGACGCGCTCACGGCGCGGGGCCACAAGCTGAAAGTGCTCGGCCCGTACGGCATGAGCACCGGAGTCGTCGCCGTCGGCGTCGACCCGCAAAGCGGCACACTTCGCGGCGGGGCGGACGTCAGGAGAGAACGCTACATCTTTGGCTGGTAGCCGTCGCTCGTCGCCGATGCCTGATCGCTAAGGCCGAAGGCCGCGCAGCATGAAGGCCAGGAGGCCCGCCATCGCCGCAACCTGGCCGGCCCAGGACAGGAACGACCACTTCAGCATTTCGACGCGCGTCGTCGCGAGCTCCTGCCGCACCGCCGTGAGACCCTCGTGAAGGGCCTCGCGGAACTCGAGCCGAAGGCCGGTGATCTCTTCGGTGAGTCGTCGCTCGAATCGATCGGCCGCTACGCTCACCACTTGTTCGCTCCAGTCTTTTCGGTCCGAATCGAGCACCTCGATGAGACCGAACGTCGCTTCGTCGCCCAGTTGGCTTCGGAGCGCAACCGGGATACGGCTGCTCGCCATCGTCGTCTTGACCCTTTCTCGACCTGACGACGACGATGCCATCGTCTTCCTGCCTTGTCAATGTCCCGCGTCTAGATGTGTGCAGTCAGCGGATCGTGCGTGCGCCTGCCGTGCTCGAGCCAGGTCAGCACGATGTCGGCCGTCACCGGCGCGCGGCGGAAGACGTCCTCGCCCAACGCGTCGAAGATCGCGTTCAGCACCGACCCGTAACCGGCGCCGACTGGCGGCTCGCCGACGCCGCGCGCGCCCACGGGCGTTTCGGGATCCGCGAGGCCGAGCGCTTCCGTGTGCATCGTGGCCGGAATATCCAGAATCGTGAGCGGCTTGTTGTGGTGGAAGCGCTTCGCGAGCGGCACGCCGTACTGCCGGTCGTACGCCCATTTCTGCGTCAACGCGTGGCCGATGCCGAGATTGATCCCGCCGAGCAGCTGACCGTGGAGGCTGCGAGGATTGATCACCGTGCCGACGTCGCCGACGGCGAGGTAGTCGACGACGCGCGTCGTCCCCGTTTCGACGTCGACTTCGACTTCGGCGAAGCCGGCCACGAACGAGTACGTGTCGCCATCGTGGGGGTAGGTGTCTTTCGCCACCCCCATCAGGCCCAGGCCCGCGAGCGAGGTCGCCGACTTCTTCGTGAACGCATGGATGTCGCCGGGCAGCTCGTGACCGTCGTATTTGCCGCCCAGCTCGATTGCGCGCTTCGCGGCCTGCGCGTAGCTCATGCCGCGGGACGGATGATCCCGTCGATACACGCGCTCGTTGCCGATCGTATAGTCGGCAGGGGCGCCGCCAAAATCCTTCGCGGCGATCTCCTGGAGCTTCAGCCGGGCGTCGACGGATCCCGCCAGATTCGCGCGCGTCATCGCGTGCGTCGTCTGGCTGCCGACCGACATGGCAGACCACGGAAGGTTCTTCGCGGTGCTGCCCCAGTTCACGACGACGCGCTCCCAGGGCATCGCGAGCACATCGGCGGCCACACGCGCCAGATCGATGCACGAATGCGTGCCGAGGTTGCCCACGCCGGACTGCACGTACAGCTTGCCGTCAGGCTGAATCGTCATCAGTCCGTCGTAGCCGATCGAGCCGGCACCGTGCGGCCCGACGGCGACGCCGATCCCGCGCACCTTCGAGCCCTGACGCGTGCCAGTGCGCGCTTTGCGCTCGTCCCACTTGAAGAGCTCGGCCCCGCGATCGAGCGCCTGCTTCACGAACGCGCTCGTGACGTGCGGACGCTGGCCGCCCGGCCGGGGCGCGCCGTACGGGGCTTTGCCTTCGGGCGAGTTGACCCGGCGGATCGCGACCTGGTCGAGGCCCAGCTTCCTCGCCGCTTTCGTGACCACCGGCTCCATGATCGCGTTCGCCTGCATCGCACCGGGCGACCGCTGCTGCGAGCGCGGCGGCGTGTTGGTGATGACGGCGACGCCGCGCCAGCGCATCGCGAGCGGCTGCCAGATGAGCGATGCGGCATTGCCGGCCGAGCGATAGTCGCCCATAGGGCCGTACGGTCCGTTGTCTTCGACAATGAAGAGGTCGAGCGCGGTGATCCGGCCGTCTGTGGCGAACCCGGCCCTCGCACGGCCGACCATGCCCGTACGCGCGCGGCCGATGTAGTGCTCTTCCTCGCGGCTGATGCGCATCATCACCGGCACGCCCGCCTTCCTCGACAGCAGCGCTGGAATGACCATCGACACGGCGCCGCCGCCTTTGCTGCCGAAGCCGCCGCCGCAGTACTCGCTGATCAGCACGATGTTCGACGCGTCGATGCCGAGCCAGTTCGCCAGCGGATCGACCGTGCGCGCGACGCTTTGCGTCGAGCCGTGCAGGTGGAGCCGGCCGTTCTGCCAGTACGCCATCGCGCTGCGCGACTCCATCGGCTGATGCCCGGTGGACTGCACGACGAACGTCTCGTCGACGATGATCGCGGCCTTCTTGAAGCCGGCCTCGAGGTCGCCGTACGCCCACTCATCCGGCGCCTTTCCCATCGGCAGGCCGCCTTCGGGCGCCGCGGCGAAATCCTCCTCGGTCCATTTCAGCGTCTGGAGCTTCGGCCGCGGCGGCGGCCCGCCTGACCCCGGCGCCGCCGGCGGAGCCGGGAACCACACGTTGCCCTCCGTGCGCCCGTTGGCGCCGGCCGGGCGCAGGCTCTCGACCGGATCGACGACGAAGGGCAGCGGTTCGAGGTGGACGGTGATGCGCTCGACGGCCTCGGCCGCGGTGAGCTCGTCGACGGCGGCAACCGCGAGGATCGGCTCGCCCTGATAGAGCGGCTCGTTCGTGAGCGCGCGCTCGGCGCCCCGCAGGTCCGGCAGATCGTCGGCGGTGAGGATGGCTTTCACGCCCGGCATCGCGAGGGCGGCGCGTGTATCGATGCCTGCGACCCGCGCGTGCGGCATCGGGCTGAGGAGCAGCTTGGTGAACAGCATCCCGTCGGCGCGGTAGTCTTCCGCGTACTTGGCCCGTCCGGTCACCTTGGCCACGAGATCGAGCGGCGTGTAGTTCTGGCCGATCAGCTTCTGGTCAGACATGTCGAGACCCTCGCGAACAGTGTAGCGCCGATGCTTCGATCACCTCGCGTCCTTGAATCGTCCGGAACATGGGGCTGTTTACCACGCCCTCGTCCGTATGGTCATTTGACGAGCTCGCCAGGCCGGCTGCCGGACGCAAGCGGCATGTGGGCGAGGCGCGCGGATTATACCGCGCCGGGTGAACGGTTCCTGGATTGGGCTTCCTCAGACTCGACCTCCCCGGCGGCGTGTCATCGCGTCCGCCGGCCGTCAGCGGCGTCAAACTCTGGCGCGTCAAACTCTGGTACCCTCCAAACGGCGATGACTGAATCTTCAGCGGGCGCAGCGGACTCCGTGTTGAAAGGCGTCTCGCCGTTCGCACAGCTCGCGTGGTTGTCGCTGGCCATGTTCCTCGGTATGACGGTGTGGTTTTCCGCCACGGCCGCGAACGCGCCGATCGTCGCCGAGCTCCATCTCTCGTCCGCCGAAACCGCGTGGCTGACAATGGCGGTGCAGGGCGGGTTCGTCATCGGCACGCTGCTCTCGGCCCTGCTCAATCTGCCGGACATCGTCAACCCGCGATGGCTGTTCGCCGCCGGCTGCGTGCTGGCGGCCTCCGCCAACGCGGCGCTTGTGCGTGCCGGTGGCGCGGCGATGCTCATCGCGCTGCGCGTCGCGACGGGCGCTGCCCTCGCGTGGGTCTACCCGCCGGGCATGAAAGTGGCCGCCGGGTGGTTCGACGAGCGGCGCGGCGCCGCGCTTGGCGTCCTCATCGGCGCGCTGACCGTCGGGTCGGCATTTCCGCATCTCCTGGCGTCGGCATCCGCCACGATCCCGTGGCGCACGCTGATGCTGTCGGCGTCGGCGCTCGCGGTCCTCGGCGGCGCGCTCGTCGTCACCGCCGTCGGCGACGGGCCGTACGTCGCGAGCAGCGCACGCTTCGATCCGGCGGCGGTCGCGCGCGTATTCGCCGACCGGCGCACGCGCCTCGCGACGCTCGGCTACCTCGGCCACATGTGGGAACTCTACGCGGTGTGGACGTGGATCGCGGTGTTCGCGTCGGCCAGCCTCGGGTTTGTCGGCGCCACCACGCCCGGCTCGCCAGCGGGATCGGCCGTGGCGTTCGCGGCGATCGGCAGCGGCGCGATCGGATCGGCGGCGGCGGGATGGTTCGCCGATCGGATCGGCAAGGCGCGGATCGCCGGATGGGCGCTGATCGTCAGCGGCGCCTGCTGCGCGCTCGCCGGCTTCGTCTTCCACGCGCCGCCGGCCGCGCTCTTCGTCTTTGCCATGGTGTGGGGCGTGGCCGTGGTGGCCGACTCGGCCCAGTTGTCAGCGCTGGTCGCCCAGTACAGCCCGCGGGATCACGTCGGCACCGCGCTGACCGTCCAGACGTGCGCGGGGTTCCTGCTGACGATGGCGTCGATCCGGCTGCTGCCGATCGCCGCGCTGACGCTCGGCTGGCAGTGGGTGTTCATCTGCCTCGTGCCCGGCCCGGTGTTCGGCGTCCTGGCGCTGCGCGGGCTGCCGGATCCCGCCAAAACCCGCCATGGCTGATGGCCGATGGTCGATAGGCTGTGGTCGATGACGCGCCATCCACGCTAGCCATCCGCCATCAGCGGTGACAGTCAGCGCGCACGCTTCACGCCAGCGCGCGTGCGGCGGTGGGCTTCGGCCTCGACCGCCGACACGACCTTCATGAACCCCTTCACGTCGTCGCTCGTGACGCGGCGCGCGATGGCCTGCTCGAGATCGGTGAGGTGGCGGTGCACGCGGCTGGCGGCCTGACGGCCCTTCGCGGTCGGCGTGATCACGAATGTGCGGCGGTCGGCCGCGCCGACCTCCCGGGTGATGAACCCGCGATCGGCGAGCCGATCGAGGATGCTCGTCAGCGTCGATCGCTTGTGCGCGAGGCCGCGATGCAGATCGGCAATGGTCGCCGGCGCCGAGGTCGCGAGGAGCGCAAGAATGTGCGCCTCGCCCTGAGAGAGGCCGTCTTCACGCACTCCCGCGAGATACAGGCCGATTCGGTGGGTCGCCCGGTGAATCGGTGGAACGAGGCGCAGTGGCATCGTCGTTACGATATCGTAGTATTCGATATCGGTCAAAAACGGCCGTCGGATGCAGGGCGGCCTCTCAGGGCCGCCGATGACGCGGACGTCGGATCAACGGACGGGCAACGGGGCTCGTGCTTCGACCGGCTCACCACGAGCGTCTGTTTCAGAACCCCTCGCGTAGGGCGGAGCGTGCTCCGCCCCGGGCGTGAGTCTTTCAGCCGGGCGACTCCGGCTCGCCTGAAAGGCTCGCCCTCCAGCAGTTGCCGGCCGGCCTGCACAACCCCAGGGTGTGCCAGTGATCTTCGATGCAGGCC
>QHWJ01000156.1 GCA_003222535.1 Acidobacteriota bacterium | reverse complement strand
TTGAACTGCCCGGGCCGCGCGCCCCGGTCGCCCCAGTACTTCACGAGATTGCCTTCCCTGGTGAACTTCACCACTCGGGAGTTTCCGTACCCGTCGGTGATGTAGGTGCTCCCGTCCGGCCCGACGGCCGTGTCCGTCGGCTGGTAGAAGCTGGCCGGACCAGGAATCGCGCGCTCGATCCCGTGGGTCATATACACCCACGGTTCCAGACGCCGGCCGAGCGCCTGGACGATTCGCCGTTTGGCCGTGAACTTCACCACGACGTTGTTCCCCGCATCCACCAGCCACATGTTGTCCTCGGCATCGAATCGCACGCTGTGGGCCGCGTGGAAGATCGTCGAGCCCTCGCCCATCGACGCGATGAACGACCCGTCCGTCCCGAACTCCAGCAGCGGGTGATTGCCCCGGTTCAGCAGGAAGATGTGCCCCTTCGAATTGAGCGCGACGCCGACCGCTTCCGATGGCCAGATGTTTTCGGGAAGCTTGAAGAAATCCTCCTCGATGTGAAACGCAAGTTGCGGCGCCGGCGGCCCGGCCGCCGGCACGGCCCGGGCGCCGCGGCCGCCCTGACCCGAGAGGGGAACCGCGACGGACGTCAAGAACAGTGCCGACACCAGCAAACGCTTCATCATTTACTCCTTCGATCCCTGGAAGCAGGGTTTCCTTTCAGCACGTACGCGGGCGCAAGGATACACCCTTCGAAAGGCGCGTGGGCCAAGTGTGTCTTGAAGGCGGCCTGCCGTCGTCTCCCCAGAGCACGTAGTCGACAAAGCCTTTGCCGGGCGTGTTGGGCATGCCGCTGACTGCGTACTCACGGTCGCGCGGCTGATCGAGCGCCCAGCCGGCTTCTTTGAGCAGCAGGTCGATGAAGTAGTCGCGGGTCTCGGCCTCGGAGTAGTCGTGCGTGTCAGGCTGAGCCGCGCTCGCCTTCTTCGCCTCGGCCACCTCCGCGCAGGCGCTTCAGCTCCTCGTTCAGGGCGGACTTGTCCGCCAAGACCGCCGACAGTTTTTCGTCCCGCTCGCGCAGCTCGGTCTTCAGCTTCAGCAGGTAGTCGACGGCGCGTTTCGGAATCGCCGCGGTCTTGGGAAGTGCATCGGCATCGAACGCCAGCGCCGCGTCCGGCTTTGTGCCGCGCGCGTACGTGCGCGCGAGCCAGAAGCTCACATGGAACAACTCACGGACGGCCGTGAGCGCGTCGAATGGCTGAATGGGCCGATGGCTGTGCACCGCCTGGTCGCCCAGCGTGTTGATGACCCGGGCCTTGTTGAAGACCGCTTCGCCGGCGACCGCCTTGAAGGTCGGATCGTGAATCAGGGCGCTCAGGTTGAGCGCCCTGAATCTACCTTTCTATACAACTGGTTCTCAGGCGGCTTCGACGGTGCGCACCTTGATGCCCACCTTCAGGTTCTCCCGGACGGCGTCAAAGATGGCCGCCAGGTTGTCCATACTGGGGTTTCCACGCGAAGAGAGCATGCGGTGCAGGCTCTTCGAAGGTTTCGAGGTTCTGGCCGCGAGGGTCTCGAACCCGACGGTGGCATTCACCAGATCTCTGAGGATCAAGCGGGCGGCGTCGGGCTCGCCGTTCAGAAAGAGGGTGGCTGCTTCATCCAGGAGCGCCTTGGCGAACTTCGGATCGCGACGCACCCGAGCCGCAACTGTCTTCTTGAAATCGCGCGTGAGTGCCATCGTGCGTTATCTCCTCTTCGGCGTCCGCTTCGCGTGCGATCCTGCCGCTGCCTTTCGGGCCTTGTACTCGGCGTGCAGCGCCAGCGCGCGCTCAATGTCCTTCGACTGGCTCTTCTTCGTTCCGCCTCCATACAGCACGATGAGCGCTTCGCCATCCTTCGCCAGATACACACGGTAGCCTGGTCCCCAGTCGATCCGGTACTCGCCGATCCCGCTGAACCATTTCACGCTCGACGTATTGCCCAGGCTCAATCGCGCCGTGGCGACTGCCACCTTCGCAGCTGTGTCGGCGGCCAGCGCATCGAACCACTTCCGATAGGGCACCGAGCCGTCCGCGCGGACATACTCCTCAACGCGGTACGGCATCGAGTGATAGTAACATATGTGTCACCTATGTCAGCGTTGATCTGGCAGTGCCTGCTGCAGGTGGTGCTTCAGGTGGTCGACGTAATCACGCATGAACCATTCGAGCGTCGTCGATTGCGTGGAACTGACGGGGCGTGTCACCTCGCCGTCGATGTCGCCCGGCGCGGTGATGGCGATGCGATGCGTGATGCGATCGCCCGTCTTGAACCCGCGGTGTCGATGAGCCGCTTGGGGGCTTTCGTGCGGCCGAGCGCAAGGCCGAAATCGGTGCGCGTGCGCGTGGTTCTCGGTCCGGAGTGCGCGGACCCTGGATCACGGACCAGGAACGGACCAATGACCACGAACGGACCGAGCACCGGGACCCAGGAACAAGAGGACGTCGCCCCCCGAGGCGCCGGCGATCGATCGCGCGCTGCACGTGCACCGCGGACCACGGACGGACCAGGAACCATGACCCAAGGACCATGGACCAGCTATCGAGGTCCCGAGTTTCCGCGTCGCTAGTCGTCCGCGAGCGTCAGATAGAGCACGAGCGGTGCGAGGACCAGGCAGGCGGCGAGCCCCAGCAGGACCGGCAGCGCGTGGGATGTGGCGAGCGCCGAGACCGCCGCGATGTCGGCACGGCGTTTTTCGAGGTGCCCGACGAGGCCGCCGAGCCGGTCCATCCACGCGGTCCAGTCGATCGACCGCCACGCGACGCTGACGAGGCCGCCCGCGAGGCCCACCGCGCATGCGGCGGCAATGCCCTGCAGCGCGGTGATCGGCTGGGTGGCGGTGCGCGCCGCCTCGGCGCGCGCCCGAATCGTCGCCCGCCACCACACCATCCCGGCCGCCGGCGCCGGCGCCTCGCGGCACGCCGCGTCGCGGTCGTCGTGCAGGACGCGCGCGACTTCGGCGAGGTCGCCGCAGACCGCGCACGTCGCGACATGCGCCGTCAATCCCTCGTCCGCGTGCTCCGGCCACCGGCCGAACGCCACCGCTTCCATGACCTCCGCCTCGCGCGCGCACTCGATCACGTACGTCCCCCACGCAGCAGCGCCGCCAGGCGGCGGCGCGCGCGGAACAGCAGCAGCTTGATGCTCGCGGTCTTCAGGCCGAGCATCTCCGCGATTTCCTGGTGCGAGGAACCCTGCGCGTACGCGAGCCACAGCAGATCGCGCTCGCGCGGCTTCAGGCGGGCCATCGCGCGAGACAGATCGACGCGCCGCGCAGCTCCGGCCGCCACATCCGCGGATCGCGGATCGGGTTGATCGATCGCATGCGCGCCATCCGCCATCGGCACACTGTCGATGCCGGGACGCCGGCGCAGGTCGCGCACCAGATTCGTCGCGATCCGGAACAGATAGTTGCGGCGGTGGGCGTCGTTCTCGTGCGCCACCGAGGCGCGCAGGAACCGGTAGTACGCTTCCTGCAGGAGATCGTCGGCGAGCCGCGGATCGCCCGTCATGCGCGAGAGGTACGCCCACACCGGCCGCGCCGTCCGCTCGTAGAACACGCGGAACGAGTCCTCGTCCATCTGGAACGCTTCCTCGGCTTCGGTCGCGGCGCCGAATCCGTCGAGCTCGGAGAGCGTCACGTCACGCATGATTCGAGTCCGTGTGGAGTAACCCGAGCTGGCGCGAGAGGCCATAGGACAGCAGGGCCGACACCACGAAGCCGACGCCGAGTGCGATGGTCAGGATGGCGATGACGTACAGGGCCTGCGCGGCTTCGTCGATCACGTTGAACCTGGCGAACCACAGCCCGATACCGCTGGCCGTGAGCACCACGCCCGCTTGAACGGACCACAGGATGCGGTTGAGCGGCGCGCTGACCGCCTGCGGGCTGGCGTCGATCGCCACCGGCGTCGACGACAGGAACCGCTGGCCGGCTGCCGATTGCATGTAATTGAGGAGATCGTCGTTGGACGCCAGCCGATCGACGAGCTTCATGTGCGCGTCGGTCTGGATCCTGGTGGCTCGCAGCCAGCGGCGATACTCGATGCCCGCACGAACGAGCCAGATGACCACGCTCACCATCGTCAGAAAGGCGAGAAAGAGGCCCATGCCCGCGAGGATGCTTTCGAGCGCGTCGAGCGCCTGCTTTCTGTTGCCATCGGCACCGTTCAGCCGCGCTTCGCCGAGAAAGAAGACGGGGCCGTGGGCCACTTCGGGATGCTCGGCGAGGAACGCGACGAGTTTCGGGTAAGGCGCCAGGTAGTCCGGGTTCGTCATCAGGGACGGGTCCAGGCGCAGCACCTGCGCGACCGCCGGCGAGTACTGGTCCAGGACTTCGTGCAGCCGGTCGCGGGTCTCCCGCGCCGTGCGCTCGTCCACCACGGCCGGGGGCGTGTCCCGTGGCGCCACCGCCCGCGCCGGTTGGCCCGCCGCCGCCCCGGAGAGCAGCGTCGTCAGCATCAGGGTCGTCAGCAGGGCGAGTCGGGTGATCATTGCTTTCTATATACGAGGGGAACCGGAGGAGGTTAACAGACGCCGGCATCGGCTTCGGCGCGGATCCGATTGAGTACAACACGCACACGCATCACACGAACCTCGACACCTTCGAGCACGTCATCGAAGACGCGTGAAGGCGTCCGCGATCGCGATTGCCGCGACGCTCTATCAGCTCGCGATGCGCGACGAGATGCTGCCGCCGCTGCCGGCCGCGCAGATGCCGCCGCCCGTTCCCCGCAGCTCGGGCGCAGTAGCGACATGGAACGCAAAGCTCGCAAAGCACCGAAAAGAAGGGCTTGCTTTGCGGCCTTCGCGGGCTTTGCGTTGAACGTCTCGGGCGCTCGGCGGCGTCGCGCTCGTTTGCGCGTTCGTCTGCGCCGAGCTGGCGTCGCGCTACCCGCGGGTCGGCGGTCGGTACACCTATCTTCAGGCGAGCGCAGGCGGGAAGAGACCCCCTGCCGCGGCGCGAACTGCCGTCGCGGCGGTTTCGTATCTACTGGCGGGGGTCAGAGGATGAGTGACTGTACCTACAAGGAGTCGTTCAAAGTCGCCGGCGGTCAACTGCTCGACGCGGTGAAGAAGCTCGTTCACGAGGGCAACGTCCGGCGCATCATCATCAAGCAGGAAGGCCGCACCGTCGCCGAGTTTCCCTTGACGGTCGGTGTCGTCGGCGCGGTGTTCGCGCCGGTGCTCGCGGCCGCAGGCGCGCTCGCGGCCGTGCTCACCGAGTGCACGATCGAAGTCGAGCGCGCGGTCGAACGCACGGCCACCGACGACGCCAAAACAGATGTCGCGTAACGAAGCTTCGCCTCAAATCGCCGAGTGACGATCCGTCGGCGAGCGAATCTGCCTTACCAGGAGGCTCCGATGTGCGACCTCGGCCATTCGCACCCGCATCAGTCCTACGGGTTTCTCGTCGACGCTCCCGAGATTCGCGCGCTCATCGACGAGACGACGCGCCTGACTGCGGCGATTGAGGACGACGCCGCGCGCGTCGAGGCGCTGCGTCCGGCATTCGGCGCGCTGCTTGCGTCAGACGGGTGGCTCCCGGAGAGCTGCGCGAGGCCGGACGACTCGAGCCGCATGGGCGGCGGCATCGGTCAGTACGCGCTATATCGGGCTGAAGACGGCTCGCTCTGTCTCTTCTCGCTCGTTGTGCCGGCTGGCGCCGCCACACCCGTCCACGATCATCTTGCGTGGGGCCTCGTCGGCATTTATCGCGGCCGCCAGGACGAGACGGTCTACCGGCGCCTCGACGACGGCAGCGATCCGGCGCGCGCGCGCCTGGAGATTTCGAAGCGGCAGCAGCTGGGTCGCGGGGAGTTCTACACGCTCCTGCCGCCAGCCGACGACATCCACTTCGTGACCACGGTCTCCGACACGCCGTCCATCTCGATCCATCTGCTGGCCAACGACACCGCCTGCGTGTGGCGGCACCGGTTCGAACCGGCGACAGGAGTCGTGACGCCGTTCCGATCGGGGTATGCGAATGCGCCGTGTCCGGACGGCGGAACTTAGTCCTTGGTCCTTGGTGCTTGGTTCTTGGTCCGTCCTTGGTCCCTGGTCCGTCCTTGGTCCCTGGTCCGTCCTTGGTCCTTGGTCCGTCCTTGGCCCCTGATCCCGATGGCATCCCACGTGCGATACCCCGGGGCATGGGTGTTTATCGATTTGAGGATCTGCGCGTGTGGCAAGCGGCGAAAGAGCAGTGCGATCGCGTCGGGGCGCTGATAATCCGGCCGGAATTTCGTCGTGACGGTGAGCTATCGGGTCAGATGAACGAAGCCTCAATCTCGGTGATGTTCAACATCAGCGAAGGATTTCTGCGACGTCGCGACAAAGAGACAATGCAATTCCTGCGATATTCGTACGCGTCGAACGGCGAGCTCAAGAGCGGCTACTAT
>QHWJ01000335.1 GCA_003222535.1 Acidobacteriota bacterium | reverse complement strand
AACAGCACCGCCCCCGAGTATGTGTTGAGACCGTGACGGAAATCACGAAGCAGAGTGTCCACGGCCTCCACCCGCCTCAGGGCTGAAGCCCTGGGACACGTCCGTCGTGCTCGAAGACACGAGCTCGCGCGCGACGAACAGAGCGGTCGCCACCAGCAGCGCGGCGCTCGCGAGCAGGGCCGCCGTCACCATCGGCGAGACGCCGGCCGGCCGCATCTGGGTCCAGAGCCACACGAGCATGATCGCGGCGCCGGCCAGACCGACGCCCGCCTGGACGTGCTCACCGACATCAATGGACCGCAGCACCTGCCGTTCGACATCCCATCGCCTCAGCAGCTGAGCCTTGAACCACAGGCTGGATGCATTCAGCTGGGGAGGCGCGTCCACCGGCACGGACGCCAGCTCGTGCATCCACGTGGCGACGGCAAGCGTCTCGCGACACACGGCGCACGTGGCCGCGTGCCCGCTCACGGCGGCCGCCTCGGCTTTCGATCGCGCCGCTTTTACGGTCTCTGCTTCATGCGGACAGGCCGATGGACGTCCCCACATCGTCGTTCTCCTACAAACCCAGCAGACGCGCCAGCTTGCGTTTCGCGCGGTGAAGCAGCACTCTCACGCTTTGCTCGCGAAGACCCAGTGCCGTCGCGATGTCACGGTGCTTCACGCCCTCGACATACGCCAGCCAGAGCAGTTGACGCTGCTGCAGGGGCAGCCGCTCGAACGTGCGAATCATGTCGACACGGAGCGCAATGTCCGGACCATCGATCCCGCGCTCAGGCACGTGTTCATCGCTCAGCAGGGGTTCCCGCTTGTGCCGGCGCCAGTCGTCGGCCATCAGGTTGCTCGTGATGCGAAACAGATAGGCTCGCAACTCCTGCTCGTCCCGGGTCGCCGGCAGCGAGCGCAGGAGCCGCAGATACGCTTCCTGCACGATGTCGTCCGCGGTCGCCGGGTTGCCGACGACCCGCACGACGTACGCGCGCACGTGACCGGCCGTCCGACGATAGAACGCCTCGAAGGACGGCTCGTCCATCATCTCGTGAGCTGACGCCTGTGTGTCCGCTTCCTCGAACGTCGACGGGCGCGCCCGCGGCGCCGCCCCGGTCAACGAGTGCACCGGCATGCCTCACCGCGACGCGGGATGGACGCTGTCGCCGCGGTCCTGGGCGCCGAGCAGACCGAGCACCCGGGCCAGACGGTACGAGAGGCCGGAAGAGAGCACGCCGCCGACCCCGAGCGACAGCGCGATCACTCCGATGACCGTGAACGATTCGTGGTTCCAGTCTGCCCTGAAGAGCCAGCCGAGGAAAACGAGTCCAAGACCGAGCACCATGAAGACGATCCCGATCGCCGCGCCGCGGAGGATTCGTTCGTGGGCGCCGATCGAGCCGCGCTCGACGGCGAGGCTGTCGAAGAACTTCGCCCCGCCGTCGGTCTGCAGAAAGTCGCTGAAGTCCTTCACGGAGCCGATCCGTTCGACCAGCCGCGTGTTGAACTCCATGATCGACTTCACGTGCTGTCGCCGCAGCCACCCGTTGACGACGGTCCACACGATAAAAGCAATCGTGCCGAAGACGCTCGGAACGATGACGACCTCGCTGCCCATGTTGGTTTCTCCTGTCTGCGAGGAGAACAACGGTTGGCGCGTGGAATGGTTAACAGCCTGTGGTGAACGTCTGGCGTCGCACCGGGAAGGGCTCCGGCCGCTGCCGCGGGGGCGATTGGGAAGGAGACGCCGCGCCGCCGCCGGTTCCATCGCCATGAGGATGGTCCGGCGGCGTGCGGCGGACGTTCTCTACTTATCGTCGTCGTCGTCGCCGTCGCCGACAACCGAGACGAAGCCGAACATGTGGTCGTTCAAGAAATGCCCACGGTTCATGCAAACTACCAGGTAGCGGCCGTTCTTCAAGAACTGAACCTGTATCCGATTACCCGGGGTTGCCGGGGCTGCCGATCCTGTGAGGAGGGCACCGGCCGGATTGGCACCGGGCGCGCTGGCGTCACCCGACGGCACGCCGGCGGCCGATGTGGTCACTCCTCCGGACGTCGCCAGAAGTCTGTGGGTATGTTCCGTATCGTCGACACGCGGGTTTGTAATGACGACGACGTTAGGAGCAGCGATGTTGAAACCCGTGTGGATGATGAGATCGTCCTTCGCGTCAGTGATGTTGTAGTCCAGGTTCTGCGTTCCGGTGACTACAACAGGCGTGCCGTTAATCGTCACCGTCGTCGTACGGGTGCCATTGCACACCGCAGCTCGACCACGTCGGTCGGCGTCATTTGCACCGCCCTGGCAAAGATCCGCAGCGATATCGTCCCGAGTGGTTTTCTTGCTGACCGGATGAATCGCGATACCGTGACCACCGCCGTTCACGACGAACGTGACCGTCCCGCCTTTTCTGATGGTCACGTCATCCGGCAACAGGAAATGGGTGACGGCGGCGCCGACGGGGGCTGGGTCAGGGGTTTGAGGCTGCGGCTGGGCGAAATGGACGACCGCATCGTGAAGGACTGTTTTCTTGTCTTTGTCCTTGTCGTCCGCTCTCCCGGTTGTCGGGAACGCTACGGCGAGGGCGAGGGATGCGCCGACAACGATGCTCGACCGTCGACTGTTCATGTAGTTGCTCCTTTACCGCTGACGATTACCGATGGCTCGCCACCCACGGACACGAAATGAACTGCTGAGCTTGGGACGCCCCCTTGTACTCGCCGCCGAAGACGCTTGTCAAACGCTTTTCGGCTTTCCTTACACTTAATTGATGAGTTCTTTCGCGGGCCTGTCGCGTGGGATCGTGGCGGTTTTTCAGGGTTTCGCGCCGAGCGGCTGGCTAAAAACGCGCTGGACGAAACCGCTGCCCCGGACATTCAGCCAGTTTGAGGTCCGTTGACCGCCGCTGCATGTCGCTCATCATCATGAAGAGCGGCGGTATGTGATCCGGGACCCGCCCCGGCCGCGCGCCCCCGGGCGACGCCGCATCCGCGATTTCGTGTAGGACCTGTGTGCTAAAGTTCACTCGATTTCCGCTGGCCAACCATCCAGTGCGGTCCGGGGAAAACGTTGCGCACCCGACCTCAACGAGGAACAATCATGAGAAGCACGATCAGAGGGTCATCTCCGAAACGCGGCTTCGGGATAGTTGCCTGCGTGGCGTTGGTGATGGCCATGAATGGCGACGCGCTCCCCGTGTTGAAGGCGCAGTCAGCTTCAACGGCGGCCGCCGTTCCGGACCTCTCGGGCGTATGGGACGGGACACGCCGATCGCATCCGATAAACGGTCCCACTGTTCCCTGGGCCCGGACCGTGCCGGAGGGGACGATCCTTCCCGACGGCACGGCAGCCGACAGGAACTACGTGTCGAATTTTCCGGTGCTGAACGAGAGAGCCCTGGCCTTCCAGAAGATCTTCGATGAGCCGCTCTCACCGAAATACGACTGCCAGCCGTCCACGCCGCCGGCGCTCGAGTTCGATCCGTTCAACATGGAGGTCGTACAGTGGCCGGATCGGGTCCTGCTTCGCTACGAGAAAGACGATCAGCTCCGAACGGTGTGGCTCGACGGGCGACAGCCCACGTCCCGCGATTATGGAGTTCAGGGATTCTCGGTGGGTCGCTACGAATCGAACGCGCTCCTCGTGGAAACCACCCACTACGTGTTCGACATAACCGGATTCGACGACTACAACGGGATACCATCGTCCCAGCAGAAAAAGGTGACGGAGCGCTACTGGCGCGACGGGGACCAGTTGAAGGCCACGGTCACGGTTGAAGATCCGATGTTCCTGAGAAAGCCGACGTCATACACGATGCGATGGCTGCCTGCGCCGAAAGGATACAAGCTGAAAGCATTTGACTGCGATCCCGAAGCGGCACGGCTGTCGGTGCAGTTCATTCCGCCAAGGTACAAATGAGACAGTCGACAATGAAGAGGATCGAGCGCGAAGCACTCGAGAACGCACGGTTGGGAAGAAAAAAGAATGAAGAACGGTAGGGAGGATTTCCTGATGAAAGTTGGATCGCGGATTCTGTTCGCATCGGTGCTGACCGCCGGCTTCCTGGCGCGCGCGACGCCCGTCGTGGCCCATCATTCGGCCGCGGCGGCGTACGACGAGACCAAGCGTGTGGAGGCTCAGGGGACCGTCACGAAAGTCCTCGTGAGGAACCCGCATTCGTGGGTGTTCCTCGAATCGGCCGACGACAAAGGTCAGAAGATTGAGTGGCAGATCGAAATGGGCGGTGTGCCGTCGATGGCATGGGCGAAAGACGCGCTCCCGATTGGCGCGGCGGTCAAGGTCGCGGGAAATCCGTCTCGAGCCCCAGGCTCGCACGGCATCACAGGCGCGACGTTTACGAAGGCGGACGGGACTCCTGTCGGACCTCGCGGGGGGCGAGGTGAATACACTCCGCGCTAGTGTCCCGTAACAGTGATTCGTCACATAATTCCCGGGCGGGGCATCCCGGCTGGCTGCGTTGCTCGTCGCTTACATACTCCCGGTATGCGCGCTCCTCGCGCCTTGCCATCCGGGCGCCGCGCTCCGGGACTTATGCAACGAATCACTGTTACGGGACACTACGAGCGTGTCCCAGAAATGTGAACCGGCGGTACTGCTTCGCGGCTCCTGATTCGGCAGTGACGGGCTTTACAACGTGGCTGCAGGGCTCGGCGGTGGGCGTGTGGACGCGCGAGTCGCCCTCCATCTGGGCCTATCCGACCGTTCTGACGCTGCACACCGTGGGCTTCGGAGTGCTCGTCGGCGCGAACGCCGTGATTGACTTCAGGCTGCTCGGGTTCGCGCCGCGTCTGCCCATTCCGTCGCTGGCTCCCCTGTACCGTTTCATGTGGGCCGGCTTCGTCATCAATGCCGTGACCGGCGCCATGCTCTTCGCCAGTGATGCGACGACGAAGGCCGGACAGCCGGTCTTCTACATCAAGCTGACGCTCATCGCACTGGCGCTGGTTGTCACCGCGGTGATCCGAAGGACGCTGGAGCGCGGGCCCGCGCTCCGCGAAGCGGACGCCGGACCGGGGCCATGCGGACGCCTGGCGGCACTGTCGCTGGTGTTGTGGGCCGGAGCGGTCACCGCGGGGCGTCTGATGGCGTATCTCTGAGCGACCGGCACCATGGGCGGGTTTGTCGCCTGGCTGGAAAGCACGGCGCTCTCACGGGGCATCGTCCACTACCGATGGATCTGGCCGGTCTGCGAAATCATTCATTTTTTCGGCCTGACGCTGGTAATCGGGATCGCCGGCTTCTTCGACCTGCGGCTCATGGGGTTCATGAAGCGGGTCCCCGTGTCCGCGGCCAGGGACCTGATGCCGCTGGCGATGGCCGGGTTCCTCATGAACCTGACGACCGGCGCGACATTCTTCATCGGCACTCCGCACCAGTACGTGGGCAACGTCGCCTGGTGGGCGAAGGTGTTCTGTCTCGTCCTCGCCGGGCTCAACGCGATGTTCTTCGAGACGGGCGTCGGCGCGCGCACCATGAACCTCGGTGCGGGTGACGACGCGCCGCGCTCCGCGAAAATCGCCGGCGCCGTGTCGCTCGCTTCGTGGCTGGGCGTTCTCTACTGGGGCCGCATGCTGCCGTTCATCGGCAATGCCTTCTGAGAATGTCTCCTGCAGCAGGATGCTGAAAAACGCATCCTTCAGGGCTAAGCGCTGAGGGCTCATGGCTAAAACAGGCGCATTTCAGCCATCAGCCCTTTGCCCTCAGGCTGGCTTTTTTCAGCAGCCTGTTAGTGACTCAAGGCTGAGTGAGCGTATCCGGGAGCCGCAACCGGCACTGAGCGACCCTGGCCAGTACCGCCGCCACGACGCGATCGCAGCGCGGCGCGTGGAACTGGAAGGCGCCAGTCGCCACCTGACCGATGCGAGCGGTCACGGCACGGCGGATCATGGCGCGGGCGCGATGCAGACGGGTCTTCACCGCTTCTTCGCCCAGCCCGAGACCTTCTCCGGTCTCGCTGGTCGTCAGGCCTTCGATGTCGCGCATCATGAACACGGTTCGATAAGTTTCCGGGAGCGTGTCGACCGCCGCCTCGAGCACGCGATGGAGCTCTTGTGCATAGGCCTGACGCTCAGGGTCGGCTTGGGGTGATGTGAGCGTTTCCATGAATTCTTCGCGATTCTCGTCGAAGTCGAGTTGGATCCCCGCCATTGATTCAGACTGCCGCATCTTCCGCCGCCGGCCGAAGGCCTCGTGGAGCGCGATTCGGATCAGCCAGGTGGAGAACTGCGACCGCTCCTCGAATTGGTGGAGGTGCGTGAACACGTTGATGTAAGCCTGCTGCATCACGTCTTCCACCTCGGCCTCGTCCTTCACGACGGCCCGGACCACGCGGTACACCCGCTGATTGTGCCGGCGCATCAGGATCTCGAACAGTGCACTGTCGCCCGCGCGCACCCGCCTGACGATTTCCGTATCCGGCAGCGCCGCGGGAGCCGGCGACGAAACACCCGATGCGAGAGTCTCCATAACCCTATTAGAGTCCTCCGCCTCTTGTTTCGTTGCAAACAGGCGGCGTGTCACCTTTTCCGGCTTCGACCGCTCTCATTGGAAGGAAGCGAATGTTCAAACTCGGTCTCCGGGTCATTCCAGAAGGGAGCAGCGATGCGACTCATGGGTGTAGCGTCAACCGTGTTCACTCTCGTGCTGACGTTCGTCATCTCGGGGTTCGGCCAGGCAACGACCGCAGAGCGTGACGGCCGGCCCGGAGGCGATGGCGATCGGCGGCACCAGGACGAGGGCGAGCGGAGACATCGCGACGGCCAGGCGATCTTCCGTTTCGACACCTTCGGCGACGAACAGTTGTGGACAAATGTCCTGCAGATGCACGAGGCCATTGCGACGGTCGATCCGGCGACCGCGCTGGCGGTCGGCCTCAAGGTCGATGTGGAGGCGTTGCCAACGGCGGTCATCAAGTCGCTTCGGTCTGGACGGATCGATCTGACAGACCCCGCCGTCACCACCGCATTGTTACGGCTCAATGCGGTCGTCGGCGTGAAGGGCACGGTGAACGAGACGGGCCGGCTGGTCCGTGTCGGCATCACGTGCGCCCTCTGCCACTCGACCGTCGATAACTCGTTCGCGCCCGGCATCGGCGAGCGGCTGGATGGATGGGCGAATCATGACTTGAATGTCGGCGCGATCGTTGCCTTGTCGCCGGTGCTGGACGATGCCCTCAAGGCGGAGCTCAGAACGTGGGGTCCAGGGAAATATGATCCCCGACACCATGCGTTCGACGGCACGAACCTGATTTCGCTGAATAGTCCATCGCTACCGATTGTGATCCCTTCCATTTACGGACTGAAGGGCGTCGGCTTCGAGACGTTCACGGCCGATGGGCCCATCTCGTATTGGAACAGCTACGTGGGGGTGGGGCAGATGGGCGGCCATGGGACCTTCAGCGATCCGCGCATCGGCCTGGCGATTACGCAGACTCCGGATCTCGTGACGCCGAAGCTCGCCGCGCTGCTGGACTATCAATTGAGTTTGCGCGTTCCGGATCCGCCGCGAGGAAGCTTTGACAAGGAAGCCGCAAAGCGCGGCAGGCACTTGTTCCGCAGAGAAGCCGGCTGCGCGAGCTGCCATCAGTCGCCGAACTTCACGGACGTCCTGAACGGTCCTGCGGAAACGGTGCCGTTCCTGCACAATCCGGCGGAGGTCGGCATGGATCCGGCGTATGCCGCCAGGACAGCGACAGGGAAATATCGGACGACGCCGTTACGCGGACTGTGGCAGCATGCGCCGTATTTTCACGATGGAAGTGCGCCTGACCTCCTCGCAGTGGTGAATCACTACAACCGGCTGTTTGCGCTGAATCTTACAGCCGCACAGAAGGCCGATCTCGTTGAATACCTGAAATCGCTTTGAGGCGACGGAGGTGAGCCGCGCGGTGTGGTCGGTGAATCCGAGCCTGCCGCTGGCGAGCGTGCGCACCCTCGAAGCGGTCGTGAGCGCGTCGACGGCGCGGACGTCGTTCACGCTGGTGATCCTGGCGATCGCGGGGGCGATGGCGCTGCTGCTCGGTGTGGCGGGGATTTACGGCGTGATTTCGTACTCCGTTTCCCAGCGCACGCGCGAGATCGGCATCCGCATGGCGCCCGGCGCCGAGCGGCAGGAAGTGACCCGCATGTTCGTGCGCTACGGCCTCGGCCTCGCGGCGATCGGGATTGCGCGGGCTCGCTGCGGCAATCGCGCTGACGCGGATGATGGGGTCGCTGCTCTTCGAGGTGAGTCCGATCGACTCGCTGACGTACGTCGCCGTGTGTCTGAGCCTGGTTGCCGCAGCGGTGCTGGCGAGCTACGTGCCGGCGTTGCGCGCGACGATGGTGAACCCGGTGACGGCGCCGCGAGCGGAGTAGAGCCACATCGGGTTCAGCCACGCTGCGGGGCTCGTCCTTTGAGCCGCACTGCCGGCAACCGCTTCAGCCGCTGGGATCGCGGATCGACCTCGATTCCCACCGATTCGAGCGCCGTCACGCCAAGAATCGGCTCGGCATGTCCGGTCCGTAGATCACGGTGGCGCCAACCTTCTCACCCATGAACTCAATCTCGGCGACGGTCACATTCAGCGTGACCTCTGAGCCATCGGCGAGCTCATAGATCCTCTTTCCGCGCGGCTTGAGCCCGAGCGCTCTGAGGTGCTTGCCGGGAACCATGCAGTCCACTGCGCCCGTGTCCACGAGAAACAGCCCCTCCCAGAGCTTCTTGGGACGAGCCGGGTTCCGAACCGCGGCAGTGACTTGAGTGATATGGTCGCTCTGCGTCGCAGCGGTCATCCGCGTTCGGACGCCACAGTCAAGCGCTGGGCCTCGAGCTGGCGTTGCGGCGGGTCTCCAAGCACGATCTGCACCTCGTGGGTCCGGCCATCGTTGAGAAGTGGAATCGCCGCGGCATCGACAGGCGCGCCGTCCAGCGTGGCCGCCCCGACACCGCGGCACCGGCGCGTGGGGTTGGACACCGAAATCTCGTAGCGGCTGTCGAGGAAGCGCCAGGCAATCCGATACTCGGGCCACGACGAGGGAATGCACGGGTCGAGGACGAACGTCCTGCCCCGCCGCCGCAGACCGAGAATGCTCTCGAGGCCGGCGCGATACATCCAGCCGGCCGATCCGGTGTACCAACTCCACCCGCCGCGCCCGGCGTGCGGCGACCGGGCGTAGACGTCGCCGGCCATCACGTACGGCTCCGTTTTGTAGCGAGCCACGTCCGCCGCCGTGCGGCCATGGTTGATCGGGTTCAGCATGTGGAAGAATTCCGCGGCCTCATCACCGCTGCCCAGGCGGGCCAGGGCCATCACGATCCAGACGGCCGCGTGCGTGTACTGACCGCCGTTCTCCCGGACGCCGGGTGGGTACCCCTTGATATAGCCCGGGTCCTGCGCCGACCGATCGAAGGGCGGATGGAGGAGCAGCAGCGTCTGCGATCCGCGCGCGACGAGAAACGTGCGAACCGCATCCATGGCGCGCTCCGCAAAGCGGATCGGGACGGCGCCCGAGAGAACCGCCCACGACTGCGAGATGGAGTCGATGCTGCACTCATCATTTTGCGCCGATCCCAGCGGCGCGCCGTCATCGTAGTACCCGCGTCTGTACCACTCTCCGTCCCATGACTGTTCGAGCCTCGTCGCGAGCCGCCGCGCTTCGTTCAGGTACCGGTCCGCCCGGACGCCATCCTTCCGCCCGCGGCAGAGCGGCACAAAATCGCTGAGGACGGTATGAAGGAAGAAGCCAAGCCACGTGCTCTCGCCTCGTCCTGCCGGTCCCACGCGGTTCATGCCGTCGTTCCAATCGCAGCTGCCGATGAGCGGGAGACCGTGGGCGCCGGCCGTGAGGCCCTTGTCGATCGCCCGAACACAGTGTTCGAAGAGGGTCCCGTCCTCGGAGGACACGCGCGGGAGACCGTACGCCTCGTGCGCGTCCGGCGCAAGAAGCGGTGCCTCCAGGAACGGCACGCGCTCGTCCAGCACGCCGACGTCGCCTGTCGTGCGGACAAATTCGGCCGCCACGTAAGGGAGCCACAGCAGATCGTCCGAGCACCGTGACCGCAGGCCGCGGCCGCTCGGCTCATGCCACCAGTGCTGGACGTCGCCTTCGACGAACTGCCGGCCGGCGGCCCGGACGAGATGCGCTCTGGCGAGGTCGGGCCGCGCCAGCATCAACGCCATCACGTCCTGCAATTGATCGCGAAAGCCGAAGGCGCCGCCCGGCTGGTAGTAGCCCGCGCGCGTCCAGAGACGGCAGCTCACGTCCTGATAGACGAGCCACCGGTTGATCAACACGTCAAATGAATCGTCCGGCGTGCGGACCTGGATCGTCTCGAGGGTCGCGTCCCAGGATGCCTGTACCTTTTGCAGCGCGATCACCGCGTCCTCGACCGTTCGGTGACGCGCGATCAGGCGCTCGACGTGATCCGTGTCCGTGCCCTGGCCCAACAGAAAGAGGATTCGGCGCCGCTCTCCTGGATTCAGGACGACCTGCACCTGCAGCGCCGCGCAGGGATCCAGCCCCGCGCCAAATTGCGGATCGAGCGTCATATGGCCCAGGGCTGCCGGCCGGTGCATCGAACCGTTGCGGCCGATGAACGAGAGCCGGTCGCCCGTCGCGGAACGTGGCGTCTCGCTCGCATGCGAGAACGCGACGCGCCGCGCGAACTCGTCGCTGTAGGCATTTCGCGCGAAGATCGTCCCGCTCTTCACGTCGTACGTCGTGGTGACCTGCCCGGTCTGGCTTTCCCTTGGCGGGCCGAGCACCCAATCGTTATAGGCAAAGAGGCTCAGCCTCCGCGTATCCCCGCCGTCGTTTGTCAGGGTGAGCAGCGAGAACTTCACGGGATCGTCGGCGTCCACGAACACCTCGAGCTCGTGCCGAACGCCTCGCGTCGCGCGCGAGAAACGCGTGACTCCGGCCGAGTGATGGACGACGAACTGCCCGCTCATCGCGTGCCGTGTCATCGGTCCCGGGGTGGGCGACCACGCGTCTCCCGAGTCGTCGTCGCGGATGAACAGCGCTTCGGACGTCGGGTCGACGACGGGATCGTTGGCGAACGACGTCAATCGGTTTTCCCTGCTGTTCTCCGACCAGGTGTGCGCCGAACCCGACGCCGTGACCACCGTTCCAAAGTGGGCGTTCGCGATGACGTTCGCCCATGGCAATGGAGTCTCCCGGTCGCCCTCCAGGACGATCGCGTAGGCCCGCCCCTCGTCCGTGAACCCGCCGAGGCCGGTCGTCAACGTCGTCGACGGCGGCGCGACGGCCTGGTCGATGAGCGGTAAGACGGTCGACTCCGGCGAAGGAGCGGCCGCGAACACCGGACGCCGTGTGCTCTGGACAGGATGCGGTTTGTCGAGCTGGGCGCGGAGGTCGCCCCGGTCCCCACCGAGGACCGCCCGCGCGACGGCCTCGATCAACGTACGGTCCATTTTGCCGATCAGATCTCCCCGCAGGAGGTACGCACCGCCGGATCGGTGCTTCCACATCCGCCAGGGCCCGGTATCGAGGAGGGCCGTGAGCTGTGCGTGTATCTCGTCGAGATAGCTGGATGGATCCTCGTTCAGGATGACGACATCGGCGCTCAGCCCCTTCAGGCGCCAGTACTCCTGCGCCTCAAGGACCTGACGGACGAGCCCCACATCGTCGTCGCCGATGACACGCACGAGCAAAATGGGCAGGTCGCCGGAAATGCCGTGCGGCCACAGACCGGCTTGACCGAGCTCGTTCGACAGAATCGTCTCCGGATGGGCCCGCAGCGAGCCGTCGGCGAAGAGCACCCTCGACGCAAGACGTTCGAACAGCACCGCGTCGTCGTTCGAAATACCCAGATGACGCAGACCGCTCTGCGCGTGCGTGAAGGCGAACGCGAACGTGCGTGAGGCGGCGCTCGGGTCGCGGTACTTGTGGGCGAGCGCTTCGGCCGTCTCTCGATCCGATGCAATGCCTGTTGCGAAACAGAGGCGCACCGACGCCCCCGGGACCAGCCTGATCCGCTGGCGAAGGCTGAGGATGGGGTCGAGGACCACGCCCGTCGTGCCCGATAACGCGGACCCGTCGAGCGCGGACGGGCCGTCAGTGTCCCGACCGCGACCGATAAATCGTGCGCGATCGGTCTCCCACTCGACGGGCCCCTGCGGCCGACCTTCGAGACTCAAGACGTGCACCACCCACACGGCCGGCTCCCGAGGATCCCGAGGGCGTCGATGGCAGAGCAGGGCCTTGCTGTCGGCCAGGTATTCTGTTTCGAGAAACAGTTTGCCAAAGGCCGGGTGCGCGAGATCATCGGCTGGGGGCGCCAGGACGATCTCCGCGTAACTGGTGACATCGATTTCGCGGATCCGCGTGCTCTGATTGACCACCGTCACCCGACGGACTTCCACATCGTCTTCGGTGGACACGGCGACGTCGAGCTGCGTGGAGACCTCGTCGTCGTGTCGGCGGAACGTCGCCCTGTCCGTGCGGAACTCGACCACGTAGTCGTCCGGCTCCACGGCCGTAGGCTGATAGGTTGCCGACCATACGAACCCGCTCCGCACATCGCGCAAGTAGACAAACTGGCTGCCTGGATCGCGCGTAGGGTCGCGTCGCGACTTCGTCACCGCGAGGCCGCGGCAGAAGCTGCTGCCCCCGCCGGCGTTTGTCACGATCGTCACGTAATTGCCATTCGACAGAAATTGCGCGTGCGGAACGACCGTGTGTGGCGATCGATACCGCCGCACCGGCATGGCTGGCGGCGGCGCGACGACACGCATTTCATCCAGGGGTCGTGGTTGAATCGTCGGTGTGTGACGCGGCACGCGCTCCTGCAGCAACAGCTCGGTGGCCTGCACTCGTGGGTCGGCGTGAAAGCGCTTCACCATCGGATCGCCGAGCAGCGCGTTCGCCAGCGCGACCAGGGTCATACCGGCGTGATGAGCGAAGTACGTGCGCACCACAGTGCCGGCGGCGGGGCTGTCCGCTTCAGCCGGCGGTGCGTCGTGATGGTCGGCGCGCGTGGTGTAGTCGACGGCGTCGAAAAACCCGTAGTCGCCCTCGAGGCCCGCACGGGTCAACCGTCGCAGGTTAGCCGCGCTCTGCGGGGGAGCGATCATCGCGGCGAGCGCCGTGGCGTAGGGAGCCACCACCAGCTCGTCGCCAAGCCCGCGCTTCAGACCGAGCCCCGGGACGCCGAAGGCCTTGTACTGAAAGGTGTCGTGCCGGTCGACGACGTTGTACGCGGATTCCGAGAGGCCCCAGGGCACTCCGCGAGCGGTGGCGTACTCCACCTGGCGGCGCACGACCCTTCGACACGATTCATCGAGGAGCGTGTCCGGATAGCTTCGCATCACGAGCAGCGGCATCAGATACTCGAACATCGTGCCGCTCCACGACAGCAGTACCGGCGCCCCACGGACACTGGTCACGGCTCGTCCCAGATGGAACCAGTGGGATTCAGAGACGTCGCCCTTGGCGATCGCCAGAAAGCTGGCCAACCGCGCTTCGGAGGCCAACAGGTCGTAGTACGACGGATCACGACGACCCGGCCCCTCCTCGTCTGCGAGACGATAGCCAATCGTGAAGAGCTGCCGCTCCGGGTCGTAAAGGAATCTGAAGTTCATGCCATCGAACAAGGCGACGGCTCGACTGGCCAGATGGTCGAGACGTTCCGCCCGCGCTGCGGCGGCGCCGTCGGTCGTGCTGCCAGCCGCCAGCCGCTGCAACGCCGCCGACAGCGTCACGAGTGCGCCGGCGAGGTTTCCGCTGTCGACGGTAGAGACATAGGCGGGCGGAAGCGGTGCCAGAGTGAGGGTGTCGTACCAGTTCAGCAGGTGACCCTCGAAGCGTTCCAGGCTCTCGACGGTCGTGAGCGTGGCGTCGGTCCTGTCAGCCAATTCATCGGTGCTGATGAAACCAAAGTCGTGGGCCGCGAGCGTCGCGAGCAGCGTCATCCCGATGTTCGTCGGCGACGTGCGGTGCGCGACGGTCAATGCCGGGACGAGCTGGACGTTGTCAGGCGGCAGCGCGTGATCCTCGGATCCGACGAACGTCTCGAAGTACCGCCACGTCTTCTGCGCCACCGACTGGAGAAACTCGCAGTCCTCCGGGCCGAGCACCGCGCGGCGGGTCGGCACGGGGCGGCTGAGCGCGTACGCAATCAGGGGCGCCGCCGCCCACAGCGCGAGGACTGGTACCGACGCTGGCAGTGCGTGCGGACGCACCAGGATGACAAGGGCCAGGCCGCCGAGCGCGACGAGCGGGCTCGCGATCATGTCCTGCACGAACACGCTCAGGCGCGGCGGCCCGCCACGATCGGCGCTGGCCGCGGCCGTCTCCCACTCGAGCAGTCGGTGCTTCGTGATCCCGAGACGCACGAGCGTCACGGTGATCGCGTGCAACATCTCGTTTGCCTGATTCGCGAGGAACGTCAGCTGCAACCCGACGCGTACGGCGTCCGTCTCGAGATCTTCAATGGAGGTTCGCAGGAAGGCACGTCCTGATTCCAACCGTGTCGGCCCACCGAGCAGCTGGAGCAATCGCAGACACACCGGAAAAACGACCGGGGCGAGACCGATCGCCGTCCATGCGACCGGAGTACCCGGCAGGACGATCCAGCCGAGGAGGAGCACGGCAACCGTGACCGGCGCCATCAGGCTGCGCCGCAGATTATCGAGGATCTTCCAGCGCGACACGAGCGGCAGGCGATTGCGCTGCAGACCCGCAGGGGACGGCACGAAAGGAAAGAGCCACGACAGGATCTGCCAGTCGCCGCGTACCCATCGGTGCTGGCGTCTCGCGTGCGCGAGGACGCTCGACGGATAGTCGTCGACGACCTCGATGTCCGTGACGAGGGCCGTTCGCGCATAGAGGCCCTCGAAGAGATCGTGCGACAGCAGCGCGTTCTCCGGCACACGACCCTCGAGCGACGCGGCGAACGCGTCGACGTCGTACAGGCCCTTCCCCGTAAAAATGCCTTCGTTGAAGAGATCCTGGTACAGATCGGAAACGGCGGTCGTATACGGGTCCACGCCGGTGTGGCCGGCGTACGTGCGAGCGAAGAGAGACCCCGCCGCGCTCGCCATCGTGACGCTGACTCGCGGCTGCACGATGCCGTAGCCCCTGGTGACGCGGCCGACCTGCGCGTCGAAGTGCGGACGGTTCAACGGATGGGCGATGATGCCGATCAGCTGTTTCGCGGCGTTGCGCGGCAGGCGGGTGTCGGAGTCGAGCGTGATGCAGTAGCGCACTGCCGGGAGCACGCTCGACTCGCCGACATGGACCGTGAAGCTCGTGTCCGTGGCCCCTCTGATCAGACGGTTGAATTCCTCGAGCTTGCCCCGTTTACGCTCCCACCCCATCCACGCCTGTTCCCGCGGGTTCCAGCGCCGGGCGCGATGGCACAGAAAGAAGCGATCGGCGTGCTCGGGGCCGAACCGTCGATTGAGATCCTCCACTCCTGCGCGCGCGGCCGACAGGATGGCCGCGTCCTCCGGCAAGTCTTCTGATTCAGCATCGGCGAAGTCGCTGAGGATGGCGAAATGGATGCACGGATCGAGGTTGCCGAGCGCGAGCACCTCCATGTGCTCCAACAACGCCGCCACGGACTCGGCGCTCGTCAGCAGGGTGGGCACCACCACCATCGTGCGGGCATCGTCCGGGATGCGCTGAACGCCATCGGTGAAGTCGAGACGAGACAGGCGGCGAGGCGGGATCGCCCAGGCGATCACGCGCTGGACAAATGCGATCGCGATGTCGGCGGCCGGGATCAGCAGAAGCAGCAGCGTGACGGCCACGGCGCGTGTGGATCCGCCCTCACGCCGGAGATACGCAGAGCTCGCGGCCAGCAAGAGCGCCGTCATGATCGCGATCGGGACCAGATAGACGAGCGTCGTATGCGCGAACACCAGACGCCGTATCCGTTTCGCGAGCGGAGGCCGATAGGCAAGGTCGGCTTCGAGGTCGCGACGCCCCTGATCGATGAGGTGGTACCCGACGTGGGCGGCCCGATCGGCGGGCGATCCGCTGGCGGCCGCCTGGCGGGCGCTTTCGACTGCCCTCAAAGCGACCCTCACCTGCGCGTCTCCGCTCGGCGCCGCGAGCTCCTCAACCGCCTGGCGCTGTCGATCTCGACTGAGGAAGTCCATCCGTCCGTACGCACCGGCGGGATCGCGCTGCAGTGCGTGCTCGACCAGACTCACGGACTCGACATATTGGCGCCAATCGAGGGTGGAGCACAGGCGCAGGCTGGTAATGGCATTGGCCACCGAGACCTGGTCGGCCGCCTGCCGTTGATGCTCGCCGCGAATCGCCGCTTCGGCGGTCGTCTCCTGCGACGCGAGGTGCTCCTCGACCGCCGTCCGGATCGACGACAGCCGGAGACCATACTCGCGGAGCCGATGCAGGAGCTGGACGAGGTAGGCGATGTCGAGGGCTGGCGGCAAGGGTGCGGCGTCTCCGGCTTCGCGTCCGATCCGGGCCACGTACGCGTCGGCGGCCAGGCGCGCGCGGCGCGACGCCAGCGTCTCGGCGGCCAGACGTCTCAGGTTTTCGATGAGCGCAAGCTTCAGCATGCTGGGCCACGCCCAGAGCTCGCCGATCGTCAACGGAGCGACGCGCTGGTAGCTGTTGATGAACACGGCGAGCTGCTGGCGGTCGATCCGGCTGTCGCTGTGCCGCACCAGCTCGACGGCCATGGCGTAGATCCGCGGGTGACCCGCCTGCTCGCGGGATGCCAGCGTGGGCAGCTGCCGGTAGTAGGTGCCGGGCAGATGCTGGTGGATGTTTCGGATCTCTGACGTGACGAGGTGGAAGTTATCGAGCAGCCATTCAGCCGCGGCGGTGACCACCTGCCCCGTCCGGACATCGTCCGCCAAGGTGAGGTACGCGTCGCGCAGCACGCGGGCGTTGTCGTCGAACCGGGGAAAGATGTTACGGGCGCGGCGCCATGGGCTCGGGTCGATGGTGAAGCTCGCCGCGAGGGCCAGCGCGCGTTCTTCCAGCCGCTCGATGCTGAGCAGCTCGTCGCGAAACGGTTTCTCAGACGCCGGCGCCCTGGTGTGCGACAGCAGCCGGAAGAATTGTCTCATCGGATCAGCGCGAGATTGCCGGCCGGAGCTGTACCGATCAATGCAGTCTGCGACATGGGCCCTCCAAGGGATGTTTTTGGTGAGGGCTGAGGGCCAGCTGGGCCGCTGGGCTCAGGAAAGCGAAAGCGCTAGTATACCTCCTGGAATACTTGACCCGGCGCCGACATCCTCGAGGAAGGTCATCAGATGAGAATGGGCGGCGTTCAACGCGGCTCGGATCGGCCCCAGAGCCGCCAGAGCTCCAGCTCGATCGCGTCGAACGGCTCGATGCGCGCCGACACGTCGCCCGCATGCGTATTGAGGAGCAGCCAGCGACCCTGCTCCAGACGGTAGGCCTCGAGCGTTTCGGAAAGCGGATTGACCAGCCAGATGGATGACACGCTCTCGCGTGCGTAGATCGCCAGCTTCTGTCCACGATCGATGCGCTCGGTCGAGGGCGACACCGTTTCGCACACCCAGTCGGGCGCGACGCTCAGAAACGCGCCGCGTGGCATTTCCGTCAGTCGCGCTCGTCGCCAGCCGGCCAGGTCCGGCACGACGACATCGTCGCCGAGGTGCAACTCGGGCTCGCCAAGAATCCACCAGCCGCCGGGTCCGCCGCGGCCATGATCGAATGGGCCAACAACAAAAGCGCTCAGGCTCGTCGTCGCGATTGTGTGAGCAACCGACGGCCTGGGAGAGGCGTGCAGATCGCCGTCAAGGATCTCCGCCACGAGGTGATCGGGCACGCTCAGCAGATCGTCGTAGGTGGCGGGACGCCTAGCCGGAACCAGACGGCTCATGAGTCAGAGTGTAGCGCGGAACGCCGTCTGATCCGGTGTGCAGCCCCCAGATGATGCCGCTGTCCTGGATCTTCCTGGGCGGCGGCATGTCGAGCGATCGATCGCCGTGGGAGCGATTGAGGATCCGGCCCATGATGGCCGGCCGCGCGCCCGTGACGGGTGTTCTTCCTTTTCAAGCCAGGTGTATGCTGTCTCTTTTGATCAAGTCGTGGAGGTGCCCGATGATCTCGCGGTTCGCCCTCGCCGCCGCGGCAGCGCTCGTAGTGGCGGCCCCGGCGCGCGCGCAAAGCTCCAGCAGCGTGCGGCTGGTCGACGGCACGCGGATCGGCGTGCGGCTCGCGCAGGTGATCTCCTCCGAAACCTCGAAACCGGGGGACGTGGTCAGGCTCGAAGTCGTCCACGACCTCGCCGTCAACGACGACGTCGTCGTCACGCACGGCACTCCCGTGGTGGGCACCGTCGTTGAAGCAGTCCCGAGCCGGTGGCGCCGGCATCCGGCTCGCCTCGTCTTTCGCATCGACGAGACGATGTCAGTCGCCGGGCAGCCACTGCGGCTGCGATGGTCGCGCACGGCCGGCGTCGGGACCGGCATCGTCATCGCGAGCGCCGCGCGCAACGCTCTCTTACTCTGGGCCGCGGAGGGGACACCTTTCGACGCCTTCGTGGACGGCGACCAGAGCGTCGCCCGGCAAGCGCCCGCCACGAGCCGCCTGCCAGGCGTCCATGCGTCGCCGCCGATCCGATTCTCCCTGTCAGAGCTCAGCCAGCCGAGGGCCGCGCTCAGCAACGAAGACATCGTGCGGCTCGTGTCGGCGGGGACCGATGAGGCGACCGTCCTCGCGCGGATCGCAAGCGCGCGCCCGGCGTTTCGTCTCGACTCCGACGACGTCCTGCGGCTCAGGCAAGCTGGCGTCTCGAATCGGATCATCGAGGCGATGATCAGAGCGCGATAGACGTTTACGAGCAGCCGTTCACGCACGTGCCGCGAGCGTCGAACTCCATCGTGATGCCGCTCTTCGGTACGTGGACGCGGATGCGCCGGTGATCGTCGCCGTGGCCGTGGTCGTCGCCGTGGTCGTCGCGGTGCCCGCCTTCGACGGCGGCGATGAACCGGGCGGTTCGCGATCCGGGAACGACGCTGCCACCTGCTGTCGCAGCCTCGTTGGCATGAGACGGGATGACGGAACGCGGCCTGACCAGTCGCGTCGTCGCGAACGCCGCCGCCTCGGGTCCCGTCGTGAACAGATCACCAATGTTGATGACCATCAAGGACGGCTGATAGAAGTCGCGAACAATCGTGTCCATCTCGGCCGTGAGCCCGGTGTCGCCGGTGAGGTACACCGACAGGCCGCCGGTGAACTTCAGGACGAACCCATTCGCCGGATCCAGGTACGCGGACAGACCTTCGCTCGTCAGCTCGCTCTTCAGCGGATCCGACACCGCGGCAGCCGCAGCGCTGCTGTCGTGGTTGGCCGGTACCGTGGCGATCTCCACGCCCGACCCGCCCATCGTCACGACTCTGGAGCCGCTGATACCGAGGAGTGCCACGCACGGCCCGGGCCGTGGAACGGTCATCTCATTGAAGCCGAAGCCCGGGGGGCTCGGCGGGCACGAAGGCGTCGGCACTCCGGTGATCGCCTGGACTTTCTTCCCGATGAAATTCGCGAGATTGGGCGCCGCGATGACCGCCGCGCTCTTCGCGGCCGCAATCGCCGGCGTCGACCCCAGGTGGTCGCCGTGCCCGTGGCTCACGAGAATGGCGTGGACCACGCCGAGCCTGGAATCGGTCGGCGACACTGTCAAACCAGGATCGTAGAGAATGCGGGCGCCAGTGGGATCCTCGAACAGAAGCGCGCGGTCGAGACTCGAGAATTCGCCCGCGGCGGCTCCGAGCGGCGTGACCTTGACCGTCTGTGCTCCGGCCGCGTGGACACTCCAGAAAACGCACCCCAGCACCGCCACGGACCACCGCGCATGCCTTGTCATGGCTTCCTCCAGTTGACCGGAATTTCCGTTTGGGCGTCCGAGTCCGGCGGGATACTACATCTGGCGCACGGCGCTTGGAACGAAATTCTTGTCGCTTCGGTGGCGCACCATGGAACCCCCAAGTTCCGACGTGGAATTGGGCGAGACGCTCCGACTGCTGCGCAACGTGGCGGACGCTCTGGACAAGGATCGCAGTTGCGAGAGAAACTTCGCAGGGTGTCTGCTCGCAGCAGAGCCCTATCGCAACGAGGCAGCGGTGAACATTTCGAGCATTTCGGCCGCCGACGGAGTTGCAAGCACGTAGCGTGCTGCGAAATCCTCCGGATAATTCGTGGCCCGCATGCGCTCCGCAGCGTTCGCGAAATCGTACGACGTGTGCCGGAATCCAACCTCAGGTCCGAGCAGGAGCCAATCGGCTCCTGGTTCGCCAAACGGAGCTCCCACGCTGCCGGCATTCACAACGCGAGTTGTTCCGATCATCCGGTCAAACTGCATGTGGGTATGCCCGCACACGACCACATTGAGTCCTTCAAACACGGGGAGAAGGCGCTCCTCCGGCGTCAAGCGGGTAAATACTTCGTTGTCGTCTCGTGGTGTCCCGTGGCAAAACAGCACATCGCCCAGCCCGGCAATGTCGAGACGACGTGTTTTTGGCCAGCTCGCCAACAACGGCTCGTATTCAGTGAGCTCCTGCGCAGTCCACCGCAGGATGGGCCAATACTGTTCCGGGACGGCGGCTGGATTCCTGCCCGCCATCTGATCCAGCACGGCAACCTCGGCGTTCCCATGAATAAAGTGGACGGGAAATCCGACATCCAACAAACAGCTGACTGTTTCACGTGACATCGGGCCCACTACGACATCGCCTCCGACGACGATCGCGTCTACGGCTGCTTGACGTATGTCTTGCAGTACGGCCTCGAGTGCCGGGAGGTTCCCGTGAATGTCATAAAGCGCAGCAACCCGCATCGTGTGCCTCCTACTCCGATAGTATGCGTGACATTCTCCTGACGTTGGTTCAGATACACAAAGACCGACGCTGACAGAGAAGTCAGGAACTTGTCAGATCAACTCTGCGAAACCCGCGCTCGAGCTGTCTGCCGCGGCCCCCGCGGTCCAGCAGGGCCTCAATAGCGCGACCTGTTCCGGTCTGCGGTCCTGCCCCTTGACGCGTTCGCGAACGGGGCGCATCATGACCGCGTTTCCCCGATTGATCCTCCAATGAGGTATTAGAGAGAGGCTCCATGATGCCGCGACGGATTCGACTGCTCGGCGTGTCTCTCGCGATCCTCGTCGCCGTGTTCGCCGTGACGAACGGCCGGCTGTCCGGGCAAACAGGCGCGCCAGCACGCGAGTGGCGGACCTGGGGCGGCGAGCTCGCCAACACCAAGTACTCGCCGCTCGACCAGATCAACAAGGACAACTTCAACAAGCTGGAGGTGGCGTGGCGCTTCAAGACCGATGCGCTGGGCCCCCGTCCGGAATTCAATTATGAAACGACGCCCTTGATGGCGAACGGCGTTGTCTATGCGACGGCGGGCACGAGGCGATCGGTCGTGGCGCTCGACGCCGCAACCGGCGAATTGCTGTGGATGCACCGCGAAGACGAGGGGGCGCGCGGCGATGCGGCCCCGCGCAGACTCTCCGGTCGCGGGCTGGCTTACTGGTCCGACGCCAGAGAGGCGCGGGTGATCTACGTGACGCCGGGATATCGTCTTGTCGCGCTCGACGCCAGGACAGGAATTCCCGTGCCCGGCTTCGGCAAGAGCGGCATCGTCGATTTGAAGCTGGACGACGATCAGGACATGGACCTGGTCACCGGTGAGGTTGGTCTGCACGCCGCCCCGACCGTCGCCAAAGACATGATTATCGTCGGCGCCGCGCATCTGCCCGGCGGCGTGCCGAAGAGCAGGAGAAACGAGAAAGGCTATGTGCGTGCGTTCGACGTCCGCACCGGCAAGCGCCTGTGGATCTTCCACACGATTCCGCAGGCGGGCGAATTTGGCAACAATACCTGGGAAAAGGACTCGTGGTCATACACGGGGAACGCCGGCGTGTGGGGACAGATCACGGTCGACGAAGAGCTCGATACCGTCTACCTTCCCGTGGAGTTGCCGACCGGTGATTACTACGGCGGCCATCGTCCCGGGGCGGGATTGTTCGGCGAGACGCTGGTCGCGCTCGATCTCAAAACCGGCAAGCGCAAGTGGCATTACCAGCTCGTGCATCACGGGATCTGGGACAACGATATCCCGGCGCCCCCGATTCTCGCCGACATTGTCGTCAACGGAAAGCCCATCAAGGCCGTCGCACAACCGACCAAGCAGGCCTGGCTGTACGTCTTCGATCGCGTCACCGGTCAGCCGGTGTGGCCGATCGAGGAGCGACCGGTTCCAAAAGGTGACGTGCCCGGAGAGTGGTACGCGCCCACTCAGCCGTTTCCGACCAAACCGCCCGCGTACGATCTGCAGGGGTTTTCGGTCGACGATCTGATCGACTTCACGCCGGAGCTCAGGGCCGAAGCCGTCAGGTTGGTGTCGCGTTACAAGCTCGGACCCATCTTCACGCCGCCGGTCGTCAGCACCTGGCCGGGCCCGCTGGCGACGCTGCTGCCGGCCACGGCGGCAGGGGGATCCAACTGGGAAGGCGGCTCGTTCGATCCGGAAACCAAGATCGCGTACCTCCATTCGACGACGACGGTGTCGTCACTCGGATTGGTGAAGTCGGATGGCAAGCGTTCCGACATGGACTACATTGCCGGTACGGCCCGCGATCCCAATGCGCCAGCCGATACATCAGCGGGGCGGGGCCGTGGCGCTGGTGGTGGAGCGGCCGCGGCAGGACAAGGACGCGGTGGCGCCGGTGCGGCGACTGCCGAAGGCCCGGCGCCGGCCAATGCCGCGCCGGCCGGTGAGGGCGGCGGCGGGGGTCTGACGGTTCGAGGTCTGCCGCTCGCGAAGCCGCCGTACGCACGCATCACCGCCATCGATCTCAACAAGGGCGAGATTCTGTGGTCGGTTGCGCACGGTGAGACGCCCGACAACATCAGGAATCACCCCGCGCTCAAAGGCGTGACCATCCCGCGGACCGGGCGACCCGGGCGCAACGGGACGCTCATCACCAAGACGCTGGTGATCTGTGGCGAGGGAGGATTCTTTACGACGCCGAACGGTCAGCGTGGCGCGATGCTTCGCGCCTACGACAAGATGACCGGCGCGGACGCGGGCGCGGTGTATATGCCGGCCCCGCAAACGGGTGGGCCGATGACCTACATGCTGGGTGGTAAGCAGTATGTCGTCGTGTCGATTGCGGGCGCGAATTACACCGCGGAGCTCGTCGCGTTCAGGTTGCCCGGATAAAGAACATGAAGTAGCGCAGCCCGTGGTCCGCTGCGGGACACTAGGGAGGACTGGATGACGAGCCGTAATTCACGTGCGGGAAACCGACTGCGCGTCGCCGGCGTCGTTGCACTGGTCATGCTCTTTGGCTCGCGGGAGTCACCTTCCGCACAGTGGATCAGGATCACGCTGCCCGATACGCCGCGCACCGCGGACGGTAAACCGAATCTCGCCGCGCCGGTTCCAAAAGCCGACGACGGAAAGCCGGATCTGTCGGGAATCTGGCGCCGTCAGAGGGGTCTCAACAGTCCACGTGGAAATCCCGCTGGCCTGCCCGGACGCATAGACCATTACATGCCTGAAGGTACCGAGATTCCCTTGCGGCCGGAGGCCGCGGCGCTCTACGCGCAGCGATCGGCGAACCTGGGGAAGGGGAGGCCTTCGGAGCGATGCCTGCCTCACGGGATTCCCGATGCGATGTTGTACGGCGGTCCCATGAAAATCGTTCAGAACCGGCGGTTGACGATGATCCTGTTTGAAGAGTTCAACCATTATCGGCAGCTCTTCACCGACGGCCGGGCTTTTCCTCAGGATCCACAGCCCACGTGGTTCGGATACTCCGTGGGCAGGTGGGATGGAGATTCGTTCGTCGTCGATTCCATGGGGTTCAACGACCAGACCTGGATGGACGACAGCGGCTTGCCTCACACCGACGCACTGCGCACGACAGAGCGCTTCCGGCGCCGCGACTTCGGGCATCTCGATCTCCAGCTCACCGTGGAGGACCCGAAGGCCTACACGAAGCCATGGTCGGTGAACATAGGCTTCGACCTTCTGCCTGACACCGAGCTGATTGAAGACATCTGCGAGAACGAGAAATACTTTTCGCGTGTCGGCAGGTAGCGGCGGCGGGATGAATCCGGGAGCGCTCGCGCAGCCGGCGTCGACTGTCTGGGAGGTTCGTATGCGGAAGTCGTGTCGACTGGCTCGCCTGAAAGGCTCGCCCTCCCGTCTCGGAGGTCTGGTGGCGGTCGTTCTCGCATCCGCCGGTGCGACGCTGACGGCGCAGAACGGGTCGCAGTTCAAGGACTGGAAGACGGCGGCGCTTGGCGACGCCGCACACATGAGGCCCCGCGCCCCCTGTGCATCGCTCATAGCGCTGACCGGCTACGAGCTCTCCGTGACCGGGGCGGCGATGGTTCCGGCGTCGGCCGACGCGCCCGAGCACTGCCGCGTCTCGGGGCAGATTCAGCCCGAGGTGCGCTTCGAGGTGAGCCTGCCAGCTGAATGGAACGGCCGGCTCTACATGTTCGGCAATGGCGGGTATGCCGGCGAAGCGCTCGACGCGCCTGGACGGGTCGCGACCGCGCGCAGCGCGCTGTCGCGGGGCTTTGCCGTCGCCCAGACGAACACCGGGCACGATGCGGCGGCGGAGCCTCTCGGGACCTTCGCCGCCAGCCCGCAGAAGTTTCTCGACTACGCGTTCCGGAGTGTGCACGTGACCGCGCTCACGGCGAAGCGGATTCTGCAGGCGTACTACGATGGCCCGCCGCGCCACTCGTACTTCGACGGCTGCTCGACCGGCGGCCGTCAGGGTCTGATCTCGGCGCAGCGCTTCCCGGAGGACTTCGACGGCATCGTGGTCGGCGCGCCGGTGCTGAATTTCTCCGGGACCATGATCGGCTACGCAACCATCCAGCGTGCGCTCGCGGCCGCATCGATTCCAGTGGAGAAGCTGAAAGTCCTCGGTGACGCCGTGTACGCGAAGTGCGACGCGGCAGACGGCCTGAGCGACGGCCTGATCGACGATCCGCGCCGATGTCCGTTCAGGGCGTCGACAGATTTGCCCCGCTGCGCGCGTGACGTCGACGGTCCCGCCTGTTTCACGGCGGCGCAGATCCGCACGCTCGAGACGATTTACGGCGGCACGAGCCGTCGCGGCGAACCGGCCTTTCCGGGTTGGCCCGTCGGCGCCGAGATCGCCGCGCCGGGGCCGGGCGGCGCGGTCACGAGCGCCTGGATTCCCTGGTTCGTGACCGCGCCGAACGCTCGTCCGATTCAAGCGAGCTTCGGCGAGACGTTCTTCAGGAACATGGCGTTCGGCCGGCCGGTGCTCGACTACGACTGGACCACGTTCAATGTCGACGCCGATCTCGACAAGCTGCAGACGGCGCGTGCGGCGCTCGACGCGACGGATCCCGATTTATCGCGATTCAAAGCGCGTGGGGGGAAGATCGTCAGCTACTTTGGCTGGGCCGACCCCGCCCTGAACCCGATGATGGGAGTCCGTTATTACGAGAGCGTCACCGAGCGGCTCGGGCCCGCGACAGCCGGGTTCTATCGCCTGTTCATGGTCCCGGGCATGTTCCACTGCAGGGGCGGCATCGGCGCCAGCACGTTCGACGCCTTCACGCCGCTGGTCGAATGGGTAGAGAAAGGCGTCGCCCCTCACTCGATCGTCGGCTCGAAAATCGTTGACGGCCGGACTGTGCGCACACGGCCGCTGTGCGCGTACCCCGACGTGGCGAAGTACAAAGGATCCGGCAGCATGGACGACGCGGCAAATTTCGAGTGTGTCCGTCCGATGCCTGACCCTTAGTACCGTGAACGTGCTCGCGGACAAAGTGTCGGTCGTCACCGGATCGACCTCCGGAATCGGCCGCGGCATCGCCGAGCACTTCGCCCGGCTCGGATCCGACGTCGTGGTGCACGGGCGCGATCGCGCCGACGGCCTCGAAACCGTCCGCCGCGTCAAGGCGGCCGGCCGCGACGCGGAGTACGTCGACGGCGACCTCGCCGACGAGAAGGTCTGCCGCGCGCTGATTCGCTTCGCGGTGGAGCGGTTCGGCGGCCTGGACATCCTCGTCAACAACGCCGCCGACACCGGCCGCGGCGACCTGGAGCACATCGCGGTCGCGCGCTGGGACGCGATCATGACCGTAAACCTGCGGGCGCCGTTCATCCTGCTGCAGGAGTCGATCGCGCCGATGAGGGCGCGCGGCGGCGGATCCGTCATCAACATCGGGTCCGTTCTCGCCTACACCGGCGAGCCGAAGCTCGGCGCCTATTCGGTGTCCAAGGGCGGTCTGATGACGCTGACGAAAAACGCCGCGTCCCTGCTCAACCGCGACCGGATTCGCGTCAACCAGATCAACGTCGGGTGGACGCTCACCGAAGGTGAGCGCCGCGTCAAACGCGAGCAGGAAGGCAAGGGCGACGAGTGGATCGCGGAGGCGATCGCGACACGACCCTTTGGCCGGCTGCTCGCCCCGCTCGATATCGCGCGCGCGGCGGAGTACTTCGCGTCGAGCGCGAGCGAGTGCGTCACCGGCAGCATCCTCGACCTCGAACAGTACCCGCCGGGCGCGCTGGCGAACTCGTGACAGGTGCTTTGCTCCTGGAAAGCCATTACACTTCTTCCGCATCCTCGCCGGAGCGCGATTCAGCGGCTGGAGCTCGGTGGAAGACGGCGTGAACGGCCGGCGAGCCCAGCCGATCGGTGGCGTTCCTGCACATCATGTCGGGCGTCCAGAACAGGCGGTCCGAGCACCACGGATCAGCGTGTTAGTTTTATAGCACGTCTGTGATACAAGTTCCTCCATGTTGAGAGATCTCCGGCTCGCCGCGCGCATGCTGCTCCAGGCCAAAGGCTGGACCGCGGTCGTCCTGGTCTGCCTCGCCCTCGGGATCGGCGCGAACACCGCGCTCTTCGGCGCGATCAATGGGCTGCTACTGAGGAAGCTGCCGGTGCGCGATCCGGACTCGCTCGTCCGGCTCCGCTATGCGGGCCCCAACCAGGTGAGAACCGATGTCCTCTCCTACGGCTTCATGGCGCCGGACGACCGCGGACGCCCGGTCGAGCCGGTCTTCTCGTACCCCATGTACCGGCAGTTTGTCGCCGACAACCGCACGATGTCGGACGTGTTTGCGGGCGCGCCGTTCGGTCGCGTGAACCTGGTCGTCAACGGTCGGGCCGAAGTCGCGTCGGCCTTCATCTCGTCCGGCAACTACTACCAGGCGCTCGGAGTCGCTGCGCGGATCGGCCGGACCATCGCGCCGGACGACGACGTGCCGTCGGCTCCGCCGGTGGGTGTGATCAGTCACAGGTACTGGATGTCGAGATTCGGCGGCAGTCCAGGCGCTGTCGGCACGTCCGTCCACGTCAACAACGTACCGATCACGATCGTCGGCGTGCTCCCGCCGGACGTCGCCGGCTTCGAGCAGGCGGTCGGCGACACGCCCGATGTCTCGCTGCCGCTCGCGCTCGAGCCGCAGCTCAATCCCGGGCTGACGACGCCGCCATCGCTCGTGACGCGCCCGACCTTCTGGTGGCTTCTCGTGATGGGTCGCCTCAAGCCGGGCGCCACCGCGGCGCAGGTGCAGGGCAACCTGGCTGGCGTCTTTCAGCACACCGCGCGGGAAGGGTTTGCATCCTATCTATTGTCGCTGCCGCCGGAGGAGCGGGCGCGGTCGTCGTCGCAGGACCGTTCGCAGGTCCCGGACCTGCTGGTGGACTCCGGCAGCCGCGGCGTCTACGACGCGAGCGCGACGGACATCCGCGCCGTCACGGTGCTGAGCGCCGTCGTGGTCCTCGTGCTCCTGATCGTGTGCGCCAATGTCGCCAACCTGCTGCTCTCGCGCGCGGCCGCGCGGCAGCGGGAGCTCTCCGTACGCCTGGCGCTCGGCGCCACGCGCGCGAGACTGGTCCGGCAGCTTCTAACGGAGAGCCTTCTGCTCGCTGCCGTCGGCGGCACGCTCGGCGTCTTCGTCGGGACGTGGGGACAACGGCAGCTGCCAGGGGCGCCAGGGCAGGCCTCCCCGCTCGACTGGCACCTCCTGGCGTTCGTCATCACGGTCACCACGCTGACCGGCATCGTGTTCGGCACGGCGCCGGCATTGCGCGTGACATCGCTGGCCGACGTCACCGTCGCGCTCAAGGAGAACAGCCGGAGCGTCGCCAGCTCACGGAGCCTGTTCGGAAAGTCGCTGGTTGTGACGCAGGTGGCGATCTCGCTGGTGCTGCTCATCGGCGCGGGACTGTTCCTCCGCACGCTGCAGAACCTCAGGCACGTGGACTTCGGCTTCAATCCCCGGAACGTGGTGCTCTTCCAGGTCAGCCCCGCCCTGAACCGTTACGAACCCGAAAAGCAGAATCCTCTCTACGATCGGATCGGCGAGCGCCTTCGGGCGATCGCTGGTGTGCGTTCGGTCTCCTGGTCGAACCCCTCGCTGATGACGACCCGCCGGTTTTCGGGTGGCATGTTCGTCCAGGGCCGCTCCTATGCGCCGGGACAACGGGAGACGATATCCGGGATGACTGTCTCGCCGACGTTCTTCGAGACGATGGAGATTCCACTTGTCGCCGGTCGCGGCTTCACGGAGCGCGATGACAATGCGGCGCCCCGCGTCGTCGTCATCAACGAAGCGGCTGCCCGCCAGTACTTCCCGAACGAGAACCCGATCGGCCGCCGTATCGGATCGACGCTCGAGGGCAGCGGCCGGCAGGAAATCGTCGGCATCTTGCGGGACGCCAAATACAACAGCGTCCGCGACCGAGCGGCGCCGACCAGATACGCGCCGTATCTGCAGAGCCCTCAAGGCAGCGCGACGTTCGAGGTGCGCACGGCGGGTGATCCGCTTGCCGCCATCGGCAGCATCCGCGAAGCCGTCCGTCAGATCGATCCAGACCTGCCGCTCATCGACGTGACGACGCAGGCGGAGCAGGTCGAGCGCCGCTTCCTGCAGGAAAAGGTCTTCGCGCAGGCATACGCCCTGTTCGGCGGCCTCGCGCTCCTTGTGGCGTCGGTCGGTCTGTTCGGCCTGATGTCGTACAGCATCGCGCGCCGGACCAACGAGATCGGCATCCGCATGGCCCTCGGCGCCGCGCGCCGCGACGTGCTGCGGCTGGTGATGCGCGAATCGATGATCCTCGTGGCCGCCGGCGTCGCGATCGGCCTCGCCGCCGCGGCCGCCGCCAGCCGGTTCATCGCGACGCTGCTCTTCGGCCTCGCGCCCACCGATCCGATGACCATCGCGGGCGCGATCGCGGTCATGCTGCTGGTCTCGGCCGTCGCGGGCTATCTGCCGGCCAAACGCGCATCGGGAATCGACCCGATGGCGGCGCTTCGGTGCGAGTAGCCGGGGCTATTCAGCGACACGTCATTCGTATCGCAAGGCGATCACCGGGTCGACGCTCATCGCGCGGCGGCCGGGAATGGCGCTCGCCAGGACCGCAACCACGAGGAGCACGCCAGCGACAGTGAAAAAGACCCACGGCGACGTCGCGCTCACGCCGAACAGCAGCGTCGTCAGGAATCGCGTCAGGCCGAGCGAGGCGGCCATGCCGATGGCCATGCCGGCGCCTGTCAGCAGGACTCCGCGGAACACGACGATGCCGAGTACGTCCGTTCGGCTCGCTCCGAGCGCCATCCGCACCCCGACCTCGCGTGTTCGCTGTGCGACCTGATAGCTCAGGAGGCCGTACAGGCCGACGATGGTCAGCGTCAACGCGACCGCGGCAAAGATCCCGATCAGCACCATGTTGAAGCGCTGCTGCGCGACCGCCGTCGATGCCACGTCATTCATCGACCGGATGTTCGTGACCGGCAGTTGTGGATCGATCGCCTGGATGACCCGGCGCAGTTCCGGCGCGATCGGCACCGCTCCGTTCGTGCGGATCAGCACGGCCGCCAGGCCTCCGCCCTGGAACTGACCGCGCGGAATGTACAGCGTCGGAAACAGCCGCGTGCCGGGCCGTCCATCCGCAACATTCGAGACGACGCCGACAATCTCGCGTGGCACGTCTTCGCCAGGCGTGGCTCGTCCGATGATGATGCGGCGGCCCAGCGCGTCGGCCGAGCCGCCAAAAAGCCTGGCGAGCGCTTCATTGACGACAACCACCGGACGCGAGTCCTCCGCGCCGGAGGCTGTCGAGAGGCCGCGACCCGCTCGCAGCGGAATGCCCAACGTCCGAAAATAATCCGGACCGATCGGCCGCAGCTCGACGTAGTTCACCTTCTCCGGCGGTTCGCCTTCGATGCCGAAGATGAAATTCGGGCCCCGTTCCAGCGGGATGCTCGACGCCGTCGTCACGGATGCGACTCCGGGAATCGCGCCGATCCGCTCGATCAAATCATGATCGAGGCGCGCGACCGCCGGCGCCGAACCGAACGTCGCCGCGCTCAATGAAAGCTGCACGGTCACGATGTTGTCGGTGTCGAAGCCGACAGGAATGCCGCGGAGCTTCACGAAGGTGGCGGCCAACAGAACCGCGCCGGTCAGGAGGATCACGGACAGCGCGACCTGCGCGACGACCAATGCGTTCGAGAGACGGTGCCGCGCCACGTCGATGCCGGTTCCGGCTGCCGCTTTCAAGGCGTCGCCAGGACGTGCTTTCAGCAGTCGAATCGTGCCGAGCAGTCCGAAGGCGAGTCCGACGACCATTGAAATCAGCACCGCAAACCCGAGAGCCCGGGCATCGACCGCGATGGAAGCAAGACGCGGCAACTCCCCCGGAATCAACGCAACCAAGGTGCGGACGCCGATCACCGCGAGGACGACTCCCGCGATACACCCGATCACCGAGAGCAGGAGACTCTCGGTGACGACCTGCCGCGCCAGATGCGTGGTGCTGGCGCCCAGTGCGCTGCGAATGGCGAGGTCCCGTTGTCGCGCGGCCGATCGGGAAAGCAGGAGGTTCGCGACGTTGCCGCACGCGATCAGCAGGACGAGACCCACCGCGAACAACAGGACCAGGAGCAGCGTCCGCATATCGCTGACCAGAAAGTCCTGGAAGCGAATGAGGCGGATGCCGCGGGTCGTTCGCGGCACATGCTGCGGATTGTCTGCCTGGAACTGCTGGAAGAGGCGATCCGTGTCGGACTGTGCCTGCGCGAGTGTCACTCCCGGGCGAAGCCGGCCCATCACCGTGTAGTTCCATCCGCGGTCGCGCGGATCGGCGCGCAGCCGAAGCGGGTACCAGAGGTCCACGGTGGGCTCGTCTGTGAAGGTTGCCGGCATCACGCCAACCACGACGTACGGACGGTCACTCAGCGTGATGGACTTTCCAATGGCATCAGCCGCTCCGCCCAGCACACGCTGCCAGATCCCGTGGCTGAGGACCGTCACCTGCGGGCCACCGGGGACGCATTCCTCTGGCAGAAACCCGCGCCCCATCACCGGAGAGACGCCGAGCACTTTGAACAGGTCCGCCGTGCCCGAGGCGGCCTTCACCCGCTCTGCCACGGCGCCGCTGACCAGATTGAAGCTGCCGCCCGAAGTGACGGCGAATCCGTCGAACGCCTGCGAGTGGTCGTGCCAATACTGGAAGGTCAGGGGGGTCACGTTCGCCGGATCCAGACCACTCGGACGAAGCCAGGCGAAGCTGACGATGCGATCGGACTGCGGATACGGCAACGGTCGCAGCAGCACGGCGTCGACGACGCTGAAGATGGAGGTCTGGGCACCGATGCCGAGGGCCAGCGTCAGAACGACCACGACCGTAAAGGCGGGAGTTTCAAGAAGGGCCCGAATCGCGTAACGAAGCTCGCGCATGAGACCTCCGCGCACTGCGCGCACGGTCCGCCCGGTGTTCGATCGACGAGGGGCGAATCGTAGCGCATTTGTCGGGAACCGTCTTCTGTGTCAGGCGGCACGCGCGGGCGGCGCTGCGGTGACGATCGGCTGCCTCACTGGTTCCATCGGCGCTGCTAAAGGCAAAGGGCACCCATTCCCATCAGTTGTAAGGCGCCCTTCGCCGCCCGCATCGCGTGGCATGCCCCTGGCGGCTTACTTGCGCGAAGATCCTTTGAGGCGGTTGCTGACGTCGATTGGACCGAAGACCGGACCGCGGACCTACTCGAGTGCGGGCAGGTTCACGTCTTCTTCACCGTACCCCAGGGCGATCGCCGAAATCGCGGCGCAGAACAAGGCGTTGGTCTACGGCACCCTGTTCCGGAATCGATTCAGAAGTTGTAGGTCAGGATGTCAGTGAGCCGTCGACAGATCTCCCGGCCGTAGTCGACCCAGATTCCCTGCCCCCAGTACCGATAGCAACTCGTCTGCGAGACCAGCAGATGGAACAGGGCGTTGCGGTAGCGGGGCTCGTCGCTTCGCACACCGGGCTTGAGCACCTTTTCGAAAAACAGCGCACTCACTCGATCCATCGGGCCGAGCAGGGCATCGTACCCTCTGACCCACGAAATGTTGTTCGTCCAGCTCCCTCCGTCGACGTGAAATCGGTGATCTTCGTGCCGCAGCTCTTCGATGACCCGTTCGAGCTGTTCCGGTCCCGCGGCATCCGGGAACCGGTCCCAGATCCGCTTCTGAAAGACGGGCCGAATCGCCGGCAGCTCGGCCTCCGTGATCCCGATCGCGTGGAGATGGGCCAGATACTCGCTCACGTTCATGAGCGGCGTGTCGGAGCCGGATGATTCCCGCACGACCTGCATGTACTTGGGCGGGAATTCGTTCATCATGACGCCGCCGTTCTCGCCATCGGCGATCTGAGTCACCAGCGGCGGCACCTGCCGGCCGGCAACCTCCAAGCGCGAGAGTCCCTTGGCCTCGTAGTACGGCTGCATCTGGGCGACCAGCTTCGTGTCACTCCCCTGGGTCTTAATCACCGCCAGGATGCTCGCTTCGGCCCCGCGGGAATTCCGGCAGATCAAGCGGTGAGGCAGATGCCGGCGCACGAGAGCGCCGCCTTCCAGCGGCTCCACGGTATGTTCCTGCACCAGCACCCACTCGTATCCGCAATCCCTCAACGTTCGGACGAATTCATACGCGACATCGGGATGATTGGGAAGCGCCATCTCGGCAGGTGAGAATCCATGCACGCGGCGAAGCGCTTCCTGACCGAACAGGGCCGCGAAATGATGCTGCCAGGCGCTGACGTGAAGACGAAAGTCCTGCACCGGCGTCGAAGGCGCCACGGCATGGCCCCACGCCGTGCCGAGCCACTCGACGGCTCGACGGTATGCAGGCTCACACGTGATCCGCTTGAGATCATCGAACACGTCGGGAAGCCCCATCTGTTGCAGGCCATGCAACAGCGTCCCTGAATAGTCGAGCATCACACGTGGCTCGCAGCCCTCCCCGATCAGCTCCGGAATCAACTGTCCCATCCGCCTGTAGCACCAGAGAAACACCGGCGCGTTGTGGTTGTCGCCAACCGACTGGTTCTCCATCATGTGCTGGAGATTGCCGATGATGCCGGCCGTGCGGAGATCGCTCCCGCCGGCGGGAATCAGCGGCTGGTGCATGTGGAGCGCGATCGCCGACGCGGCCCGGATGCGGCCGAAGTCAAGAGGGTTTTCTGCCAGGCGCCTGGATCGGTCCCGGCCCCCGGATACCGCCCGCTCGATCACCGATTCCGATCCCGAAAGATTGGGCAACCCGTCGACAGATGCCTGGAGCGTGTCCATTGCCATTGTTCAGTATCCTTCGGCCATACCGCGGCCTTCACCGGGATCCGACCCGCTAGTTGTGGCGAATGTACTCGTAGACATTCACGTAGTCCTGGCCGGGATGGTGCCAGGAGTAGTCACACCGCATGCCGTTGAGCATCAGACCTCGGAAGTCCTGAGGGTACGCGTACCAGAGGCCAATCGCCCGCCGCAAGGCCGAGTCGATTCCAGCCGCGTCTGCCTGATGGAACACGTACCCATTGCGCTGCTCGGGTGGGCGCTCCGAGAAATCCCGATCGAAGACGGTCTCGGTGAGCCCTCCAACTGCGCGCACGATCGGAATGGTCCCGTACTTCAGCGCCACCATCTGGACCAGGCCGCAGGGCTCGAAGTTGCTGGGCACGACGATCATATCGGCGCCGGCGTACACCAGATGCGCGAGCTCCGCATCGAAGCGCAACTCCAGGTGACAGTCGGGATGATCATTCATATCGCGCTTCAGCCGCCAGAATTCTCCGTTGATCGACGGGTCCGGGCTCGGGCCGAGCACGACGAATTGCGCGCCGTTCGCCAGCGCGTAGAACAGCGCGTGCCGGACCAGATGCACACCCTTCTGGGAATCGAGGCGCCCGACGTACGCAATCAGCGGCTTGTAGTCCTTGCGCAGCCAGAGACGGTTCCGGAGCGCCTCCTTGTTCCAGTACTTTCGTTCGAGACTCTCGATGTTGTAGCGGTGCGGAATGAGCGGGTCGATCTCCGGGTTCCACATGTCGTAGTCGACGCCGTTGCGCACACCACCGAACTTGCCGTCGTGAAGATAGAGCGTGTGCCCCAGGCCGAACGCCAGCTCCGTATGTCTGGCCTCCCAGGCGTACCCGCGCGACACCGTGGTGACGAAGTTCGAGTACACGATGCCGGCCTTCAGGAAGTTGAGCGCGCGGGGGTTGAAGGTGTCGCGCAGCCGGTCGTGATGAAAATAGTACTCGGGCCGTCCGAGGTTGGTGGCCCACAGCACGCGCTCCCCGTCCAGGCCCTGGTGCTTGAAGTCGTGGATTGTGTAACAGACGCGCTGATTTGGCATCCCGTGAAACTTGTAGATCTCATAGAGCAGGACCGGCACCAGCCCGGTGGGCCAGCCGTGGCAGTGAATCACATCGGGACGCTTGTTGGCCTTGAGCATGAACTCGAGCGTGGCCTTGCTGAAGAACGCGAAGCGCATCGTGTCGTCCGCCGCGCCGTACAGCGTGCCGCGTTCGAAGAACCGGTCTTGCGAGTGCGGTTCGATGAAAAAGCACTTGCGTCCGTGCACATGGCCGAACCAGACGGAGCAGTGAATGGCTCCCTTGAACCATGGCACCCAGAGGTCGCGGTAATCGAGCGTCAGCCCCCAGATGTGCTCGTAGCGCAGGCAGTCGTACTTCGGAAGGATGATCTCCACGGCGTGGCCGCGGATCTCCAGTTCGCGGCTGAGCCCGAACACCACGTCGCCCAGTCCGCCGGCGTGCGCAACCGGTGCGCACTCGGGAGCGACCATCACGATATACATAACGAGGCGTCGGCTGAAATGAAACGCCGGACGTCAGTAGAGTCGGCGGCTGCTGTGACGGGCGGCAACGACGAAATGTAGATCCCTGCCCGCTTCCAAATCAACAACAGATTCGCACACAACAGAAGATTTACACCCGGCTCATGGGATTTCGGCCGCGGCGGGAGCTCGCTGAATTGTTCAGGTTGGGGTGCCTCCTCGACTGATCCTGAAAACAACAGGCCGGTCATCAACGACCGGCCTGTTTGCGACTGGCGTGGTCTGCTCCGTGTCAGCGTGCAGCGCGATACCGTCGAAACACGGTCGGTTGGCTATCTGAGGCGCCGTCCTTCATTGTCGAGTTTCAGACGGACGTGCTTGGCAACGCTCGGCACACCGGCTTCGTCGAGCACGAAGAGCATGTAGTGCCCCTGGAGCGCCTGCGCCGGCAGGTCGGGCGAATCAATGCGAAGCACGCCGCCGCCGTCCTTGCCCTTCCCGTCGCCGTCCCTGCCCTTCCCGTCGCGATCGTGGCCTTTGCCATCGCCGTCGTGGCCTTTGCCGTCGCCGTCCTTGCCTTTGACGCGGAACGACAGCTTCACATATTTCTCGCCGGACTCGAGGCTGTGGGTGTCGAAGTCGGTCCGAATGATTGACACCGATTTGATTCGGCTGGCGAGTCCGTCCACCCTGACGTCGAAGTGACCGCGATACGAGATCTCATCTGGGGCGTCGAGAATGAGGGGACGCACCGCCTCCTGATCCGGTCCGCTGAACAGATAGGGTGGCCTGAAGATCTGACCGTTGGCCACTCCCTGATCGGGATCTCCAGGTGGGTACGCTCGATCGCCCGGGGGGACGAGGTTGATGCGATCGTCTCCCATGATCATCACCGTCGCGTCGGGGAGCAGCAGCGCGTTGCCGTGCAGCCCCCGGGAAACGGTCGTCTTCGCAAGCTTCGTGACAGTCCCGGTACTTGGATCGAACAGCTGCACCGGCAGCACGTTACGCTCCTCGTAGTTTTGCAGGGGCCGCGTGCCATCCTTCCCGGAGGTCACGAGCACCTTGCCGTCCGGCAGCGCGATCGCCTTGTAAAAGCTGCCCGTCTGGATCAGATCTCCCTGCTGCTCGTACAACGGGACGGGATTGGCGTAGTCGATCATCTGGACCGCCTTTGACGGCAGGTTCCCATTCGCACCGATCTTGCTGGAAAAGATGACGACCTTGTGGGAAAGCGTTTTGCCGTTCGAGCCGAGCTCGGTCAAACTTGCGGTTGGGCAGCAATAGTCCTCCGCGTCCGCGATGTCCGCGACGTGGGTCCAATGGTTTTGACCAGGCACATCGCGATTCGGATCCTTCATGGCGCCGCGCACGTCGAGGCAGAACGTGCCGCCGGTGTACGGTCCGTCGAACGTGGCGAAGGGCTCGCCTTTCAGGAACGGGTCGTTGGTCGCCAGCGGACGGGCAGGTGCCCCGACGGCGCAGACTTTCCAGTCGTTGGGATCCGGTCCGGTCTGTACGACTTCCGCCTGGGGATAGATCGGGAAAATCCTGCGCGCATTCTCGAGGGCGATCGTGCGATCCGTGTGAGGATCGTAGATTTCCGGAACCGTGATGTGATGCTTCGATGCGCGGAACGCGGCATCGCTCTGTCCCAGATTGGGGAACGGCACCGGGCTCGGCCCGATGGTCGCGTCCTGGTCCGTGCCGCCGAGCACCAGCACGAGATCGCCGGGGAGCGCAATGGCGGTGGGATACCATCGCGCATATTTCATATCCGACCGGTCCGCTGGTTGCGTGCTCTTGATGTCGAGCGGGTTGCACCCCGGATAAAATTTCGCGCTCGGATTACTCGCGAACAGCTTCGCGCCGAACGGATCACGCCGCCAGTTCGCCTGGGTGCACGGCTGTGCGCGTGGCGCCCACGTCTCCGTCTGCGGGTCAAATATGTTGACCTTGAAGAGTCCGTTGTTGCTGTTCATGTCATGACCGCCGACGATCACGAGGCGGCCGTCGGACAGGGAGGCGTGTCCCGAACAGTACAGGTTGTAGTGCAACCCCGCCGCCTCGCCGGCGTCCTTGAAGGCGGCGGCATTGAGGGCGAAGTCACTGTCATCCAGCGAAACGGTGTCGAATTTGTCGGCATTCTTGAAGGCGTCGGGATGCGAGATGTCGAAAATCTGGGCGCGGTCGTGCTGCAATTCACCAAGGATGCGCGTCGGCACGCTCTGGCTGAGTCCCTGGATGATGTTGAAGCCACCGTAGACGAGGGCCTTGAAGCTGTTGGCCGCTCCTCCGGGAAAGTCGCCTCCCCGGATCGCCGCGTTGAAATCGTTGACGTTCTTCTTGTCCGTGAGGGCGCCGGCATTGATCTTCGCTTGAATGACCGCCGGGTCGGCGACGTCAATCCCCTTGTAATCCGTGAATCGCGCCCAATACAGCATCTTGGGCATGGCCGCGCGATCTTTCCAGATCAGCCCTGCGTGGACGCCTTCGGCGCCGTGCATCGGCGTCAGCGGCTCGAAGTCGCCGCACACGTTATGGCCCTGGACGCACGTATCCGGTGTGTAAGATCCTCCCGAGCCGGGCGGAGGCTCGTCGTGCGCGAAAAGACTTCGGAGCGGGCTGAAGTAGGTGAGCACCAGGAAGGCGCTTGTGAGCAGAGCTGACCTGATCGCGACCGATCGACTGACACGCACATACATGTTGACCGTACCTTTCCAACTGCTGGTTACGACGAGGGCGACTCTCAGAAACGTGTTCAGGGAGGTTAGAACAAAAGTCACGCGGGCAGACGAGTAATTGCGCCGAGAACGTCTACTTTTTTTAAAAAAGGGAGACTAATGGAGGCGGTTCGACAGACTAAAGTCTCCGCCGACAGGCGTCGGTAATTCGCTCGGGAGACAGCGCCTTCGATCCGTCGGCGACAGCGAACGCAACACGATAGGCCGGGGCTAGCGGCCTATCG
>QHWJ01000155.1 GCA_003222535.1 Acidobacteriota bacterium | reverse complement strand
CTCCACACGATTTCGCCGATCTCAATCAGGCGAAGAACGCCATGCTATAACCAACCTTCACAATCGGCGCCATCGTCGACCGGCGGCCGGCACGAGTGCGGGAGATAGCGACTCTAATTGTGTGCGGTAAACGGCAGGGCACGCGCTTCTCGCCGACCCGCGTTCCACGGCCATCGGCCTTCGACTTCGAGCATCAGCGTGGCGCTCAGAAACGTGCGCAGCAGGATGATCCCGCTCAGCATCACAAGG
>QHWJ01000154.1 GCA_003222535.1 Acidobacteriota bacterium | reverse complement strand
CGATCACGACGTCGTTCTCACTGGTTGCGGCTGCTGGAACGACCTTGTCCGCGTGGTGCGTCATGAGTGTTCCGCAATTCGGACATGGCACCTTCTTCGCGATCTCAGAGGCTTCTTCGTCGATCGTCACCTGTTCCCGTCCGTACCGCAGCACCTTGGACATCCAAATCAATTCGCGGATGAAGCGGTCCGAACGCCTCACGAACGCATCGTCCAGCAGCCGACCGTCCTCTGCGAAGACTTTCCCCACCTGGCCAATGTTGATGTCCCAGAAAATCGTGACGAGGCCCAGCTCGCGCATGACAGGCAACAGGCTCTGAACGACGCGGATCCCGGCGAACGGACCTGCCGACACGCCGACGAGGCCAACGGCTTTGTGGATGTACTCGTTGAGGCAGCTATCGAGCGTGTGCTTCAGGAGTCCAGGAAAACTATGGTTGTACTCGGGCGCGACAATGACCAAGCCATCGGCAGCGCTGATCGCCTCGGAGTATGCCGCCTGTTTGATCGCTTCGCCCGCATCATCCACGGGAAGCGGCAGCGAGGCGATATCGACAACGCCACTGCGGACGCCGGCGCGGCGATTCAGCAGGTCCGCGAGGAGCTTCGCCGCGTGAACGCTGGCGCGACCCTTGCGGCTCGTGCCGAGAATGACCGGAATGTTCAGCGGGCGTACATCATTCATGGTCGTTTGCTTTCAGATCAGCGTGCGTTGGATGCCGACGCTCAGAATCGTGTCGCGACGCTCCATCAGTCGACACGACGCCAGAAGGTTGGATCCGTTCGTAGCACCAGCCAGCCCCCTCGTCGCTGAATCGACCCAGTGAGGGAGATCGCCTCACCGGCCGCTTGAACCGCTCTCGCACCAATCGGCTCCCCAGTTGGTCCGACCAGAAGCAGCAACGAAGAATGCCCGGCTCGATCCTGAACGTACAGAGCCGGAGGAATTCCTCCCCGCAGGCACAGGGACGCACATTCCTTGTGGGTCTTTCCCGAGCCGGGGACCATGACGCCGAGGAAACACTTCGAGTCCACGATTTCCCCTGTCAGTTCCACCGCCGCCTTGTCAGACTGCTCGAGGAGCGCGGTTGCCACCATCGATGCCGCTTCGGACACCCTGCTGGGAAGGGACGCGGGTTCGACCTCGATCATGGTGTGCGCGCCTCTTTGGATACGAGTGCCCGTGAGCGTGATATGACGTCCATCGAGCCCGCGCACGAGAGCGTCCGCGCCGTGTTTTCCAGGAGCCACGAGGAGCGGCCACGGCTCGACGTTCGAGTCGACGCCATCGAGCCGAAGACCGGGATACGGGCGCTCGACGATTGTCCCGCTGAAGCTCTTCGGGTGTCCGAACTCGAATGTGCCGCCCTCGAGCCTGAGGTGGCCCGAGGCGAGCGTCACGGCCACAATAACTACGAAACATCCGATCCCGATGACCACCCGGCGGACGAACCGGCCGAGCCGAGGCGGCATTGGTGGCGCGTACCCGATAAAGAACTCCTCTTCGTCAGGCTTCCACATCCTCAGGCCCTCCGCGCGACATCGAGCATCGCGGGCTGTACGCGCGTACCTGGCGGGTGCGGCTGTGGGTGAACGAGAACGCGTCCTGCCACGACGCGTACATCGAACGTCGGCACTTTCTCGGTAAACGGCGGCGGCGACGCACCCGTGTCGGGCAGGTACTCGTACCCGTGCCATGGGCACACGACGCATCCATTAACGATACGGCCTTCGCCGAGCGGGCCATTCTGATGCTGACAGACGTTCGAAATCGCTGAGACTTGACCGTCGTAGCGAAAGACAGCCACGCGCTCTCCTGACAGACACCTGACAACCGCGCGTTTTTCGGGAATGTCAGCGACGCTGCAAACGTCGACGAACCCGTCGATTCTCAGACTTTCTTCCTCGCGATCGAGACGGGCCTCTTGCCGGGCTGCAAGGCCGTGAAGCGTGAAGACCGTCAACACGCCACCGCCGAGTGTCCACGCCAGGAGCAGGCTCGTCTCTCCCTGCAAGACACCGAAGATTACGTGCAGCACGATGAGGGCATAGGCCACGTACACACCCATGTGGAGGGTCTTCCACACCGGGGCTGTGAGGTTGTGCAGCCAGAAGTCGTGGCTCGTAGCGGCCATCAGGAACAGGATGGTGAGCGCGGCCAGACCGAATGGCTGGAATGGGATCTGACTGATCGTCGTGTACCGTGCGTTGCCGACGAGCACGCTGACAAGCGGGTTGAGCGTGCCGGCTGAATGGAACTGGACGATCGAAAACACACCGTGCGCCAGCGCGAGCGTGAACATCATCACGCCGAGATGACGACGGTTGTAGAGGAGCGGAAGAAATCGGCGGTTCAATCGCGCCAGCGGGCCGATGCAGAGAATGATGTTGAGCAACGTAAACGCACCGGCTGCGAGCGCCCGGATCAGCAGTGTTTCGACCGTCAGCTCCGGACGAAGCGTGGCTTGTACACCGAGGAACACGACAAGAAACCCGAGGACCAGACCACCGGCCACCATGTCGTAGCGGCGTTTTTGCGGATTCCATGCGACGGCTCGATAGGTGGTGCTCATCGCGACACCTTCGATCCTTCCGCGCTGACGACGGCTTGTGGCAATGCGTCCACATGCGTCGAAGGCGCCGGGCGCGCCACTGCCAGCACCGTCGCAATGAGCAGGAGAAGAAACAGCGTCGAGATCATCCAGCGATGACGACGCCGGAGCGGCCGGATCATCGCGCCAGCCCTCCCGCGCGTCCTGCGCCGGCCAGCGATTCGCGCGCCTTCGCTCGATGCGGGTTGTCTTCAATCGGTTCGTGCGCACCAGCGATCCACCGCCAGGCAAACAGCGGCCAGAGCGCCACTATCCCCGGCAGGATCAACAACCGCAGCGTCTTCGGCGCACCAGCGACTCGGGGATCGAGCCGGGTGACTCCGCGGGGCAGGAACATCAACGCGAATGCCACGCCGACCAAAACGTATGCTTCGAATGCACCGACCACGAACTGGGCGATCACAAGAGACAAGGTGCACAACCTCCGCGTCACACTCGCAGGAACCGGAGATCAACGGTTGACACCGAACGCACCAATCTCTGCTGCCAGTTCAACCTCGCGAGGCGCCGGCGCCTCTTTCCGCCTCGGCTGCATCAGTTTCGCCACGAGGCCGGTCCAACCCGTCTGGTGCGATGCGCCCACTCCCCGTCCCGTGTCACCGTGAAAGTACTCGTGAAACAGCACATGGTCTCGAAAGTGGGGGTCGTCCTGAAGGCGGCGGTTGGTGCCGAATACGGGCCGCTCCCCATCGGCATTCCGGAGGAAGATCCCGTTCAGCCGGGTGGCGAGCTCGCTTGCGACCTCGTCGATCGTGTGATACCGGGCAGAACCCGTTGGACACTCCACTTTGAAATCGTCGCCGTAGTAGTGGTGGAACTTCTGGAGCGATTCGATGATCAGGTAATTGACCGGCATCCAGATCGGTCCGCGCCAATTCGAGTTTCCGCCAAAGAGTCCAGACGTGGATTCGCCGGGTTGATAGTCGACCGAGAAGCGCCGCCCATTCCACTCGAGCGTGTATGGACGATCGCGGTGGTATCGCGAGAGGGCACGCACGCCATAGTCAGACAGGAATTCCGATTCGTCGAGCATTCGGCGAAGCAGCTTCTTCATGCGACTGCCCCGGAGCAGCGACAACAGCCGGCGTTCGCCTTTTCCCGGCTCGTTCCAGCGCGACACCAGCCCCGCGAGATCTGGACGATAGTTGAGAAACCAATCGAGACGCTCGGTGAAGGCAGGTACCTTGGCACAAAGCTCCGGCTCGAGCGTTTCGACGGCGAAGAGCGGGATCAGCCCGACCATCGACCGCACCTTGAGCGGCAGCATCCGCCCGTCCGGCAGATTGAGCACGTCGTAGTAGAAGCCATCGTCCTCGTTCCATAACCCCATCCCATCGCCGATGTTGGTCATGGCTTCGGCGATGTGCAGGAAATGTTCGAAGAACTTGGTCGCGATGTCTTCGTACACGTGGTTGTGCTGCGCGAGCTCCAGCGCGATGCGCATCAGATTGAGGCTGTACATCGCCATCCAGCTGGTGCCGTCCGACTGGTTGATGTAGCCGCCCGTCGGCAGCGGCGCACTGCGGTCGAAGACGCCGATGTTGTCCAATCCCAGAAAGCCGCCTTGAAACACGTTGCGTCCTTCGGCGTCTTTGCGATTGACCCACCAGGTGAAGTTCAGCATCAGCTTGTGGAACACGCGCTCGAGAAACGCCAGGTCGCCCGGGTCGTCTTTCCGTCTCTGCCGACGGCGTTTCCGATCCATCTGAAACACACGCCAGGTCGCCCACCCATGAACCGGCGGGTTCACATCGCCAAACGCCCACTCGTACGCGGGCAGCTGGCCGTTCGGGTGCATGTACCACTCACGCGTGAGGAGGACCAGCTGCTTCTTGGCAAACTCCGGATCGACGAGCGCCAGCGACACCGTGTGGAACGCGAGATCCCACGCGGCGTACCACGGGTACTCCCACTTGTCGGGCATCGAGATGATGTCGGCGTTGTTCAGATGACCCCACTCGTGATTGCGTCCTCGTTTGCGTTCGGATGAAGGCGTCGGCTGGCTGGGATCGCCCTTCAGCCACTGGGGCACGTCGTAGTAGAAGAATTGCTTGCTCCAGATCATCCCGGCCAGCGCCTGCCGCTGGACGAGCCGCTGATCGTCGGACAGACCTTTCTGCAGGCGGTCGTAGAAGTCGTCTGCCTCCAGACGGCGCCGCTCGATCAGGCTGTCGAAGCCTGCAAATGGGTCGACGTGCGTGTCGGCTGACAGGCGCAGGCGCAAGACCGCCCGGCCTCCCGCAGGCACCTCGAGATGGTAGTGAGCGGCGGTCTTGGTGCCACGCCGGTGTGGGTTGATGGCGCTGGAATTCCGATCGACGACGAACTCGTGGAAGGCGTCTTTGAAGTGACCGGCCTGGCCCGGCAATCCGAAGAGACGGCGACCGTTGGTTTCGTTTTCCGTGAAAAGCCACGGCGCGTCGCCATCTCGATACAACCTGTAGGCTCCCAGCAGCTCACTCTGCGCAACGGCGACGTCACCGTCCAGCGTCAGCTCCGGCTTGCGGATGGGATAGCCCCACGACCACGTGTTGCGGAACCACAATTGGGGAAGGACGTGCAGGTCGGCGGTTTCCGGTCCACGGTTGTGGACCGCGATCTGGATCAGGATGTCCGATGGCGAGTGCTTCGCGTATTCCGTGACCACATCGAAGTAGCGGTTGCTTTCGAACACGCCGCTATCGACCAGCTCGAACTCCGGATCCTCTTTTCCACGGCGTCGATTCTCCTCGACGAGTCGGGCGTACGGAAACTGCTGTTGCGGGTACTTGTAGAGGCCTTTCAGGTACGAATGCGTGGGCGTCGCGTCCAGGTAGTAGTAGGCCTCCTTGACGTCTTCGCCATGGTTCCCCTCGCTGTTGGTCAGGCCAAACAACCGTTCCTTCAGGATCGGGTCGCGGCCGTTCCACAGGGCGACAGCGAAACAGAGGATCTGTTGCTCGTCGCTGATGCCCATGATGCCGTCCTCGCCCCACCGGTAGGCGCGGCTTCGAGCCGCGTCATGGCTGAACGAGTCCCACGCGGTGCCGCCGGGGCTGTAATCCTCGCGAACCGTGCCCCACTGGCGCTCACTCAAATACGGGCCCCACAAGTTCCAGCCGGTGCCCGCGGGCTCGTCCAGGCGTCGCTCTTCGTCCATGACATGCCTCTTTTGCAGGGAGGTGCAATGACGGTCGTTGGATGCCGCCGCGTGTCGGATGTTACGCGAAACTCGAAGACGGATTGTGCATCGAACCGGTGATGGCCAAGCCCGCCACGCCTCTGCATTGGCCGGAGTACCTGATTGAGGCCGTCGCTATCGGGACGTTCATGGTCTCAGCCGCCGTGTTCGCCGTGGTCCTCTACCACCCCTCGTCCCCGTTTTCCGGAGCGATTTCGAATGAGCTCGTCCGCCGCGCCTTCATGGGACTGGCGATGGGGTCGACGGCGGTCGCGATCATTTATTCGCCGTGGGGCCGGCGATCAGGTGCCCACATGAATCCGGCCGTCACGCTGACGTTCTTTCGCCTGGGAAAGGTCGCTCCACCCGACTTCGTGGGCTACATCACGGCGCAATTCACAGGCGCCATCGTCGGGATCGCTGCGGCCGCCCTTGCCCTTGGCGGCCTGGTTTCGGACCCGTCGGTCAACTATGTGACGACCGTGCCCGGGCCTCCTGGCGACGTCGTGGCATTCGTCGCCGAGGCCCTCATCTCTTTCGTGCTGATGCTGACGGTCCTGACTGTCTCGAATCATCCGCGCGCGGCGCCGTTCACAGGAGTCTCGGCCGGCCTCCTGGTCTGGACCTACATTACGGTCGAAGCGCCTCTGTCCGGGATGAGCATGAATCCGGCGCGTACGTTCGGATCGGCTCTGCTGGCGCGCGATTTTCCCGGTCTTT
>QHWJ01000334.1 GCA_003222535.1 Acidobacteriota bacterium | reverse complement strand
CCGTTGGCGCGTGGCCGGTGAACGCAACCGTGCGGCCGTCGGGCGACACCACCGGTCTAACCCACGCGCCCTTCGTCCGACTTGTCTCATCGGGTTTAGTCTTCACGCACCGACGGGCCCAGCCACCAACACGCGTCCGCTCTTCCCCCGAATGCATCTCGCAACACCACGGATTTGGCGGACGACATGGCTCGATCATCAATCGTCGTCAAGCATTTGCGATCGATGCGCGCTTTCGGCGGTGCAGGAATTGCGTTGCATGGCCGAGCTCATGCGGCGGACGTTTGGGATCGACGTGCTCGACTGCCCGCGCTGTGGCGGCCGGCTGCGGTTGCTCGCGCTGATCGAGCGCACGCGCATTGTGGAACGCATCCTCTGGCATTTGGGCCTGCCCACGGACCGGCCGGAGCCGCGGCCCGCTCGTGCCCCGCCGCCGCGCGTCGATGATGTCGCCTGTCAATTGAGCGCGACGAGCGACGTGACCTTCTGAGCGCGCATCGGCACCCGTGTCCCTCGCCACCGCTTTTCCTCCCTCGTCGAGGCCGATTTATCTGGGCATGGCGCGCGTCGATCTGGCATGATCCGGTCCGGCGAAGCGGCTAATCCGCGCTGTCGGAGACGGCGAGGCGCAGTCCGGGATCTTCCGTAAATCCGGTGTGGCGGCACGGCCTTAATGCGGACTATCCTCATGCGTCGATGCCATCGATGGACACTCGGTGCGGCGCTCGCTATGGCGGTGGCCGTGCTCAACCTGCCTGCGGGAGCCGCGGAGGGACCGTCACCCAGTCACCACGGCGCACTCGCGTTGCGCGTGGTGTCGAGCCCGCCGCGCCTCGTGTCGGGCGGTGCCGCGCGCGTGAATGTGGCAGTCCCCGATGGGGTCGCGCTCGCCGACGTGACGGTCAAGCTCAATGGGATCGACGTGACGGCGGCGTTCGGCCCGGATCCCGAGGGCAACCATCAGCTCAAGGGCGTCCTCACCCCCCTGCCGCTCGGCGAGAGCACGCTCGTTGCGCGCGTCCCCGGTCGGGGAAAGGCGCGCCCGAAGCGGGTCAAGCTCGCGATCGTGAATCATCCGATCACGGGCCCCATGTTCTCCGGGCCGCGACAGGAGGTCTTCCTGTGCGCGACGGAGGGCCACCGCGCCATCGCGCTGCTCGGCCTCATCACCGACACGGAGACCTGCAGCGCCGAGACGCGGGTGGGGTTCTTCTACCGCTCGACCACGGCGCCGACGTCGAATCCGTGGAAGCCGTTCCACCCGAGCGCCCCGCGGCCTGCGGACATGGCGACGGTGACAACGCTCGACGGGCGGACGGTCGACTTCGTCATCCGCTGGGAGCGGGGGACGATCAACCGCTTCATCTACTCGATCGCGATGCTGTCGCCGGGAGGCCGGGGCGCCGCGGTGCCCGACCTCTCGGCGTGGAACTCGACCGGTACCAAGACAGGCACGCACTACAACCTCCAGCTCGGGGGCGAGACGGCGATCATGGTCAAGAGCCGCTTCGTCACGGCCTATGCCGAGCCCGAATACACCGTCGGCGTGGGCGGCTCCGGCGGCGCCATCCAGCAGTACGTCTATGGCCAGAACCACCCGGGCCTCATCGACGCCGGCGTGCCGCAGTACTCGTACCCGGACATGGTCACCCAGACGATCCACATCGGCGACTGCGAGCTGCTCGAGCGCTGGCTGGACTCGAAGGCGATCGCCGACCCGCTCTCGATGTGGCGCACGTGGGCCAACCGCCGCCTGGTCGAGGGTCTCAACACGTCCGACGCCGCCCCGAACCCGTTTGCGCCGCTGATGCCGTACATGCCGACGCCGGGCTCGACGGAGTGTATCAACGGGTGGCGCGGGCTCTCGCCGCTGACCCTCAATCCCCACTTCGGCACGGCGCCCGGGATCACGCCCGAGCAGCAGGCCTCGGTCGAGTGGACGCACTGGGCGGACCTTGTGAACATCTACGGGCGCGACGCGACCGGCTTCGCCCGGAACCCGTGGGACAATGTCGGCGTCCAGTACGGGCTCCAGGCGCTGCGGGACGGTCGGATCTCCTTCGACGAATTCCTCGACCTCAACGCGAGCGTCGGGTCGTGGAAGGAGGCGAAGGACATGGTGCAGGAAGGCTGCCCGTACATCCTTACGGCCTGCCCCGTCGACGTGGACGTCTGGAGCGCCGGCAACATGAACCTCTCGCCCGACGGCGGGTTGACGCCGGCGCCGCGGCGCCGGGGCGACCGCCAGGCCCAGCATGCGGCGTACCGTTCCGGCATGGTCTTCCGGGGGAAGATCGACATCCCGCTGATCGACTGGCGGCACTACCTCGAGCCGTTCCTGGACATGCACCACTCGCACCAGTCGTTCGCGGCGCGGCAGCGGATGCTGAACCACGGCGGCGATGCGGCGAACCAGGTGATCTGGTTCACCGACGCGCGGCCGGCCGGCCCGCAGTTCGACCAGACGCCACTGGCGCTGCGCGTCATCGACGAGTGGATGACCAACATCCGCGCGCACCCCGAGCGCGGCGTCGCCGACAACAAGCCGGCCGCGGCCGTCGACAGCTGCTTCGCCACCGACGGGTCGCTGATCGCCGCGGGGGACGACGTCTGGGCGGGGATCCTCGACGAGCGCCCCCCGGGCGCGTGCACGCAACTCTTCCCGATCCACGCGACGTCGAGGATCGTGACCGGCGGCCCGACCGAAGGCGGCATCTTCAAGTGCTTCCTCCAACCGGTCGACGCTGCAGTCGATCGCGGGCTGTACGCGCCGTGGACGCCGACGCCCGAGCAGGTGTCACGCCTCCGGCAGATCTTCCCGGACGGGGTCTGCGACTATACGAAGGGCGACGCGGGGCGGCCGCGCACGCTGCACGCCAGCGGCAGGGAATAACCAGCGTCAGGCGGGCGCGCGGTCACTCCTCGACGGGGAACGTGCCCGTGAAGACGAACTTCTGCGCGCGCTTCCCGGTGTCCACCTCGGTCGTGTAGATGTTGCCCCGAGAGTCCACGGCGAGGTTGTGCACCCGGTCGAACTCACCCGCCTGGCGCCCGTTGCGCCCGAACTTCGCGAGGACTTTGCCACTCTCGCGCAGGAGCGTCTCTACGTGGTTGTTCTCGCCGTCGGCGTTGTAGAGCCGGGTCTGGGGCGCGTCGTGCGAGACGTCACGTCCCACACCGAGCCGTTGCTGTCGGAGACGGCGAGGCACGGTTTGATAAGGGATCTTTCGTAAATCCGGTGTGGCGGCACGGCCTTAATGCGGACTATCCTCTCAGCTCACGTTCTCGTACGAAGCACGCTAATCTTAGAGCTTGTTCCTCGTCAGCGGCTTGCCTGATTCACTACGTTGATCAAACACAATGGACACATAGGACACAATCGCGATGCCTGGTAACACCGGTTCATTCCTGCCCGATTCGATGTCGGCGCGCCACAGCTCCCGTACAGATCCAGTCGACTCACGCAGATAGTGCACGTATCGGCCGTTGGGCGAGAACCGACGGGAGCGAGGCTGCCCCCATCCGATTGATGACGGTGCCTTCCGACGAGAGAGAACGATCGCCTCGGCGATCGTGCAGCCAGATGGCATCCTGACCCATCCCGAACGAGGTGACCGAGATCGAATGCAGGGATGAGGAGGATGGACGCGTCAGCCTTCGCGGCCGGCTGTTATGGAGAATCAGCGGGACGGCCACGGACAACCTTGGCGGCCGCTACAACTTCAGCTATCAACTGAGGTTCACGAAGCCGGCGCAGATCCCAGGACAGGGAGTCGTGGTTGATACGTTCACGCTGACGGGCACGGGCGTGGCAAATGGGTTCTCCACGCTCTTGAGAGCGAAAGTGACGTTCGACAGCGGCTTCAACCCGGTCGGATTCGAGTTCGACACGCTCCATTCGCTGCACCACGACAACACGTGCGGCGGCTGCCATTCGCCGACGAATGGATTCGGCGATTCGCAGGGTATGGCGATCGGCGTTCAGAACAATGGTTTCGTGGGACCGAATCGCGCGGGACCGCGCAACCAGCGGCGGTCCCCGCTCGTCATCAACACGGCCTTCCTGTCCGCATTGATGTGGAACGGCCGGTTCAGCGCGCCGTCCGGCGATCCGTTCGACAACTCACTCGGATTCCACTTTCCACCGCCGGAAGATGACGCACGGTTTCCGCCCGGCTCGCCTGTGTTCCGCCACTTGTTACAGGCGCAGGCTCACATCCCGCCGACGGAGATGGTCGAAGTTGCCGGGTTTACCGGAGTCTGCCGTTCCAACGACCTCGGACGGAACCCTGTTCTGCCAGTTCGATGATGGACTCGGCGAGATTGTGCCGTCACCAGACGCAACAGGCTTTCGAAACAAGCCGATTCGACGGAAAGGTCTCGAGCTTTTGAACCACGATCCCGAGTACCGGCGGTTGTTCGGTGAGCTCTTCCCTGAAGTCGCCGGCGGCAAGCCGATCGACTTCACGATGTTCGGACTTGCGATCGCTGAGTTCGAGCTCACGCTGACGTTTGCGAACGCGCCGATCGACCGGTTCGCACGCGGTCAGCGCGATGCGATGACCGACTCGGAGAAACGCGGCGCGCTGCTCTTTTTCGGAAGAGCCAGGTGTGTGACGTGCCATGCCGTGGCCGGCGACGCGAACGAGATGTTCACTGATGTCAAGAATCGTGTTGTTGGCGTTCCGCAGGTTGCGCCGTACTTCGGCGTCGGAACGGGCAACATGATCTTCGACGGCCCGGGACAGGACGAGGACTTTGGTCTCGAGCAAGTCACCGGCAACCGCGCCGACCGCTACAAATTCCGGACAGCGCCGCTGAGAAATCTTGCCGTCGCGCCGGCATTCTTCCACAACGGCGCATTCACCAGGCTAGAGGATGCCATCCGACATCATCTGGACGTCGACGAATCAGCTCGCCACTACAATCCCGTCGCCGCCGGTGTGGCTCTCGACCTCACTCATCGTCTTGGCCCGATCGAACCAGTACTGGGCCGGCTCGATCGCAAGCTGAGAAATCCAATCGAATTAAACCGGACCGAATTCTCGGATCTGGTTGCGTTCGTCAGAGACGGGCTACTGGACGAGCGCGCCAGAAGGGAACATCTCTGCAAGCTCGTCCCGCGATCGGTGCCGAGCGGGTCGCCAGTCCTCCAGTTCCAGGGCTGTCCGTAGAGCGGTCAGGCCCGCGATCGGCGGCCCTGAAAGGGCCGCCCTACAGTTTTGTACAAGACGTCCTTCGTGCGCTTTGTGCTCGTCGTGCCTTCGTGATGAACCGTCTCACGCGTTGTGGAACGCCATCTTCGCCCGCTGCGTCTGCAGCTCGTGCAGCAGGCGCATCACGTTGTACGCCGAGAGCTCGACGAGAACCGTCGTCACTTTCGCGTGCAGCGCATCGCTCAACTCGGGTTCGAGCGCTTTCATCGCCGTCGCGAGACGTTGCTCCTGACTCTCGAGCTCGCGTTTCGAGACGACGCCGTCGGCGAGCGCGCTCGTGAACGAGTCGAGCTTGGTCGCGTGCTCCTGCAGCATCGGGTGTTCTGCTTTGTCGTCGAACCAGCTTGCTTTCGGCATAACCGCTTCCTCTTTGACCTTACTCCGCGAGAAAAAATGCAACCACGAAGGCTGGAAGGCACGAAGAAGGCCTTTGGTTGTTCATGCCTTCGTGTCTTCTATGTTCCGGCCGCTATCAAGCTCCAACTATGCGACGACGTTCGTCTTTCGTTCTCAACGAGTACCGTGTCGAATCCAGCTGCCGCCGAAGCAGGCCCCCGCCCAAGAGCGGGGCCGGCGGAGGCGGCCGTCGAATGAGCGTGAACGGCTTTGTGTCGTGCGCACTGCCCGGCGCGCCACACCGCCGTGTCTCTTCTTCGCCCATCTCACGCGGGTCCGGCTCAAAGCCTGGGTTCGTGACCCAGCGCGCGTCTTCTATCCGGGCTCGCGCGGATCGCGCGGCCCCCGGAGACTATGCAGTCTCAGTCCGGACAGGAGTGCTGCAGCACCTTCTTCGTGGCGGTCGCGTGAAACGACCCTTCACAAAACCGTGCGTACAGCGCGCGTGAAACGCGTCGACGACCATCCCAATCTACGCGACTTTCAGGATCGCGCCCGCGGGGATCACTCCGGTCGTGACATATCGCCACAGGGCAATCACCAGCTTGCGCGCCACCGCCACAATCCCAATCCGGCGCGCTCGCTTCCTTTCCCGAACTGCTCGCGGTACCACGTCGTGAGGGCGCTGTGGGGTTGCCAGCGCACCCAGTTCCACGCGAGCTGAATGCTGATCGACTGCGACGCGGCGACGATCACGAGCTCGGTGGCTGGGGGCCGGGTACTGAGGAACGCGCGCGCGGCGGCGAGTCGTGCCGCCGCGGATGTGGAGGTGACGATGCGCATGCGCGAGCTCCTTCCGGACGCCTTGCCGGACCATCACATGAACGCGGCGCCACGCCGCGTTGACCGTCAGAAGGTAGAACGAAGCGCGAAGAAGTTCAAGCGCGACTTCCCCGTTCATGGATCCGCTGGCCGCCCTTGTGGACGGCAAGGCGACGAGCCTCATCGACATGTCGCTGATGGGCGCTCAGGTCGTGTCGGCTCCGGTGCTGAAGCCGAATCAGCGGCACGTCATGCGCGACAAATCGATCAATCGATCACCCGCGCGCCCGCTGGAATCGCGACGTCCGGTCCGACGTCGCGGATTCTCGTGCCTTCGACGAGGATCACCGGGTTCGCCAGCATCCGACCGCCCTCGGGATCGAGAAAGCGCCCCGCGCGGATCGCCGTCACCCCCGCGGTGGTTGTTGGGCCGGGAGCGTGACGCCGATGAGCGCGCACAGCACGAACGAGGGCGCGACGCGTCGCCTGGAACCTCCGCTCTCAAACCCTACTCGACCTACCCGACCTACCAGACCGACGCGACCTGCCCGGCCGATCCGTTGTCAGGGCTGCGAAGTACTCGTCACACGACCACCAGCGGCCCGTGTGTACTTATTGAACCAGCTCATCATGTAGAGCTGCGTTCGGATGTAGTTCGACGGCTTCGATCCGGTGCCGTGATATTCCTCGTTGAACTGCAGCAGCTTGACCGGCACACCCTTCATCTTCAGCGCCGCGTAGTACTCCTCGGTCTGCGGCATCGGTGTCCGGCGATCCAGCACGCCGGTCATCAGCAGCGTTGGCGTCGTCACCTTGCCGACCGACATCAGCGATGAGTGCGCCAGCCAGTCCGACGGATCTTCCCAGAACGGCTTCTTGAAGAAGCTGTAGGTGAACAGCGGGATGTCCGTCTCGCCGGCCATGCTCATCCAGTCGATGACCGGGCAGCGCACCGCGGCCGCAGCAAACCGATCGGTGTGTCCGATGACCCAGCTCGAAAGGACGCCGCCGCCGCTGCAGCCCGACACATACATGCGCGAGGTGTCGATGTAGCCCTTGCCGGCGACGGCATCGACGCCGGCCATGAGATCGTCGTAGTCGGGGCCCGGGTAGTTATGATCGATCCCGTTGATGAAGTCGCTCCCGTAGCCGGTGCTGCCGCGGGGGTTTACGTAAAGGACGACGAACCCGTTCGCCGCGAAGTTCTGGAACATGTAGTTGAAGCCGACGTTGTAATTGCCGAACGGTCCGCCGTGGATCTCGAGGATCAGCGGGTACTTCTTCGACGCGTCAAAGGACGGCGGCTTCACGATCCAGCCCTGCACCTTGGCGTTGCCGGACGAGGTGTAATTCACCTCTTCAATCTTCGCGAGCTGTTTTCCCTGCAGCACGTCGCCGTTGACGTCGGTCAGCTTCACGATCTGCCTGGGCGCCTTCAGGTTGACGCGCACGACGTCCTGCGGATGGTCGACGTCGGCCGACGTCCCGGCTGCGATCAAATCCTTCGATACCGAATCGAACGTCAGCATCTGCCTGCCGGTCGTGACCGGCTTGACGCCGCCGACAATCGATGCGAACTGGACGTTCCGCGTGCCGTGATCGTCGGCGTCGAAATACAGCCCGGTGCCGTCCGGCGCCCAGCGAAGGTTGATCGGATCGCGGTCGAAGTCGCCGGTGATCTTCCGCATGTCGGCACTGCCGGCGGCGAGCGGAATCACGAAAAGATCGCTGACCGTATGCGAGCGTCCCGTTGGCGCGTGGCCGGTGAACGCGACTGTCCGGCCGTCCGGCGACACCGCCGGTCTGCCCCACGCGCCCGGCTTCGACACGAGATCCCGAATCGACAGGGTGGTGACGTCGACGACATACAGATTCGACGTCTCGTATTGCATGTCGGCGTCAGGCGACCGGTTGCCGTCGAACACGATCGACTTGCCGTCGGGCGTCCAGTCGATTGACGAGCCGCCGCGCAGCTCGCCCGCGCCGACGCTCCACCTGCCGGTCGTCAGCGCTCGCGGCGTCCCGCCGTCCGCCGGCACGACGAAGAGATGCGTGAACCCGTCTTCGAGAAAGCCGACCTGGTCCTGGCGGTAGTGAATCGCGCCCACCACGCGCGGCGCCGGCGTCCATTTGGCCCCTTTGGGCTCGCCCGGCATGCTGATCGTCCATTTCTCCTGATCCGCGACGAACATGGAGAACGCGATCGACTTGCCGTCGGGCGACCAGCGGGCGTTGCGCGGCGCCTCGACGACGCGAGTGACCTGCGTGGCCGGGCCGCCGGCGTCCACCCAGCGGACGAAGATCTGCGATCCCTTCGGCTCCCCTTCCGCCAGGTACATCAGCCGCTTGCCGTCAGGCGACCAGCGCGCGGCCGATCCCTTCACCAGGAACCGGTGCTGCGATCCGTCCGCGTTCAGGATCCACAGCGACGATTCCCATTTGTCCTCGAGCTGGTTGACGGTCTGCCGCGTATAGACCGCGCTCCCAGTCGAGCCAGTGCTCGGTGGTCAGCAGCGTCGCCGATCGCGTTTCCTGGGCCACCAGGCCAGCGCCGCCCATCGCGGCGATCACGAGCGCCACAGCAAATCGCCTCATGGCAAACCTCCTTCGGCTCGAGTATTGCGGAGTGCGGATTGCGGACTGCGGATTCGATTGCGGATTTTATTGCGGATTGGAAGCGATAATCCGCAATCCAATCCGCAACCCGCAATCCGAGATCCGCAATTGCGAGATTCGCAATTTTCGAGGTCCGCATTACAACTGACGATTGATGTCCCGTCCCCCTGTGCGTTCGCAGCTCGCAACGGCTAAAGAGCGTGTGAAGAAATCACGTACAACGCAGAAACCGCGGAACCCGCAGAGAAAAATGCTGAGTGTTTTCCTGCGTGTTCTGCGAGTTCTGCGTTCAACGTCGTATTTCTTCACAGGCTCTAAAACCCTCGCGCTCCGAAGACCTACTGACTAGCGCCCGCCGGCTGGCCAGCCGTCGTTGGCCTCTGCCCGCTAGCGCGCTCGAGCCCGCGTAGCGACGCGCGGCGATTCGGCATCCGCTGCAGCGCCTGCTGGAACTGGGCGGCGGCTTCCGCGGGCCGGTGCAGCTCGATCAGCAGATCCCCGTACAGCTCGAACGACGGCTGGATCGGTTCGGCCGGCCCGGACGGCGCGTCGAGCGAAAGCTCGATCGCCGTCGCGTCCTTCAACAGCCGTTCGGCCGCGGCCGTGTCCTTCTGCGCCGACGCGAGCGCCGCGCCGACTTCCTTCTCCATGATCGCAAACGGCTTCGCGCGGTACGCGTTCGACCCGGACTCCGCCTGCACGCGCATCGCCTTCAGCTTTTCGAGGGCCAGGTTCGCCGTCGCCGTATCGCCGAGCTTCGCCGCGCCGAGGCCGGCCGCGAGCACGTATGCCGCGCTGCCGTCGTAGCCCGGCGCGCCGCCGTCTTTGACCGGACCGTTCGGCAGCGCCAGCTTCTCCCACTTCGCCGTTTCGACCACCTGGCGCGCTTTCATCGACGCGTAGCCGTCGCGCACGCGCGGGCTCGTGTCCTTGTCGGCCACCGCCTTCGCCGTCGTCACGGCCGTGTCGGCCTCGTCGAACTTGCCCTGCTGCAGATAGGCGTATTGCAGCCACGAGAGCGTATGGAAGTCTTCACGGCCGCGCGGCAGGTTCTTGAGATCGGCGAGATCGTTGGCCGCCTTGTACGCCACGACGTTCGACGCGACGACGTCGTCCCAGAGCCCGAGCTGCACGAAGATGTGCGAGGGCATGTGGAGCGCGTGCGCCGCGGACGGCGCGATCCTGGAGTACGCGCGCGCGGCAGGCAGGCCAAGGATTGCGTGATCGGGATCGTCGAACGCGTGAATGATGTAGTGCGCGGCGCCAGGGTGCTGCGGGTGACGCTGGAAGATGTCCTGGACGATCGCCGCCGCCTGCATCGAGTTGCGGGTGCTCTTCTCGCCGGCCCGCGCCGTGCCGAGCAGCGAGAGCGCGTAGAGACACGCGATCTCGTCGTCGGCGGGATACCTGGCGTGCATGCGCCCCATCGCGCCGGCGTACCCGATGTCGCGCGTCAGCTTGTCCCCGGCACCGAACAGTACGTCGGCCGCTTCGACGAGGTCGCGTTCCTTTCCGGCCGGCGCTTTCGCGGCGCGCCCGGCGGCCGTCGGCGCGAGCCGCTCGAGCACACGGCGCGCGGCCGCCTGATCCTGTTCCGCCCAGAGCGGGTGGTTGTAGCTCATCGCCTCGCCCCAGTACGCGAGCGCGAAGGCGGGATCGGCTTTCTGCGACTCGCGGAAGGCGTCGGCCGCCAGATCGAACTCGAAGTTGTACAGCGCCTTGGTTCCCGTGAGGAACGGCGCTTGCGCGGCGGGCTTCGCCGACGTCGGAAAGCTGATCGTGCCGAGCTGGCTCGCGGACGGCGGCTGCGCCCCCGCGCGTTGAACTGGCCCACTGACGGTCGGCACGGCGACTGCCACGGCCACGATGAGACCGAACCGGATGGATTGACGCGAGACGGTCATCTGACACCTCCCAAGGCACGGTCATTCTAGCAAGGTCCGGGGTATAGACTCGCGAAATGAAGGTCACGGTCCGGGCCGCGACGGCGGCCGACGTGGAAGCCATCTGCACGATTCACAACCAGGGCATCGTCGACCGCATCGCAACACTGGACACGATCTTGCGCACCACGGACGATTGCAGGGCCTGGCTCGAGGAGCGCGGGCTGCGCCATCCCGTGCTCGTCGCGGATCTCGAGGGGCTGGTCGTCGGCTGGGCCAGCCTGAACCGATTCAACCCGCGCCAGGCGTACGACCACGTTGCCGACTTTTCGGTCTACGTCGAGCGCGAGTGGCGCGGAAAGGGCGTCGGCCGGCAGCTCCTCGACCGCCTGATCGCGTGCGCGCGCGACGCGGGCTATCACAAGATGGTGCTCGCGGCTATGGCGCACAACATCGCGGGCCTTGCGCTCTACGCCCGCACGGGATTCACGCGCGTTGGCATCTACCGCGAGCAAGGTCAGCTCGATGGAAAGTGGGTGGACGTGGTGATCATGGAGAAACTGTTGTAGGTCGGGCGGGTCAGATTTCCATCTGAATGCCGATCTCGACGACCCGGTCGGCGGGGATTTGAAAGAAGCTCGTGGCGCGCCGGGCGTTGCGCGACAGGAAGATGAAGAGGTTGTCCCGCCACGCCGACATGCCGAGGCCCGCGTCAGCGAGGAGCGTCAGGTGCGCCAGGTAGAACGTCGTGTCCTCGTCGCGCCAGTCGAGACCGTGCTCACGCGCGCTCGCGAGCGCTGACAGCACGTCGGGCGACTCCATGAAGCCGAACCGCGCGATCACCCTGACGAATCCCGCGCCCACCGGGTTGACTTCGATCGCCTGCTCATCGCCGATTGACGGGGTGTTCAGCACCGACACGGTCAACAGCACGACCTGCTGGTGAAGCGCCTTGTTGTGCTTGAGATGGTGGACGAGGATGGGCGGCGCTCCTTCGGACCGCGCCGTCATGAAGACCGCCGTGCCCGGCACGCGCACCGGTGGCTGCCACGCAAGCTGGCGAAAGAAAGCGTCGAGCGGTACTTCGGTCGCGTGGAGCCGTTCGACGACGAGCTCGCGGCCTTTTTTCCAGGTCGACATCACCGCATAGACCGCGGCCGCGACGACCAGCGGGAACCACCCGCCGTGCCGGATTTTGATCAGGTTGGCGCCAAGGAAGACGAGGTCGATCGAAAGAAACGCCGCCGCCACTCCCCCCGCGAGCCAGACGCTCCAGCGCCACTGCTCGCGCGCGACGACATACGCCAGGATTGTCGTGATCACCATCGTCGCCGTCACGGCCATGCCGTACGCCGCGGCGAGGTTGGTCGACGAGCGGAAGCCGAGCACGAGGCCGACGGTCGCCGCCATCAGCAGCCAGTTGATCTCCGGAATGTACACCTGTCCCTTCTCGTGCGCCGACGTGTGCTGGATGTCGAAGCGCGGCGAGTAGCCGAGCTGCACGGCCTGTTGGGTCATGGAGAAGGCACCGGAAATGATCGCCTGCGACGCAATCACGGCCGCCATCGTCGACAGGCACACGAGCGGATAGAGTCCCCACGCCGGTGCCAGGTGAAAGAACGGATTCACAGCGGTCTCCGGCCTCGCGAGCAGCAGCGCGCCCTGGCCGAAGTAATTGACGACGAGCGTCGGCAGCACGACAACGAACCAGCTGGTCCGAATCGGCCCGATTCCGAAGTGTCCCATGTCGGCGTAGAGCGCCTCGGCGCCGGTGATCGCGAGAAAGACCGATCCGAGCGTGACGAACGCCCCGAACCGGTGCGCCGCGAAGAACGTGTACGCGTACCACGGGTTCAGCGCGGAGAGGACGTCCGGCTTGCGGACGATCGGCGGCAGGCCGAGCAGTGCGATCGTCAGAAACCACCCGACCATGACCGGCCCAAAGATGGCGCCGATGCCGCCGGTGCCGCGATGCTGGAGGACGAACAACAGGATGAGGATGACGACCGTGATCGGCACGATGAACGGCTCGAAGACGTGCGTCGCGACGCTCAGCCCCTCGACGGCGCTCAGGACGGAGATCGCCGGAGTGATCATGCCGTCGCCGTACAACAGCGCCGCGCCGAAGAGGCCGATCGCGATCAGCGCACGGCGGGACGACACGCCCGGTTTGCTCCTCACCAGTGCGACGAGTGCCAGGATGCCGCCCTCGCCGCCGTTGTCGGCGCGCATCACGAACAGCACGTACTTCACCGACACGGTGATGACGAGCGACCAGACAATGAGCGACAGGACGCCGAGCACGTTGGCGGTGGAGACGGGAATCGCGTGAATGCCGTCGAAGCACTCGCGCAGCGCGTACAGCGGGCTGGTGCCGATGTCGCCGAAAACGACACCCAGCGCGGCGAGGAGCAGGAAGTGTGAGCGGCGTCGCGTGCCCAGAATGCCTATGCTAACATCCGGTTTCCTCGTGCCACGCCACTCACAGCGCTCAGGGCTCAAGGCTCAGGGCTCAAGTCAAGGCTCACTGTCAGCGTTGAGACTGAACGTTGAGACTTGAGAGTTGACCCGTTGAGAGTTGACGGGCGCGCCACCTCGCTGGCGGTCGCGAATTTCCTCACCGCGCTCGCCGCCACGCTTGTCTTCAAGGCCGCGTTGTTCGAGTACGCGGCGTCAGGGGCCGAAGGGGCGACATCCGCACTGCTCATATGGCCGCGCATCCTGCTGTGCCTTGGGTGGGATGTGCTGTCGGCCGCGATCGTCGCGGCGATCGCCACGCTCGTTGCAGCGCCACTGCCATTCCGGCTGCCCGGCCTGGCGGTCGCATGGTCGATGGCCGCGCAGGCGATCTACGCCGCGTTCCTCCTCGTCAGCTATCACGTCGCGCTGGTCGTCGGCGCGCCGCTCGATAAGGCCGCCATCGACCTTCTGTTTCTGTACAACGCCACGCCCGGCCGAAGTGGCACGCCGATGACTGATTCGGTTGCGCCGTACCTGACGCCCACGTTCAGGATCGAAGCGATCGTCGTGGTTGTGCTCGCACCCGCGCTGCTCGTCTGGCTGCTCCGGCGCCACGACGTCGATCGCGTCGTCGGCCGCCGAACCGTCGTGGCGCTCTGCACCTTCGTGCTGCTGACGCTTTTCGCCGTTCCGGGACTCGCCAACGGTCTGCTCGCCGTTCACACGTTCGGTCTGGAACGCAGCCCGCTGACGATGCTCGCCGCGTCCTACCTGCGAGGACCGCTGCGCGCGCTGCGGAGGGGTGATCCCGTTCCAGCGGATCCGTATTGCTTCGATCTCGGCTCGCCCGTGCCGGTTGACGGCGGCAATCCGCTCGTCACGGCTGCGCCGGGGAAAACCAGCCTGCTGCTGGTGATCCTCGAATCGATCAGCGCTCGCGGCCTGGCGGCCTCCGCGGGCGCTCCCACGCCGATGCCGTTTCTCGAGGAGATCGGGCGCTCGTCTCGCGGCGTGCGGTTCGAGAATCACTACACGCACTGGGCGCAGACGATGAAGGCGGCGTTCAGCATCTGGTGCTCGGAGCTGCCGCACCCGGACTACCCCCCGATCACGTACGTGAACCCGGCGATTCCGTGCGTGAGCCTGACGGAAGCGCTGAAGGCGGCCGGCTACGATACCGCGCTCCTGACGTCGGCCGACTTCGCCTTCGATCGACAGATTCGGTTTCTCCGGCACCGCCGGATCGATTTCATGGCCGACCGCAACGACATGCCGGGCCGTGAGGGCGCGTGGGAAAACGCGTGGGGTCTCGACGAGCGCGTCACGGTGCGCGCAACGCTCGACTGGATCGCGCGCCAGCGCCGGGAGCATCCCGAGCGGCCGTTCTTCGCCGCCTACAACATGGCCGCGGGCCATCACCCGTTCGAGTACCCGGGGTCACCGTCGGAACGGTGGCTCGATCGCGACGCGGAAACGGCCGCGCAGCGGGCGACGTTCCGCTTCGTGGACGACAGGCTCCGCGACCTCGTCTCCGGGCTCACGCGGCAGAATCTTCTCGACTCGACGCTCATCGCGATTGCCTCCGATCACGGTCCCGGCTCCGGGCGCGCGGGCATGGGACGGATCCGCGACGCGTCGATCTACGAGGGGTCGGTGCACGTGCCACTCGTCGTGACGGGGCCTCAGCTCGCCGGCGCGGCCGGCGCGGTCACGCTGCCGACCGGACACATCGACATCGCGCCGACGCTGCTCGGCCTGCTCGGAATCGAGCCGCCCGCGACGATGAAGGGACGCGATCTCACGCGCGGACGCGCGCCGCGCGTCGTCATCTTCGCGACGCGGCCGCCGCTGTCGCAGGTAGGCGTGCGCGCGGGCCGGTGGAAGCTGGTCCACTGGGGGGAGACGGGCGTCAACGAGCTGTTCGACGTCGAGCACGATCCGGACGAGCGCGCTGACGTGTCGAGCAGCCATCAGGCGCTGGCCACGACGCTCGAGGCAATCGGGAAGCGGTGGCAGGCCCACTCGCGATACCTCATCGAAAATTACGCCGAGGTTCTGTCCACGTCCGGCCGGCGATGCTCGGCCACCGCACCATGACGGGGCCTCCGATCGACGGACCTGGGGCGACCTTTTCAGCGTCGCAGAACGACGAACGCACGGGGAAGGACGAACCTAGGGCGACCCTTTCAGCGTCGCCGAACGATGAACATAGGGCGACCCTTTCAGGGTCGCCGAATCGCCCGCTGCGGATCGCGATCATCGCGCCCTACGATTTGTCGGCTGATGGCGGGATCAACAACCAGATCCGTGCACAGGCCCGGGCCCTGCGAGGCCTCGGACACGTCGTCCAGGTCGCCGGGCCGGCGTCCGGACCCCTTCAAGAGGGCGAGCTGTCGCTCGGCGGCTCCGTCGCGGTGACGCTCGGTGGAACTGAATCGGGGCTCGGCGTGGACCCTCGCGCGTTGCGAGCCGTCGGCCGCCTCCTGCAGCGGGCGTTCGACGTCGTCCACATCCACGAACCGCTGACGCCGCTCGTGCCCTGGATGGTGCTCATGCGCGCGCACGCGCCGCTGGTCGGCACGTTCCACGTGCATCGGGAAGATGGTCATCGGCTCTACGCGGCGTGGGGGTGGGCGCTTCAGCCGCTTGCGCGCCGGCTGCGCGCGCGAGTCGCGGTGTCCGACGCCGCGCGACGTACCGTTGCCGCGCACTTCCCCGCCGAGTACGAGATTGTGCCGGACGGAATCGACACGGATACGTTTCGCATCCCACGGCCACGGCCTGGGGCCATGCCGGCGGACCGGCGCATCGTCCTGTACGTCGGCCGGCTGGAGCCGCGCAAAGGGGTCGAGTACTTGATCCGCGCGATGCCGCTCGTGCAACAGCGCGTGCGCGACGCCACGTTGCTCGTCATCGGCGAGGGCGCCGATCGCGCGCGGCTGACCAGGCTCGCGGCCGACCTCGGTGCCGCGGCGCACTTCTGCGGTCGCGTCGCCGACGAGGATCTGCCCGCATACTACCAGTCCGCCGACGTCGTCTGCTCCCCCGCGCTGGGCGGGGAGAGCTTCGGCGTCGTGTTGCTCGAGGCGATGGCTTCCGGTACCGCGATCGTCGCGAGCCGCATCGACGGGTACGAGGCGCTTGTTGGCGGCGCCGACTGTGGACGTCTGGTGACGCCGGCAGACGCCGACGCCATCGCCGCAGCGCTCTGCCCGCTGCTCGACGACCGGCCGCACAGCCGTCTCCTCGGAGCCCGCGGCGCTGCGCGCGCGCGTGACTACGACTGCCGCAGCATCGCCGCACGGCTCGAAGAGATCTATCGGCGTGTCGCGACCCCAATTACGCGCGGGTCAGTTTGTCCAGTCGCCGGGCGCCGTGCTCCGCGCGATCCGATCCATCTCCAGGAACGCGATGGTTGACACCTCGGCTGCAGTCGCCTGACGTCGCTTCCGACCTTGCCGGCGAGCGCGTTCACCGACAGACGCGGCTGCTGCTGACACGCGCGGGTGTATAAACCTGCACATCCTGGAACGTTCAGGCGTGACAACATGTCGATCGGTGAACGGCTTGCGTGCGGCGCTGTCCGTCTGGATCGCGGCAGCCGTGATCGCTCACGGCGCGGCGGGCGCCGCCCCAGCGACGTCCGAGAACGTGCCAATTCCAGGAGGCACCGCGCCGCTGGCGCGCGCGCTCGGTCTTTCAGCCGTTCCCGATCGCGCCAGTTTCGTGGTTGAGCTGACACGCGTCATCTACGACGCTCCGGAAGGAAAGAGCGCTACCGCCGACTCGATGGTGCAACAGCTCGTGAAGCATCTCGACGTCGTCGGCCGTTTCCAGTCTGCGCTTGCCGAGGTTCAGCCGCCGGGTGGCAACGTCTCGCTGAAGATGGCCACCCAGAAAAACGATCGCAATCGCCTGAAGGGTTTCCTCGACCTTGTCGGCCTGAAGCTGCGCGCGAAGAACAAGGCGTTTACCGTCGAGAAGACCGACAACAAGCAAGCCGCGGAGCGCCTCCGGCTCCTCGCCGACCTGGGCATTGACCTGACGCGGCTCGCCACGCGCTTGAACGCCGGCGAATCGGTTCAGGTCGAGGTGCCAACAGAGATCGTCCCCGTCCCGCTGTCGGCACTCGTCTGGAGCGAGGCGGTGTTTCACCGGCAGATTCCGCGCTCCGAACTGTTCTCGGCGCTCGTCACCGACCGCCAGGCGGCGCTCCTTTCCCATGGGCTCGCCGCTGTCGATGACGAGACGCTGCAATTCCTCATCGAGCACCCAGCCGTCATCACGAGACTCTACGAGCACACACCCGGAGCCTTTGCCGCATTCGGTGGCAGCCTGCACGTCCATCAGGGCCACATCGTGGTGCCGGGCGGTGAGGCCGCCGTTGGGCTGTGGGAAGCAGCGCTCGATGAAAAAGTGAGCCGCCCCGACCGGTTCATTCGCGAACTGTTCGGGCGTGACGATGGACGATTCGCGTACGTGTACGACGCGTTGGCGCATTTCGATTCAGCGCGCGCGGCGTTTGCGCTGGGACTGTGGATCAAGGAGAGCGGTTCCCGTGTGGATCGATTCAACGCGCTCATGTCCGCGGCAGTCGGCATCAAGGAGTGGGATATCAACGCGCGCGTGTTCACGCGCCCCGCGAACGATCCGATGATGCTCCTCGCGCGTGTGCGGGCGGAGCCCAGCGGCGCCCCGATGCGGCCTGCCTGGCGGCTCTTCTGGTCGCGGGCATTCGACGGCACCGACCTGCCGGACAATCCAGCGCGGCAGCTGAGGAGCTTCGACCACGAGGGCACGATCGACGCGGCATGGCTTGCCGACGCCCAGCTCAGCACGGACAACACCGGTCGCGCCGATCGGCTCGATCAGTTCGCCTTCGGGCAGCGCGTCTTCGGGTCGGCGGACGAAGGGGCGTTGCCCGACGCGCTGGTGGCCGTCCGCGGGTTTCAGCGCTACCGCATGCTGATGCTCACGCTCGAGCGCATGGGTGTGAAGACTCCAGCGGTGTATGCGGGGGCGGCGTGGCGCGCAAGCGCGTTGTCAAGTCTGGATGCGAACCGCGGATTCGCCGCGCTCGGCCAGTTCCAGGGTGTTGTCGCGCTGCTGGCCGGCATGGCGCGCGTACGCAGCCTCGACGCCGCGAACATCGAGTCGCTCGTGGCGAGTCTATCGGCCGTCGCGCCAAACGAGGACGGACGCTACGCCGGCGGCGTCGCGCGATGGGTGCAGGGGACGCTCGGTCCGACGCTGCCACATGTGGACGATATCGATGCGGCGGTCGCGATGGCCCTCGCCGGATCGCGCGGCGGCGGGACGAAGGAAACGGCGGCGATCGTTTCATGGGAGAGTCGGAATTACCGCCTGGATCTCGTGGCTCCCGAGCTTCACCGTCTGACAAGCGTGCGCGAGAAGCTGGGCGGCGTATCCCTCCGATTGGCGCTCGACCTCGAGCGGATTGCCGAGAGGCTCTCCGCCCAGAACATCTCGACGGACGACATCAAAGCGGGCGTCGCCGACCTGAAGAACCTGTCGGGCAGGCTGGCGCAGCGGGCGAAAAAGAAGGAGCCGTCGGCGACGATCCTGCCGCCCGGCGTCGAGGCGCAGAAGAGCCCGCGCGAGATCGTGACAAGGGCGATCGAGGAGCTGTCGAAGATCGGCAAGCCCAAGGACGTGAAAAAAGCCTCGCACGACGCCAGCCCCCTCTTCGCGGCGGTCGACACACTGCTGACCGACGGGCTGATGTCGCTCGCCTACGCGCTCAGCCTTGGGGATCCGGACGGTACTGCACTTCTCGCCGGCAACGTCGGGCGGCGTCACGATTTCGGATTCGACAAGCAGGGCGGCGGCGAGACAAAGTTGCGGGCCGCGTGGGAAAGCCCGCAGCAGATCGTCAGCCCTGGCGTGCCGTGGCACGTCAGCGGCTCGCTGCTCGGGCTCGATCTCGCGCTGGCACCGCTCGCCCTCCGGCGAATCGCAACGGACAGGATCCTGGATCCGCCGGTGCTCACGATCAATCAGCGCACCACGTTCAGCGAGACCGTCGTTCTGCTGAATCCGTTCGAGCTCCGTGATGCCGACCGCGACGCCATCGCCGACGCGATCGCCCGCGGCCGCGCGCGTGTCGAGGCGCTCGCCGCCCGTGGAGAGCGACTCGCCGAGCTGGCGGATGAAATCCGGATGGATGAATGGCGGCGTCGAGCCGCGCAATGGACTCTCGAGAACGACGCGCCGCGCGTCGCGTCGTTCTTTTCGCTCACGGAATTGCTGTATCTCGGGCACCCGGAGAAGACCGCCGCGCTCGACGAGTGGGGCGTGTCGGGGGTGGCGTTCGATGGCTGCGTGTGCACGAAGCTGCAGCCGCCTGGCGGCTGGATCCTCACGATTGGTCGTATGCGGGCAGGCTTCCTGGCCGCACACGTCGCCGATCTGACCCTGCGCATCGCGACGACGCTTCGCGAGTTGCGGCTGCCGGCAGCGCTCGCAAGCGGGGTTCTCGCCGCGGCTACCCAGGACTACATCGATGAGGTGAAGCCGGTCCATGGGAACGACTGGCTCGCGCTCGTGCGAGCCGCGCAGGCGGTCTCGAAGGAGCGGATTGAAGACTACCTCGCCGCCCTCACGGCGGTCGGCGGACCGCTCGTCCCCGTCACGACTGCCCTGCCGGATGGGCCGAAATGAGACGCGCCGGTGTCTCCATCTCAATCGTGGTGCTGCTCGCCGCGCTGTCGGTTGCGATCGTTCACGCGGCGCAGGGCCGTCCGGCACCGGCCGAGCCGCGTCTGGAGATTGTCTCGCCCAGGGAAGACGCGTATGTGAGCGGCACGACCATGCTGAGCGCCCGGGTGGAGCCCGCAGGGTCGGCATCGATGGTGGTGTTCTATGTCGATGGCAAACAGATCTGCGTTCTGACGCATGCGCCGTTTGACTGCGACTGGAATGCCGGTCCGACCGTCGCGGAGCATCAGGTACGCGTCGTCGCGAATCTGGCGAGCGGCGGCCGCATCGCTCAGACCGCTCGAACCAAGGGCGTCGCGTACGCAGAATCGGTGGACGTCGACGTCGTCCAGGTGACTGCGACAGTCGTCGACAGGAAAGGACATTTCGTCACGGGCTTGCCGAAGAACGTCTTCCACGTCTTCGAGGACGGGCGCCCGCAGGCCATCTCGCATTTCGCGTCGGAACACGTTCCGCTCGAGCTGATCGTTGCGCTCGACATCAGCGGCAGCATGACGACCGCGATGCCGAATGTGAAGACGGCCGTCAAGCAATTTCTGACCGCCGTGCCGAGCCAGGCGTCGGTCACGCTGCTCGGATTCAACGACACGATCTTCGCGCTCACGCGACGCACGACCGATCCGGCGGAACGCGCCAGGGCGGTGGATCGGCTCATGCCGTGGGGATCGACCGCGTTGTACGACGTCATCATCCGCAGCACCGAGATGCTCGGACGCGAGACCGGACGCAAATCGCTCATCGTGTTCACCGACGGCGAGGATCAAGGCAGCCACGCGCCCATCGAGGAGGTCGAGCGCCGCCTGCAGGCGAGCGACGTCACGCTCTACATGATCGGCCAGGGCCGCGGCACGTCGATGGACCGTCTGAAAAAGGTGATGCAACGGCTCGCGCAGCCGACCGGCGGCCGCGCACTTTTCACGGAGAAGATCGAGGAGCTGCACAACGCCTTCGACGAGCTGCTCGACGAGCTCTCGCACCAGTATCTGCTCGGGTATGCGCCCGAGACTCTCCACGACGACGCGCTGCACGGTATCAGGGTTGAAGTCGACGGTCAGCAGCGAGTGCGCGCGCGACAATCGTACAGGGCGTCGGTGTCTCCAGCGAAATAAGCTCGTCGGGATCCCGGTCCCGCCTGCGGACACCCTGTGGAGCCCTGACGGGTGATGAAGCTGATATCCGTCCGCACCCTGAAAGGCTCGCGCTCCGGCTCGTCGGTACTTGAGACTTCAGACTTCAGACTTCTGACTTCTGACTTCTGACTTCTGACTTTCTCTCGCTCACGTCCACGGGATGACCCTGAGATGCCGACCGGTCTCGATGACCGGCACGCCGCCCCACACCGCCGGCACGTACGAAAACGACGAGAAGCGCGTGCCGATGATGATGGATGTCCTCGACAACGCGATCAGATCGGCGAGCGCCGCCTGCTGCCCGAGGCGAGCGTAGCGGTCGCCAAGCCGGGGATCCACGTCTGGCGATTCGGTGACGTGCGTCAGAATCCGTTCTCCGTACCGGCGGCGCGTCACGTCGCGCGCCTGCACCGTATCGGCCGCGACAAAAAACCGCGCGTTCGGGAATCGCTCGATCACGCAGTCCATGTGCGCGTGGTAGGCCGCGGGCGGAATGGCGCCTTCGTAGAAGTGTGTGTTGTCCGTCTGCCGGAAATGGACGCCGACGGTCACCGGCGCCGACCCCCCGGGGCCGGCGATCGCCACGTCCCCGTCGTTCTCGATCGGCACCTGCGGGGCGAAGTCGCGCGTGAGGCGATCGACGATTCCGGTGACGGCCGCAACGGGCCGGAGCTCGCGATAGAACGCGCGCATGCGCCGCACGTACTCTTCGTCGCTCATGTCGACGAGCTTGTAGTTGAACTGCCCCCGCAGTCCAACGTGCTTCCAGAGCGGATCGAGCGCGACGGAGCATTCCGCGTGCGTCGAACAGGGCTTGGTCTGGCCCGGATAGACGCAGGCGTACGGCGTGTTCTCGTCGGTGATGAAGCCGAGGAGCTTCTCGTGCGCCGCCCACCGATCGCCCGGCAACCCCCCGAGCGCATGCAGGCGATCGGGGCCGGCGAAAGGCGAACGCCAGAGCACCTTCGTCAGCCAGCCGCGGAGACCCCGCAGCTCGAGCTCCACGAATTCCGGCGAGGGCTCGAAGAGGTCGTGCCAACGGGTGTCGGGCATGTCCCCGTTCTGTTCCCAGATGAAGCGAAACTCCTTCGCGAGCACGTCGGCGATGATCTTGGCGCTCCCCATCAGCCGCAAGCGGTTCGCGAGACCGTACGAAGGGCTCGCGATCATCAGGCCTTTGGAATTAGGAATTCGGAATTCGGAATTCGGAATTCGGAATTCGCTACGCATTCTCAATTCCAGATTCCTACTTCCTCATTACATTAAAGTGCTAGGGCACCGCTTCAGCGGTGCCGGTGGCGCTACCGGCGACCCTGAAAGGGTCGCCCTACTCGCGTTCCATTCGAACATCTCGCGCTCCATTCGACCCATCTCGCGCTCCATTCGACAGCAGGAATGATCGATTCCAGACCCGGTTCTTCTCGATGAGGTACGACCAGGTGGTCACCTGGCCGACCAGCCGCATCACGCGCGCGCGATCGATCAACGGCCGGGCGCCGGCCCGCAGCAGCCCGGGAAACGACACGCCCGTCGCAAAGACGTTCGGCGTTCGTGCATCGACCAGCACCGAATACCCATCGCGATCAAACCGCACACCTCCTGGGCGGATCGCCACGGCGCTTCGTCCGCCGCCGCGCGGCGCGCCGAAGAGATCGGCGCCGAGCGCCGCCGACGGACGGGCATCTCCGACGAGCGCCAGGATCGTCGGCAACATGTCCGCGTGGCTCGCCGGTCCCTCGATCCGGCGCGGCGGTCCCACGAAATCCGGCGGTCCGGCAAAAATCGCCGCCGTCCAGATGTTGTCGTTCTCCGGGAGCCCCGACGTCCGTCGCAAATCTGTGTAGAAGCCATGGTCGCCGACGACGATCGTCACCGTACGTTCGTGGCGGCGCCGCGCGGCGAGAAACGACAGCAGCGTGCCGACCTCGCGATCCGTGTAGCGCAGCGCCTGCCGATATCGATCGGACAAGCTCGCGGACAAAGGCAGCGCCGGCTCTCCCGCATCGTCGGGCAGGCGGAATGGAAAGTGGGTGCTGTAGGTCGAGACGAACGCGAAGAGCGGGTTCGACGGCGAGGACGCGTCATGCCGGCGGATCTCGCCGATCATGCGCGTCACGATGTTGTGATCCGTGGCCGCCACGCCCTGGGCGACCAGATCGATCACGGTCGAATACCACTGCGGCAGCCACCGATCCTGGTTGTCGAAGCCTGGGTCGGCGCCGACGTATATCGTCTCGTAGCCGGCATCGCGCAGGCGCGACGGGATGCAGTCGAAACGGCGGTCCGCGAAATCCGTGATGATTTCCTTCCGCCGGTGCGGCCAGGCGGAGCAGTGAAACGACAGCACGGACGGCGCGCTCGGGAAGCCGTTGGACGTGAACGCCGGAAACACCACGCCGCGCGCGGCCAGCGCGTCCAGGTTGGGGCTCCCGGACTCGCGCGCGCCCGTGACCAGCGCGAGATCCTCGGCCCTCAGACTCTCGATCATGACGACGACGATGTCCGGCCGGTCGCGGCGCAAGGCGTCGCGGGTGTCCGGCGTGAGACGGACTGCGTGTTTGCGACGCGACGCCATCACCGCCGTTCCCGTGGTGTCGAGCCGGACCGATTCCGCGGGACCGTACACCAGCGGGTAGTCGTCGCTCAGCCACGCCATCCGCGGAGGCAGCCCCAGGAGCTCGCGGAGGTCACGGATGGCTTCCTGCTCTGATCCGCGAAGCCGCGTCTGGTCGAGGCCGAGGTACTCTCCTGCGAACGCGGCCTCAATCGGCGGCGGCGGCACGGGCCAGGTCACGAGCGTGGGCAGCCACAGCAGCGCGATACCCGCGGCGAGGCATGCGATCAGGCGCGTCCACGAGGGATCGCGGGCGCGATCCGCGCCGCGATCGCGGCAGATCACGGTCGCCATCCACCCGAGCACACCAGCCAGGAATACAACCCCACCTGCGACCAGCGCGAGATGCGCTTTCAGCGGCTCGAGAAACTCGTTCGACCTGATGACGCGGATCCCCCGGAATGTGCGGAACACCGTCGGCGTCAGCGGCGCCCCCGTAACCGCGGAGACTGTGAAATCGGCCTGGCCTGCGATCATCAGAACGGCACACAGGACGCACGACGCGAACACGATCGGAGGGCGGATCGCGGGCGCCCGCTTCGCGAGAAGCAGCAGCGACGAGACGATGATCAGCAGCGCGCCGACATGCGCCGAGGCGGCGGGGAGAAACAGCTCCAGGCGCGCGCCTGCCGATCCGGTCGGCTGCACGAGGTACCGGACGGCGAGTCCCGCCACGCGGAACAGAATCAGGAACTGCCCGACCTTCGCAATCGGATGCGCGCGCGCTGGCGCTGAACGGTATCGGGCTCGTCATCACCGGCGAGCGCTGGCGCGGCGTCGTGGCGGCGCTCGGCAGCCCCCTGCGGCTCTCCCGCACCACGCTCATCAACCTCGCCGGCATCTTCGTACGCAATGCGACGCCGACGACCGGTCTCGGCGGAGACGCGAGCCGGATTGCGCTGCTGCGGGCTGAAGGCGTCCCGCTCGCGCGGGCGACGGCCTCGTTTGCTTACGTCCGGCTGTCGGAGGTGCCGCCGCTCGCCGTCGTCGTCGCGCTCTCGACGCCGGCGATCGCAAGCCTGGTCAGGCGATCGCACACCGCGCTGATCGTGACGGGAGCGGCGGTCGTCGTGGGGATGGCGATCGCCTGGCTCGCGCGCCATCGTCTGCGTGCGCACGTCGCTTCGATCTGGACGCGGACCGGGCACCTGCGCATCGGCCCCGCGCCGGCGGCGCGGGCCGTGTGCTGCGCGACGCTCGCTCAGGTGGAAACCATCGCGCGGCAAATCGTCGTGGCCGCGGCGTTCGGCGTGCCGCTGACGATTCAACAATCGGCGACGATCACGATCATGGGCATCGTCGGCGGCTTCGTGCCGACCGTCGGGAGCGTCGGCGCCATCGACGGCAGCATGGTCGCGGGGCTGATGCTGTTCGGCGCGACCGTCGAGGCCGCCGCCGCCATCACGATCGTCGGGCGCGTGATTTCGTACGGCGTCAGCACGGCGGCCGGCGCCGTCGCGCTGGCGCTGCTCGGCGGCCGCGGGATCCTGCGCGGGCGTCAAGACCGTTTGCAGGACGTCGTAGCGCGAAGGGTTCAGAGCCTGTGAAGAAATCACGTACAACGCAGAGACCGCGGAACCCGCAGAGAAAAATGCTTAGGGTCTTTCCGCGAGTTCTGCGAGTTCTGCGTTCAACGTCGTATTTCTTCACAATTAGCGGACGCAAAACGAATACGGCAGCCGCGGGTTGAAGGCCAGCGACGCGTCCGAGAGATTTGATCGCCCTTTCACGAGGTAGCTCGTGGCGGCGAGCAGCAGACAATCCACAAGGCCGGACTTCCCCTTCTGGTAGTTCGACACCTGGAGCGTGTCGTCGAAGTGAATCGCGGCGCCGCCGGCGCGCACGCGCGGGGCATCTTGCAGGTACAGCGCGCGATCGCCGAGCTCGCGGCGCATGAAGTCGAGGAACTCGATTTCATCGGTCGCCACCAGCACCTGGTAGCGGCGCGGCGCGGCCACCGCGAGCACCCGCCGCATCTCGTCGGCGTAGACGCTGTAAGGAATCCGATGGGTTCGATAATCGACCAACGAACCCGCCAGGCCGTGCGTCGAGTCGGTGCCGCGATAATGCACACCCACGATGTAGGCGCCCGGCTCGAAGGACGCCGCGACGATCCGATCGACCTCGTCCCGGATCTCCGGCCTCACTTCAATGTGCGTCGTCACCAGGCGATGCAGCTCCGAACGGCTCACGCCCCAGGTCATCGGATACAGATACGGCGTGACGCCGTTGACCAGGTCGCAGAATCCTCCGTGCCTGCCGTACTTCGCAACCACGCGGTTCAGGTGGAGCTCGGCTGCTAGGGACGGCGACGACCGGACTGCCATATCTGCCCGCGTGAAAAAGTACGTCCACCAGTTCGGTCCACGCTCGGGATCGACGTACGGCGCGCTCCGAAAATCGACGCAGACGCCCGCCGCGCCGCGCATCTCGGCGTACGCCAGCGCGCCCAGCACGGAGTGAAACTCGGAAAACATCCCCGCCCACGACGACAGCTTCGGGAGTCCCCGCCGCGCATACAGCACGAGCGTCCTGTCGCGGACGTCCGGCTCCGGCAGGCGATCGCGCAGCCAATTCCGGATCGCCCGGCTGATCGAAGGACGCGGGGACGGAGCCCGCTCGCCTGAAAGGCTCGCGCTCCTCGTGGGCGCGTTCGATCGGTACCACTCGACGGCGCGGCTCATTGTGCGACGAGCTGCGTATTCACGAGCTGCCGGTAGAACGGCGACGTCTGCAGCAGCTCGTCGTGGGTACCGCTCTCGACGATGGCGCCCCGGTCGAGGACGACGACACGATTGACGTTGGCGACGGTCGACAGGCGGTGGGCGATGATGATGGTGGTCGGACGATAGTCAATGGCGCGGAGCGCGTCCTGCACGACCGACTCCAGCTCGGAGTCGAGCGCGCTGGTGGCTTCGTCCAGGATGAGGATCGCCGGACGCCGAAGCACCGCGCGCGCGATCGCCAGGCGCTGACGTTGTCCGCCCGACAGCTGCACGCCGCGATCGCCGATCGGAGCATCGTAGCCGCCGGGCAGGCGGTGGATGAACTCGTCGGCGCAGGCCAGCGCGGCTGCGGCCTCGATCCGCGCGGCATCGGCCGTCGCACCCGCGCCCGCGACTCCGTAGGCGATGTTCTCGGCGATGGTGCGCGAGAACAGCACCGGATCCTGCTGAACGGTGGCCACGTGCGCGCGAAACCAGGCGGGATCCAGGTGCCGGATGTCGTGACCGCCGATGAGGACCCGCCCTTCGCCGGGATCGTAGAACCGGAGAATCAGATTCAGCAGCGTCGACTTGCCGGACCCGGATCTGCCGACCAGCGCGACGACCTCGCCCGGCGCGATGCGCAGATCGATGCCCCGCAGCGCCTCCACTTCCGGCCTCGTGGGATACGAGAAGCGCACCGCTTCGATCGTGACCGAGCCGTCGAAGTCGCCGGGTGCGGGCCCGCCTTCAATTGGAATCAACGGCTGACGGGACAAGAGATCGAAAATCCATTCTGTCGCGCCGGCCGCGCGCATCGACTCCGCCGTGAACCGCGAGGCGTTCCGGAACCCGCGGGCGACGAGGAGCGCGTAGAGCACGAACGAAATCAGCGACCCCGTCGTCAGCCTGCCGGCGACGATCAGGTGGCCGCCGACCCAGATGGCGAGAAGGGCGGCGCACTCGCCCGCGACCAGCGACACGCCGCCGAGCGCCGACGCCGCGACGATCTTGCGGCGGGCGAGCTCGAGCGCGCGCGCCGTCTGGCGTTCATACCGGGCTGCCTCGACCCTCTCCTGTGAAAAGGCGCGCACCGTGCGAATGCCGCCGATCACTTCCGCCGCGGCGGCCCCGGCGCCGGCGTGCGCCTGCTGGACGTCGCTGGACAGACTCCGGACGCGGCGGCCGAGCACCGACGTCGCGATCACGATCGGGGGGACGGCGAGCAGCGTCAGCAGCGTCAGCAGCGGTGAGGTGTAGAACAGCAGGACAGTCCCGCACACCGCGAAGACCGAAAACCGCAGGGCGTCGGCGAATTCCTCGCCGAGCACGTGCTGCAGCGCCGGCACGTCGGCCCAGAGCCGCGTGGTGATCTCGCCGGTGTCGCGGCGGTCGAAGAACTGCACGTCCTGCCGGAGCAGCGCTCCGAACACGAGCCGCCGCAGGGCCGCGGCGACGCGCTCGGCTCCGAGATTGAAACAGTAGTCCCGAACGCAGGTCGAGACCGCTTCGAGCAGGAGGACGCCGATCATGATCGAGGCGAGCTGGTTCAGCCGGCGAGTCTGCCCCCCGGCAATCGCATCGTCGATGATGAGACGGATGACCTGCGGGTACGCGAGCGCGGTGCCGATGCTGACCGCGACGAAGATCGAGCCGGTCAGATACAACCGGCGTTCCGACCAGACGACCGCCGCGATGCGGCGCAGCTGTGTGGCGGTGGCGTTCATCGGGTACCTGCTCGGTTGCGAGCGAGATACCTGGAAATCCGCTCGTGGTGAGCCTGTCGAACCACGAGCCAAACCGCTCGTCCTTCGACAAGCTCAGGACGAGCGAGTGTACTAACCGTCAGACGCACGACACCAGAACCAACACGTCGAGCCTCCGGTCGAAATGGGCTTCGAGCAGCTGAAACTTGCTGCCCTCCTCAATGGCCGCGTCCCACTGATTGTGCCAGTGCCAGGCGAACGCGCCCTCGTAGAGATTCGCGCTCTGCGGCGTGCGTCTGAACGGCTTGAAGCCGGGGTCGGCCTGCCATTCTGTGTTGAAGAAGGGCGACGGAAACACGGTGATGGACCGGCCGAGCTGAATGGCGCGCCGCACGTTCTCGCGGCCCCAGTTGTACTTGCCCGGCGGAATTTCGATGATCCCCTGAACGAGCTCACGGGCGAATGTGCTCCCCTTGCGCAGCCGCATCAACGCGGGGGCGTAGAGGTCGTCGAAGCGGTCCCACTGATAAACGAACTCCTGATCCAGAAAGACGCCGAGGCTGCGGAGCAACACCGTGTCCATGTCGGCGTAGACGCCGCCGTAGTTGTGCAGCACGAGAATGCGGAACAGGTCGCCGTCGCGGTACACACGTGAGTCACGTTCGCGGTAGATCCCGGGATGCGCCTCGAGCGGCGTACCGCGCGCCTCGGCGGCCGGATCGTACACGCGAAGGGTGAGCCGCGGCAGAAACGGCCGCAGCCACTCGTTCGCCGACAGGTCCCGATCGGACCAGAGCACCAGGGAGCACGTCGAGAGATCCTGTGTTGCGAAAAACGCCTTCACCGGCAGCGCCTGCTTGCGGCCGAAGCGCCGCACCTTCGGCCAGAAGCGGTCGGTTCGCTCGCGCCAGAAGAAATGAAAGGCGATCGGTTCGCCCGGGCCGACGTCGGGCAGCGTGCGGCAGAACGCCAGCGCCTTCCGCCAGTCGTGGTACAGCTCGTAATGCGTGGACAGGGAGATCTCGATCAATAGAGGCAGCACCGCGCATACACCGGCGTGGGCACGTGAAAGCCGACGTACCGGTAAAACCAGCGGTCGCACTTGCACCGGACGCCCAGCGTCCGGCGCGTGTCGCTGGCGAATGGATAACCGGCGTGATGAACCAGGTACGACAGCACCGCCTGATCCTGCCGATGGTTTCCGCGCGACGATCCGGAGGGGGCGATGCACGCCTTCGCCATCGCGCACGCCTTCCACGGCTGCACGACGTCGCGATACAGCGCCTCGCGCGCCCCGGCGTCCGCGCTGCCGGTCGCGAAGCCGACGAGCGTCGCATCGGCGTTCGATCGATCAGCGTACAGCGCCGGATCGGCGGCGAGGTACTCGAACATCAGCGGATGCGTCCACTGCCGCATTGTGCCGCTCGACGCCCGCACCCAGAGGCCGCGGCTCCCCCGAACCCGATCGGCGATGCGATCGAGCGTGTGAAAGTACGTGCCCGCGTCGGCCCACAGCACGTCCGCGGCCTGGCCGGAGGCGCGCACGCGATCGACGACGTCGGCGACGATCACCGGTTTCCAGGCGTACTCGCCGGCGTTGATCGACACGTTCATGTGCGCCGGATGCGCGGCAAAATCGAACATGTGATACAGGAAGCCGTCCCACCGGGGGAGGGCGGCGACCTCCGCGGCGGTGAGCCCGATGTCGTAGCACTCGACGCGCGCGCGAAGCGCACGCAGCGAGCGGAGCAGATACTGCAGCGGTCCGAAGTGGTTGGTCGAGGCGGCGGTGACGACGATCAGGCCCGCACTCACGAGGGATCCCCCACCACGCGCACCACTTGAACGAACTACGGCCTGAAAGCCGGTAGACTCCGTACGAGGCTGAAAGTCGGCGGCGCGCCGCCTGCGACCGGTAGTTCGTTCATCGTGGGCTCAAACCTGGCACGTGGGCAGCTTAGGCGATTTGGGGTCGTTTCGTCACCCGACGGGACGCTTCCGGCGTGGCAGCGCGCCTGTCTGGATGGCCTCCAGGCCGCCGGGTGTGGCCGGCCGGCGTGGGCGGCTCCGAGCGATGTCGGCGTCTCGCCTTCGTGGCTGTGGCGCGCGTACTTGCGGCGCTTTGATGTAGGGCGAGCCTTTCAGGCTCGCCGCGGCGACGCTGAAAGCGTCGCCCTACGTGACGACGCGCCCGACTGGTGGAGCCGTGCGCTTCACGTCACGGATCGATCGCCGGTGGACTTCGTGTTGTGCTTTGCGACGCCCGCATCGGCGATCGCGGCCCTCGATCCGCCGCCGTTCGGGATCTGGCGATTCGAAGTGCAGGGTGGTCCGCCGATCGGCTGGCGATCGGCGACGCGGGGCCGACCCTCGGTACGCGCAACGCTCTTCGCCCATGTCGCCAGCGAGCGCGTCGTCCTGCAGGACGGCTGGTTGCCGGCCGCGCTCGATTATCGCGTGACCGAGCGGCGATTGCACGATGTGCTCGCCGGTTGGCCGGCTCGTGCCGCTGCTGAGATTCAGTCCGGCGGATGGGGCGAGCTGACGCGGCGCCCGGCCCGCATCACTCCGCAATCCGCAGCCCCGGATCCGCAATACTCGTCCGTGCGTTCCTCAGGCCGAGAGCGCTATCCCCCGGACGCTGAGCTGCTGCGCTGGTTGTGTTCCCAACCGGCGCGCCGTCTCTGGCACTGGTGGCGGGAGGCCGCGCGGTACGATACCTGGAACGTCGGGATCGCCGCGCTCGACGGACCGCTGACCGATCTCCGGCAGCTCGAATCACTTGGCGCAGTCCGCTGGCTCCCGGCGCGGCCATCGCTTTACTATCTCGCCGATCCGTTTCCCTACCGCCAGGACGGCCGCGACTGGCTGCTCGTCGAAGAGTACGGACATCCCAAAGGGATGCGCGGCCGCATCTCGCGGGTCGATGCCGTCGATGCATCGTCGCCGGCGCTCGTCCCGGCGATCACGTGCGACAGCCATCTGTCCTATCCGTACACGTTCGAGGACGGCTCGCATGTCCTCTGCGCACCGGAAATCCATCAGGAGGATGGCTGCATCGTCTACCGCCTTGGGGACGATGGATCGTGGCGGCCGTTACATCATGTGCTGCGGGGCCGACAGGTCGTGGACCCGACGTTCTTTCAGCATGACGGCCGCTGGTGGCTGCTGTGTACCGATTATCGGGACAAGATCGGGAACCTGATCTTACACGGCTATCACGCTGATACGCTCGCCGGACCGTGGACTGCGCACGCGCTCAACCCGTTGAAGTCGGATCTGGCGTCGGCGCGGCCGGCGGGCCGGCCGTTCACGTTGGGTGGATGCCTCTATCGGCCGGCTCAGGACTGCAGTCAGACGTACGGGGGCGCAGTCACGGTGATGAAGGTTGAGGCGCTCACGCCGACGGCGTTCCGGGAAACGCCGGCGCTGCGTCTCGAGCCGGATCCGAGCAGCCCGTATCCCGATGGCCGTCATCACCTCGTCATCGACGGGACTCGCGTGTATCTCGACGGGAAGAAGCAGCGGTTCGACTATCTGCTGTGGCTGAAGGCGTGGACGCGCCGTCCCTGGTCCTTCGTTCCTGGTGCTCGGTCCGTCCCTGGTCCATAGTCCCTGGTCCGCGTCCAAGGACCACGGACCACGGATCACGAACGAACGAGGGGCGTTGGACGAACCCGGTACGAAGGACCAGGCACCAGGGACTCTACCGAACCGGCAGGAACCCGCTGAGGGTCGTGTCCATACGCCGGCTCGCGGTTAGCGCCGTCGTCACGACGTCCTCGAGCTCCACGCCCTGTTTCGTCAATCGCGTCGTGAGCCCGGCGGCGTCGGGAAACTTCGCGAGGCCCGTGGCCCAGACTTCGCGCGCCTTGGCGAGATTCTCGAGACGCGAGTACCCGTCGCCAAGCGCGGCGTACAGGCTGAGGACGAGCGGCGGCGGCGTGTCGGGATTGGCCATCGCGAGAGCGCGCGTGAGGTCGGCCACGCCTTTGTCGGTGCGATGAAAAATGAAGGAGTTGTAGAACAGATTGATCACGCCGCGGATGTAATACGCCAGCACCGTCGGGCGCATCGCGATGGAACGCGTCAACGCGTTCATCGCGTCGCGCCCGAGGTACAGCCGTCTGATGTCGCCAGACGACGGCACCTTGTCGACGTAAGCGAGCGCGAGGCTGATGTGAATGTTCGGACCGCTGTTCGCGCGCTTCGCGAGCTTGCCAAGCACGGCAATCGGCCGGTCGAAATCAGCGGAAGCGATCGCGCGCTGGCGGTACTCGGCCGCGACCTGCAGGTTCTCGGGTTCCGCCATCACCGCTCTCTCGAGATGTTCGAGCTGGCTTGTATCCGCGGTTGCCGAGACCACCGTATAGCTGAGCAGACTCGCGAGCGTGAGAAGGATCGATCGCATTTGAAGCAGGTGCCGGGTGGTCAGGTTGATGGAGCGGATGCCCGCGCCCAAATCAAGATCGCCACGACCGCGATGACCGGCACGAGCGCAATCCAACGTTTTCGTTCTCAACGCCTCTTGGGGCGCTCCTCAACATAGTAATGCGATGCGATGGCGTGTGCCCGCAGAGCGTGTGAAGCGCGGGCCCGTGATCGTCCCGGATCTGCAGTCCACTCGAGGATGGCCGATCGAGCACGCCGCGGCATCGACGGCCGCGAGCGTCGACGCCTCCGGAAGGCCCGGCGCCTGCGAGCAGCGCCCCGGCGGGACGACGGCCCGGAAATCCCGCGGCTCCGGTGACGAGTATTTTCATGCCCGTTCCATGCTAGCGTGCCCACGTGAGCACACGACCGAAGGTGGCAATTGTCACGGGGGCCGGGACCGGCATCGGCAGAGCCGTCGCGATCGGGCTCCTCGAGGACGGCTACTCCGTCGTGCTTGCGGGCCGGCGCGCGGCCTTGCTGGAACAGACGGTCGAGGCCGCGGGCGCGCAGGGCGCGCGCGCGCGCGTCGTGCCGGCGGACGTGAGCGATCCCGCAGCGGTGCGAGCGCTGTTCGCGGCGACGCGCGACATGTTCGGACGGTTGGACCTGTTGTTCAACAACGCGGGTGTGACCACGCACGGCGTTCCGATAGAGGAGTTGACGCTCGACCAGTGGAAGTCGGTGGTGGACGTGAACCTGACAGGCGCGTTTCTCTGCACGCAGCAGGCGATCCTGCTGATGAAGGATCAGCAGCCGCAGGGCGGACGCATCATCAACAACGGATCGATTTCTGCGCATTCACCCCGTCCGCATTCTGCGCCCTATACCGCGACCAAGCATGCGATCACCGGCCTGACGAAATCCACGTCGCTCGATGGCCGACGATTCAACATCGCGTGCGGGCAGATCGACATAGGCAATGCCGCCACGGACATGACGGCGACGTTCGCGACCGGAGTGCTGCAGGCCAACGGCCGGACCGCCGTGGAGCCGCGCCTGGACGTCGCGCACGTCGTGCGAGCGGTGATCTACATGGCCAGCCTTCCGCCGGATGCGAATGTGCAGTTCATGACGGTGATGGCGACGGCGATGCCGTTCATCGGACGCGGATAGCCGCGTCGCCGATGAGCGACTGCATGTTCCCAGGGACCTTCAGAAGGCCAGCTTCAGCGACAGTTGAACCTGCCGAGGAATTCCGGCAACTGTGACAACGGGACGCCACTCTCGCCAGCCAGCAGGCGCGTGCCTCATCCCCGGCCCGATCAGACCGCGACGATTTCAAGGATCTCTGACAAGCCAGCGAAATCGGCCGGGTTGCGCGTGTACAGGGGCAGACCTGCCGCCGCTGCGGTGGCCGCACTGAACAGATCCACCGCGCGCCGGCCTCGCGCTTTGCGGCCTGCCGCGCCGACGGCGGCGTGGACCCGGCCGTGCGCACGAGCCACGGCCCTATCCACCGGCAACGGCTCGAACGTTGCCTCGGCTCGCTGCAACCGGTCCTGACGCCGGGCGCGTTCTGCCGGATCGGTCGTCGCGTGCGGTCCCGCCGCAAGTTCGGCCATGGTGATCGCAGAGACGGCGATCTCCGCGGGCAAATCGGCCGGTTCGATCAGCACCAGGTCGATGACCACGGACGTGTCGATGAGACCGGCGGGGATGGCGTGGATCAGCCACGCGGCATTGGATCCTGATCGATTCTGGCGTCTACGTCTTTCCGAAAACGTCCGGGCGCAACGCGTGGAGCGCCCGCGAAAGCGGCAAGGGCAGCTTCGGTCGGCACGAACACCCGCTGTCGCAGAGGAATCAGCTCACCAACAGGCACGCCATTGCGTGTGACGATGAATGCCTTCCCCTTGTCCAGGGCCCGCATGATTCGCCCGCTTTCGTTGCGGAGCTCACGTTGGGTGATCCGTCGACTCATTGCCGGCAGTGTAGCACGCGCGCTACGCGCGCAGCGATCCCACCCGAACGCCGACGGCTAGGCACGCCGGCTGATCGCATGAGATTGGCGCTCGAGATCGGAAAAGCGAAAGCCATTGATCATCGATTGCCGTTCTGACTATTGTCAGCATCGATCAGCCATGTTGGATGGACTCACACAGGACGTTCGCTACGCGGCGCGCACGCTGCGCAAGAGGCCCGGCTTTGTCGTTGCAGCCGTTGTCACGCTGGCGTTGGGCATCGGCGCCAATACGGGCATTTTCAGCATCGTCTACGGCATTCTCCTCAGGCCCCTGCCGTACCGGGACGCCGAGCGTCTTGTGCTGGTCGAGGCGGAACGCGACGTGGGCGGCACGCGGGAACCCATGCGCACCTACTTCCCTCTGCCCGAACTCGACATGTTCCGGGCGCGATTCTCTTCGTTCGAATCCGTGGCCTTCTATGCGACGGATGAGGGTGTCCTCTCGAACGACCGAGGAGCCGAACGCGTCGATTTCGCGACCGTTTCCGACGCGTTCTTCTCGACGCTTGGTGGAGCAGTGAGGCTCGGACGGGCGCTTGGTCCCTCTGACGACATGTCGCCTTCCCTCGTCATCAGCGAGCGCGTCTGGCGGCGCGCCTTTGGCGGTTCCCCAGACGTACTGGGCCAGCGCGTGACCCTGAACTCAACGCGTGGGGATGGGAGTCAGCGCGCGACATGGCGCCGCATCCCGTTCACGATCGTTGGCGTTGCCGAGGCCACCTTTCAGTTTCCAAGCCCCCAAATCGACGTGTGGACGCCCGCGGGACTTGTTCGCACTGTGAGTCCGAGGTGCTGCTCGTTCCTGCCGGTTGCACGACTGAAGCCTCGCGCCACGCTCAACCAAGCGAGCGCGGACGCCAACGCCGTGGCGCATACGTTGAGCACTACGAATGCCAGGGCCTATGCCGGTCTCCGAGTCAGGGCCGTCGGCCTTCACGAACACCTCGTGCGGGCCGTGCGGTCGTCGCTGCTGATTCTGCTGGCGGCGGTAGGGCTGGTGCTAATCGTCGCTTGTGCAAACGTGATGAACCTCGTGCTCGCGCGCAACGTCGCGCGAGCGCGCGAGAGCTCGGTTCGTGTGGCGCTCGGAGCCTCCCGCGGTCGACTCGTCGCGCAATCCGTCGTCGAGAGTGGGCTGCTGGCGACACTCGGAGGCACTGCCGGGATGGCGCTAGCGGCGGGCATGGTCGAGGCGCTCCGACGCCTCGCGCCGGCGGAGCTGCCACGGCTCGACGCTGTTCGCGTGGACGGCCCCGTTCTTGTCTTCGCCGTCGCGGCGACAGCATTGGTGACGCTGGTCACCGGTCTGTTGCCGGCGCTGCAGTCAGACCCATCCAAATCGCTGAGAATTGGCGGTCAGGGCGTGACGAGCGGTTCGAGCGGCACTCGTGTGCGCCGTGCGTTGATGATCGCCGAGTTGGCCGTCTCGGTCGTACTCCTCGTCGGTGCCATCCTGCTCGGGCGCAGTCTCGTTCGCTTGATGAATACTGACGTCGGCGTCGAGACAGGTCGCGTCGCGACCGCGTCACTGAGCCTCGCGCTCGATCGAGAGCTGAACGCCGCGCAGCAGATCGCGCTCGTCGATCGTGTCCTGGAGCGCATGCGTGCCCTGCCGAGGGTCACGTCCGTCGGCGTCGGCACGAGCTTACCCCCAAGGGAAAGTCGACTTCTTCTCACGCTCAGGGGAGCCGGCGCGATCGACTATCAAGCGGCCGCCATTCCGTCGTCACCAGGCTATTTCTCGGCTCTTGGGATACGCCTGCTGAAGGGGCGGTTTTTTACCGATGCCGACACCGGCGATCATCCGGCGGTCATGATCATGGGCTCCGGCACGGCCCGACACGTTTTCGGCGACGGCGATCCCATCGGCCGCACGCTCTCATTGCCCGTGTTTAGGGATGGAGTGACGGGTCAAGGCACTATCACGCTGGTGGGGATCATTGGCGACGTGAAGTATTCGGGACTCGACCGAGCGCCAGACAGCGCCATCTATCGTCCGTTCGCACAACAACCGTGGCCGAACATTTTTCTAGTGGCGCGCACGGACGGAGATACGGCCGCCTTTCGGATGACACTTCAACGTCAGATTGCCGACGTCGATCGCGCCATCGCCGTTTCCGCCGTAAGCACGCTCGATCACGTGGTGTCCGAGGCGGCAGCGCAGCCGCGCTTCCGTACGCTGCTGTTCGCCGCTCTCGCCGGGCTCGCGCTGGCGTTGGCAGCCGTTGGTTTGTGCGGCGTTGTCTCGTACTCCGTGTCCCAGCGTACGACGGAGATCGGGGTCCGCATGGCGTTGGGAGCGACCGCGAGCGACGTGGTCAAGATGATCGTCGGCGAAGGCATGTGGCTGGCAGTCGGCGGTGTGGCAATAGGAGTCGCAGTTGCCTTCGCACTGGCCCGAACGCTGGCAAGCCTTCTGTACGGTGTCGCGCCGGCTGACGCTGCGTCGTTTGTTTTCGCGTCGGGCTTCATGCTCTTTTCCGCCATGCTCGCGAGCTATATCCCCGCGCGAAGGGCGACCGGCATCGATCCAGCTGTCGCCCTTCGAGCCGAATAGGGACATGGTTGGACGCGCGGCTCTTTTTGCGATCACATAGTCCTCGACACGACTCTTGGCGATCCCATGAGCGAATCCGCTCGGTCAGCGACAGTAATTGCGACGGTTGCGATCGTAAGAAGCCCGGCGCGCCACATCCGGACTGTGAAACCCGGCAGCAGTATTTCCGCGAGCCGCTCGGCGTGCGCAAGCGTGCCTAGAGGGTCGAGGCTGCCGGGCGGATCTTCAGATGGATCGAGCGGCAGCGGAAGCCAAATCGCGTCGAGAGACATGGATATCAGGAATCGCTGGCGGGCAGTGGCATGGAACGGCTACGGCCAGCGCCCGACTGAAGGCGCGTTCGCGGTGTCTCCGGTTGCCCAAAATGTCGAGGACTCGGAACTATGCGTGAATTCTATGAGAGCGGCGCGCGGTCGCGATGCAGTGTGCTTTCAATGCTGCGTTCACTGTCTTCGATAGCCGCGTTCCGATGGCCGTGGCGATCTCAGCTACCGGCTGATAGGTCCGCTTCCCGGACGTATTTTCGCGAAGCGTTGTAAAAGGAGTTGCCGGACCACTGGTATCCGCATCTCACCTTCGGCGGAGAAAACCACGCGGTTCTTTCCCGACAAGCCCCCGATCGGCGTGCCGCTCAAAGGCGAGCGGCGCCACGTGTTCCTCTACCTCGCCACCCGCGAAGGGCCCACCGAGTTCCGGGTGTTTCTGCTGCGGCATGCGGACCTCCTCAAGCCGGTCGATGAATGGGCCATTCGCGTCCTCCTGCCGCGGCGATTCCGCAAGGCCGCGGCGCTCCATCGGTACCGCGACGCCTTCATGATGCCGTTGACCCCGCGCCAGGTCGACGAGCTCGACTGGTACTTCCGAGCGCGTCGCGGCGAGGTGGTCTGTCCGTCGCGCGACCGCGATCTCGACCTCGTGACGGCCGCTCGGAAGTTCGGCGCAGCGCGGTTCGAGGCCCTGTATCGCATGTGGCAACAGCGCGATGTGCAAACTGACGCCCGCCAAGATCGACCGTCACACCGAGGCCGTCGACGAACTCGACGTAGAGGGCATCCTGGCGTTCGCAGAACGCATTCTGCCGCGCGCCTCAGACCTGTGGGTGCAGGCGTCGCTCGACTACAAGCAGCGCCTGCAGGAGTTGTTTTTCCCGGAAGGCATCGCGTTCGACGGAAATCGATTCAATCGAACCGCCGCAACGGCACCACTTTTCAACTACTTGGCGCCTTCCGAGAGTACTGATGAAAAGATGGTGAACCGGGTGGGGATCGAACCGAGAACCAGCAGATTCAAGAGCGTCCGCTGCCCGATACCGGCGCAGCCTGCGCCGGACTGAGCGCGAACGTCATCGTGCCTTCGAGGACGATCCTGCCGTCGACCCGCGCGACGCCCCTGAACTTCCCCATGCTGCGGCGCAATCGCAGCACCTCGGCTTCGATCACAACCACATCGCCGGGATGAACCGCCCGGCGGTAGCGCACCCGCTGGATGCCCCCGAAGAGCACGAGCGACTGCTGGTTCTCCGGCTTCGCCAGAATCATGATGGCCCCGACCTGCGCAACCGCCTCGGTGAGAATCGTGTTCGGCATCGCAGGCATCCCGCCAGCCGTCGCCGGCGACAGGTAGCGGTCGTTGAGCGACACGTTCTTGATCCCGACGATGCGCTTGTCGGCTTCGAACTCGACGATGCGGTCGACCAGGAGAAACGGATAGCGGTGCGGGAGGATGCGTTCGATCGCGGCGTGATCGAGCGGCAGCGTCAGATCCATCCGTGTTTAACGTTCGAATCGGACCTGGAGACGCAACTGGCGGTACTCGGAGTTGTAGAACGATCCGAAGCGCGGCGAGCTCGTGTTGGCCTGGACGTCGGTCGGCAGAAAGGCATTCAACGCGTTGTAGGCGCGCACGCCAATCCACGGCTCGAGGCCGAAGATCCTGAAACGGTGTTCGACGCCGAGCTCCAGCCGCAGGTAGGTCGGGAAACGGCGCCCTTCATTGCGGAGCCCGACGAAGTCGAGCGCGTCATCGACCGTTGAATACGGCATGCCGGTGCGCCAGTCGGCCGTGACGAGCAGCAGCCACTTCGGCGCCGGCATCGCCCGGGCACGCGCGAGGAGACGGTGCGGTACATCGGCGTTCAGCGGCGCGTACGCATTCTTCCCCACGACGGGCCACATCACCGCGTCGAAGTAGTTCGTGAGGGAGTTGAGATCGCCGCGCGCCGTCGATCGCACGTACGACACGTTGAGATCCCACGCCGGCCCGTGCGTCAGATGCGCGCCCACTTCCGCCTCGCGATAGCTCGACCGCCCGCTGCTCGAGAGCAGCAGCTCGCCGCCCGTCGCCCCGGTCCGGGTCGGATCGACAATCAGCTCGTCGTCGCCCGATCTGGCGATCACGCCGGCGTGGAGCGACACCGTCTGGTTGAGACGATGGTCGTAACCGACGTCCCAGGTGCGGCTGCGCGGGGTGTCGAGATTCGGCATCTTCACGTGCACGAAGCGCGTCGCAGGACCGAGCGGCGTGATGCCGTCGGCGGCCACGCGCGTGTCGAGAGCGCTCTCGAACTGATCGAACGTGCCCACGGTCGATGGTGTCCGTTCATAAAAGAGACCGAACCCGCCGCGCAGCACCGCGCTGCCCGGGCGGTTCAGCAGCACCGCGGTCCCGACCCGCGGGGTCACGTTGAATCGATCGACGATGCCGTCGCGATCGATGCGGCCGCCGAACTCGAGGAACCACCGCGTATTCGGCTGAAACCGATCCTGCACGAACAGCGCCACATCGGTGCTTCCGACCGACTGCGCCGTCTCGGACGCGAAGTCGAGCCGCCGGGCGAGGCTGCCGTCGACGCGCTCGATCAACACCGGCTTGCTCGCGCTCGTGCCGTTGTACCGGCTGTGCAGCAGGTCGAGGCCGGCTTTGAACAGGTGCAGTCCGCCCAGCACGTTGCGCGATCCGGACACCGCTTCGACCACCTGATACGTCGACGTGCTGCGGTGCTGCGTGTTGAAGAAATTGCCGAGCGTCGTTTCCGGCCGCAGCACCATCGCGGCGGCACCCTGCGGGACCACGTCGGTCAGGAATTCGTGCACCTGCACCGTCGTCTCGCTGAAGACCGAGTCGGTCCAGAGCGCGCGCTCCGTCACGCCGGCGTGATTGACGTGCGAGTGGATGTCGGCCGTCGCGTCGGGCGGAATGAAGGTGCCGAGCGTCGCGAGCGTCGTGACGCTCGGAAACAGACCGCCGGTGGCGACCAGCGAATGGCGCGGCGAGAGGTTCGCGTCGGCGCGCGTGAACGAGCTGAACCATTTCGTCGTGCGCAGCTCGTCTTCCGGACGGCTCGCCACGTCGCTGGTGCCGTAGCGGAATTGCGCCGTCTGCTCGATGAACAGCCGATCCTTGACGATCGGTCCGCCGGTCTCGAGCCGCGGGCCGAACGCGCCGATGCCCGTGATGTCGAACATCGTTCCGCGCCGGGTCCGGAACGTCGGGTCGAGGTTGTTCAACCGCGTTTTCCACTGGTCGCCGGCACGCCGCGTTTGAATGACGACGAGCCCCGATGAGAACCGGCCGTACTCGACCGCGTACGGGTTCGGCAGCACCGCCACCGAATCGATCGCACCCTCGGGGAGCGATACCTGCGTCAGGCCGGTCGATGGATCGACGAGTGTGCCCGGTCCGAGCTGGACGCTCGACTGGCTCGGACGCCCGCCCTTGATGCTGACGCCACCCGGCACTTCGACGATGCTCGCGAGCAGTCGCAGCGCGGCCTGGAGGCCGCCGCCGGGCGCGTACTGATCGAGCTCCGTGCCGCTGATGGCATCGCTCGGGGCAAGCGTCCCGGCGCTCGATACCACGGCGCTCCCGACCACCTCGACGGTCTGCGAGATGGCGGCGATCGGCAAATCGAGCGAGACGTCGCTGGTTTTCCCCGCCGTCACGACCGCGACCAGCGTGGTCGTCTCGAAGCCCGCGAGCCCGGCGACGAGGCGGTATCTGCCGTCGGGCAATGCGACCAGGCGGAAATGGCCATCACCGTCGCTCAGCACCGTCGCGATCTCGCGATCGGTCGCATCACGCACGGCGACCTGGACGCCGCCGAGGCGAATGGCACCGCCCTGCGTCGAGACGACGCCGTCGATGACACCCGCTCCGGCCGCGCGCGTCTGTGCGGTCACGGCTGCCGGAGCCAACAGGCTGGTGACGAGGAGAAGAGAGAAGGCTCGAAACATTCGAAACAGGGGAAAACCCATTGTCGCCCGTCGATACGGCGGTGTCCAGCGCGACGAACCGGTAGAGCGTGGATGGAGGGCGAGTCTGTCCGCAGCTCGGCCGTTACAGTCCGGCTGCGTTCACGATTCCCCAGATGACCAACGCCAGCGCGCCGCCGGCAAGCGCATCGACCACGTAATGGTAGCGCCCCACGACACAGGCGACGCTGATGCTGGCGGCCAGGAGCAGAACGATCGCGCCGACCCACGGCATCGGCCCGAGCAGGGCGAACGCGACGGCGAGCGAACCGGCGACGTGTCCGCTCGGAAACGTGTTGGCGTTGATCGTAAAGTCGCGGACCGCTCGCGACGCGAGGCGGTGGACGGCCCCGTCAACGCCGCGCGGCGGCGCAGCCGTCCGCTCGAGCGCCCAGGGCGGGCGCGTCTGGACGAAGCTCAGCGGCGCGAAGGCGCCGAATTCCGCGCCGACGACCAGCGTCCAGTAGCGATCGGCCTGCGCGGCGCGGCCGGTCAAGGCCAGCGCGGCAAACCCGGCCGGCACGAGGAGAAAGCAGCCCATGTAGACAACCTCGAGGAAGGCGAGCAGGGGGCGCGGCCAGCGTGCAAAGCTCGGCGCCGGATCGCCAAGGAGACGACGGTCCCACTCCGCGAGCCGGCGTTCAAGGGTTGGAGACGGCTGCACGAAGAAGCGGCCGGACAGGTAGTAGCCGACGAGGATGATCGCCGCCGGCGCCCAGTCGCGGACCGACGTGCCGGCGTTTCGCGCCATCCACAGGATGGCGCCGCACATCGGAAGACCGATCGCCGCGATTTGCAGGCGGCGGATCGCCGGCAGCGGGCGCATCCAGGCGAGCGCGATCAATAGGCCGAAGTACGCGAACGAAAGCCACTCCGAAGAACGCACGTCGCGACGCCCCACGTGATGCTAACGTATGTCGCGTGGTGGGAGACGATTTCATCGGGGCCACCGACGGCGACGGCAAGGTGACGCTGTTCAACCGCGTCGTCCGGCTGTCGCATTGACGGAGATCCGACCTGTCAGCGGCCGGCGCGACTTCCGCCGGTTCATCGACTACGCGTACGAGCGGAACGCCGGCGATCCGCGCTGGGTGCCGCCGCTCCGCCTGGCGGAGCGCGAGCGGCTGACGCCGAAGAAGAATCCGTTTTTCGCGCACGCCGACGTCGAGCTCCTGCTCGCCAGGCGCGGCGACACGATCGTCGGGCGCGTCGCGGCCATCGACGACCGCCTGCACAACGAGACACACCACGACAACGCGGCCATGTTCGGTTTTTTCGAGGCCGAGGACGCGGAGGCCGCCCGCGCGCTGCTCGGCGCGGTGGAGGGATGGGCGAAGGCGCGCGGCCGCGCGCGCGTGCGAGGCCCGATCAATCCCTCGCTGAACGAGAGCGCCGGCCTGCTCATCGACGGGTTCGACAGCGATCCGATGGTGATGATGCCGCACAACCCGCGCGCATACGCCGCGCACATCGAGTCGGCGGGCTATCAGAAGGTGAAAGATCTGTTTGCGTGGCTGTACGACCTCGAACGGGACCCGCTGCCCCTGCTCGTCAGGCTCGCCGAACGCGCCCGCGATCGCCACAGGATCGTTGTCCGCGCATTGAACCTCGCCGAGTTCACCCGTGAGGTCGAGCGGCTGCGGCTGATCTATGTCCGGGCCTGGGAGCACAATTGGGGCTTCGTCGCGCCCACGGCAGACGAGTTCCGCCGGCTCGCCACCGAGCTGAAGCCGATCTTCGATCCCCGGTGCGCCGTGTGCGCCGAAGTCGAGGGACGCGCGGTCGCGTGCGCGATCGCGATTCCCGACGTCAACCAGGCGCTCAAAGGCACCAACGGGCGGCTCTTTCCTCTGGGGCTGATACGGCTGCTGATGCGCAAGGGCTACGTCGATCAGGTGCGGCTGCTGATCCTGGGCGTCGAGGCCAACTATCGAGCGCTCGGCCTCTATCCGCTGCTGCTCATCGAGCTGCACCGGCGAGTGCAAGGCGGCCGGTACCGGCGCGCCGAGTTTTCGTGGGTGCTCGAGGACAACCGCAACATCAACCAGACCGCCGAACTGGCCGGCGCGCGCCGCTACAAGACGTATCGGATATACGAAAAGAGTATCGGGTAATCGGGTAATCGAGTAATTGGATTGGTTAATTGGTGTGTTCGGGGTGTTCGGGTGATGGGTGATTGAATGACGAGACGCGTCGCCGTGACGGGGGCGACCGGCTTCATCGGCACCCACCTCGTTGCGAACCTCGTCGAGCGCGGCGTGGAGGTGCGCGCAATCGTACGCCCCTCGTCTGTCGCCGCCCATCTTCACACACTTGCTGCCCCACCTGACCTACCCGACCTACGCGCCCCACTCCACCTAACCGACCCCGACCCACCCGGCTCACCCCACCGCATCTTGACCGTCGTCCGCACAGGGCTCGAACGTGCCGCGCTGGCCGACGCGTTTCGGGACGTCGACGCCGTCGTGCATCTGGCGGGCGTCGTCTCAACGATCCGCGAGCGGGAGCTCTTCGACGTCAACGTCGGGGGCACGCGCGCGGTCGCAGACGCCGCGCGAGCGGCCGGCGTCCGGCTGATCCACGTGTCGAGCCTCGCCGCCGCCGGTCCCGCGTCAGCCGGCCGTCCGAGATCGGAAGATGATCCGGCCGCACCCGTGACGCCGTACGGCCGCAGCAAGCTCGAAGGCGAACGCGTGCTCGCGGCGATGCCCGACCTGCGCTGGATTGTCCTGCGGCCCGGCATCGTGTACGGCCCCGGTGATCGCGCGATGCTTCCTCTGTTTCAGCTCGCGGCGCACGGCGTGCTGCCGCTCGTCGGACGGGCGGGTGCCGCGTACACGATGATCCACGTCAGCGATCTCATCAGAACGATCGTGGCCGCGCTCGACAGCGCCGATCGCCAGACGGTCTTCGCCGGCCATCCGCACCCCGCCACCGGTCGCGAGCTGCTCGAAGGCGTGCGATCGGCCGCCGGCCGCACAGCTCTGATCCTCAGGGTGCCGCTGGCGCTCGTGCGCCTCGCCGCCATCGCCGGCGACATCGGCGGCGCCATCCGCGGACGTCCGCTCGCCCTCAACGGAACGCGCTACGTCGAGCTGTCGGCGGAAGGATTCGTCTGTCGAGTCGACCGGCTGCGCGACCGTCTCGGGATCGTCGCCGAAGTCGATCTGGCGCAAGGCCTCGCCCAGACTGCGGCCTGGTACAGACAGAAACGGTGGTTGTGAGACTACCGGCTCGCCTGGAGCGCGAGGGCCTCAGAGCGCGTGAAAAATCGCGTCTCTGGTAGTGTCCGGCTTCAGCCGCACCCGATAGAGTCCGCCTGAAGGCGGACACTACCGAGATTTTTTCACGCGCTCCTCAGCCGAGCGGCGCGGTCAGACGGCGGACTGCATCTGCAGGCTGGCGTGCGCGAAGATGCCGAGCGCTCGAACGACCTGCTCGGAGGTGTGGGCGGCGGAACAGCTCGCGCGCAGGACGCATTCGTCCACCGGACAACCCGGCGGCGCGATCAGGTTCACGTACAGCCCGTCGGCCAGCAGACGCTGCCACAGCGCGACGGTCCGCTCTTCGTCGCCGGTCAGAATCGGCACGATCGGCGACTCCGTCTCGCCAATCACGTAGCCGAGATCGCGCAGGCCCTGGCGCAGGCGGCGAACGTTCGCCCAGAGCTGATCGCGCAGCTCGGGGTGCCGGCGCACGACGTTGAGTGCGGCGCCGACGCTCGCGATGTTCGACGGCGATCCGGACGCCGTGAAGACGTACGCTCGCGCGAGAAAATGCAGCGCGCGCAACTCGGGATGGTCCGACACGCAGACGCCGCCGATTCCGGCCAGCGATTTCGAGAACGTGCCGACGATGAAATCGACGTCGTGCAGGACGCCCTGATCTTCCGCGCAGCCCAGGCCGTTGGGCCCGTAGGTCCCGAGCGAATGCGCTTCGTCCACCAGCAGATACGCGCCGTGCGCGCGGCACACCGCGACGATATCGCGGAGCGGTGCGACGTCGCCGCGGATGGAATACAGCCCTTCCACGACCACGAGCCGGTTGCGTCCGCCGCCCGGCAGCCGCTCGAGCTTCTTCCGCAGGCTTTCGGCGGAGTTGTGCCGGAAGCCGATGACCTGCGCCGCGGTCTGCCGTGTGGCATCGTAAATGCTGGCGTGGCTGTCGCTGTCGATGAGGACGACGTCGCCGGCGCCGCACAGGCCTCCGATCAACGACAGGTTGGCCTGATAGCCGGTGCTGAAGATGATCGCGTGGCGCTTGCCGAACCAGTCGGCGAACGTGCGCTCGAGCTCCGCGTGGATCGCCAGCGTGCCGTTGGCGGTTCGCGAGCCGGTGGTGCCCGTCCCGTACTCGACCACCGCGCGGCGCGACGCCTCGATCACGTCGGGATGCAGCGTCAACCCGAGATAGTTGTTCGAGCCGAACATCAAGGTCGGCCGCCCCTGCACGACAACTTCGCACGGACCGAGCACACGGTCGATGATCGTCAGGCCGGGGATCGCGGACCGGTCCGTAATGGTCGAGCATCGCTCCTCAACCGCCCGCAGCTTGTCGAGCAGGTCCATCACTTCACATTGTTACTGAGTTGCTAGTTGCTAGTTGCTAGCTGCTAGTTGCGAGCTGCCAGTTGGTCAGCTCTAAGTTCTACAGTCACGTCTCATTTCACTTCCGACTTTAACAGCCCGTGGTGAAAGTCCGGCTGCATTCGGGGCGCCTCGCCGGCCTCGGTGCGACGCCGGGACTTTCACCACGGGCTGTTAAGCGCTGCGCCCCAGGCCCTGCGCCCTGAGCCCTTCGCAGGCGAGCTCACCGCGTTCGTAGCGAGCCTTGGTCACCGCGCGCTGCACTTTCCCGCTCGTCGTGCGGCCGACGGTTCCGCTGCGCACGACTGCCACATCGTCCACGTAGAGGCCGAACAGGTCCCCGATCCGGCGCCGAATACTGTCGGTGAGCACGTCGGCCGGCACCGTCCCGCTCGGCTCGACGACGATCACGACGCGGTCCGGCCTCCCGCTCTCGGCGGCGCCGAATGCCACAACGCGTCCGCGGCGCACTCCGCCGAGGGCGTCCACGGCCCATTCCAGATCCTGCGGATGATACTTCCGGCCGTTGACGATGATGGTGTCCTTCGTGCGGCCGCAGACGAACAGTTCGCCCCCCGAGAGGTAACCGAGATCGCCAGTGCGCAGCCAGCCGTCGCGAAGCGTCTGAGCCGTCAGCGCTTCCTGCCGATAGTAGCCCAGCATGACCGACGGGCCAGCGAGGAAGATCTCGCCGACATGACGCTCCGGCAGGGGCCGGCCGTCCTCCCCGGCGATCTGGATCCGGTGCCCGGGCAGCGCGGATCCGCAGCTCACGAACGAGAGCGAGAGGTGCCCGCCGTCCCGCGGCACGGCGAGGCGCGGCCCGGTCAGCTCGTCGGCCGACACGTGGTCGGTCCGTGGCCGGCGGCCGCGCGGCGGAAACGTCGCCGCCAGCACGTGCTCGGCAAGCCCGTAACACGGAAGAAAGCTCGTGTCGCGGAATCCGGCCGAGGAAAATCTCCCCGCGAAGGCGGCGAGCGTCGGGGCGTGGATCGGTTCCGAGCCGCAGCCGGCGACTCGCCAGCTCGAAAGGTCCAGCCCCTCCAGATCCTTCACGCGGCGAACGCAGAGGTCGTAGGCGAAATTCGGCGCGAAGCTGATCGTGCCGCGATGACGCGTCATCGCACGCAGCCATTCGGTCGGACGCTTGACAAAGGCGTGCGGGGACAACAGCACGCACGGCCGCCCGGTATAGACCGCCCCGAGCGCCATGCCGACCAGGCCCATGTCGTGATTGAGGGGCAGCCAGCTCACGCCGACGTCCTCGGCGGAAGCGGCGACGCCCGAGGGTCCACCGAACGCATCGATATTGGCCGACAAGTTCGCGTGCGTCAGCGCCACGCCTTTCGGCAACGACGTCGATCCGGAGGTGAACTGCACGAAGGCGATGTCGTCGAGCGACGGGAGCGCGTCGGGGTCGAGCGCCGGCGCGTCGAGGCTCTCGCGGCACAGGACGAGCGAGAGCTCTGGACAGATGGCGCGCGCCTCCTTGAACGAGGGCGCGAGCGCGCCGGTCGTGATCACCGCGCGGGCGCCGGACGCGCGCAGGACGCCGGCCGTGAGCTCCATGTAGCGCGTCAAGTCGCCGGTGGCCGGGGGGGAGAGCGACGCGGGCGTGACGCCCGCAATCGATGCGCCGAACAACGTCGTCAGAAACTGTCGGGCGTCTGGAAGCACCAGCGCGACGAGATCGCCGCACACCAGGTGTCCGTGTCCGACGACACGAAGCAATAGCCTGCGTCGGTGCGCGCGGCCTGAGCCAGCGCCTCGGGCAACGTCCGCAATCCGGACATCAGGCTTTCGGCCGCTCGTCGACGAGGCGGGCGACCTGTGTCACCACCTGCGCGACCGTCCGCGTCGCGGGAACGTCGTTGAGCGGAATCGAGATGTCGAAGCGATCTTCCAGCTCGGCGATCGCCTCGAGGATCTGCAGCGAATCGAACCCGAGGTCGGCGACCAGATCGCTCTCGAGCGTGGGTTCGATCGGTCTGCGACTGACGTTTTGGAGCACGTCGAGCACGCCTTCTTCGATCAGGGTCGAGGCCGGCTGAGGCATGGATAAAGTTGGCAAGAATAGCATCTGGCTGTGAGGAAACGATAAATGAATTAGGATGCAGACAGATGAGCGCATCACGTTTTGGCGTGAGTGGTCCCGTTCCCGGAACGCAGGCATATGAGCGCCGTTCGACGGCAGGCGGTTGGCGACTCATTATTCTTGGAGACGTGATGAAACGCAACTGCTTAGCGCTCGTGCTGACGGTCGGCTTCGCGGTGCTGCCAGGAGCGTGTTCCCGTTTCTCCTGCACGCTCCTGGCCCAGATCGATCCACGGACCGCCCTGATCGAGCGGGGTGCATGGAGTGCGCTGAGGGCGGGCCAGGCGCACGCGGCGGCGGAAGCCTTCCGCGAAGCGATCGCCGCCGACCCGAAGAACGCGCGCCTGCACCTCGGAGCCGGAATGGCCGCCTCGCTCGAACGCCGCGACGGCGACGCGAAAGATGCGCTCGAGCGCGCGCTCGCGCTCGACGCGAAGCTGATCGAGGCGCGCGCGCTGCTCGGACAGATTCAGCGTCGCATGGGGGACATCACGGGGGCCATCCGGACCTACGACACGCTGCTCACCATGACGCCGGACGATCGGGAGGCGAAGGCGACGCTCGATCGCTGGCAGCGCGAGGCCGAGCTGCACGATCGGATGCAGCAGGCGATCGGCTCGCACTTCACGGTGTCGTTCGAGGGGCCGGCGGAAGCGCGGGTTGCGTCGGAGGCGCTCGACGTGCTGGACCGCGCCTACTGGCGCATCGGCCAGCTGCTCGGCACGTATCCGACCGAACCTGTGCGCGTCGTGTTGTACACGGGCGAGCAGTTTCGCGACATCACGCGGTCGCCGGAGTGGGCCGCCGCGGCGTACGACGGGATCATCCGCGTCCCGATGCGCGGCGCGCTCGAGAAACCGGAGGAGCTCGACCGTGTCCTGTCACACGAGTTCACACATGCCCTCGTCCGAAGCCTCGCCTCGCGCGGCGTGCCGACGTGGTTGAACGAAGGGTTGGCGACCGCGCTCGAAACGGGCGATCTGGCGTGGGCCGAGAAGCGCATGGGGCTCACGACCGGGCGCGTGTCCCTCGGCGCGCTGCAGTCGGGCTTCGGGCGGTTGACCGGCGATCAGGCGCAGATCGCATACGCGGCAAGTGCGCTCGCCGTGTGGCGGCTGCTCCAGCAGGCCGGCGGCTTCGCGATCGCCAATCTGCTGCGCGATCTCGGGGAGGGCATCGACTTCGAGACGGCATTTCTCCACCGCATCCAGCAATCCTTCGCCGATTTCCAGGCCGCGCCCTGACACGCGGCGATCACACCTTCTAGTTTTCTTGTTCGTGAATTTCGTGCGTTTCGCGGGAGTGGTGTGAAGACCGTCCTCTGCCGGCTTCCTGGCTATACTGGATCCCGATGTCCGACGGCGTGGCCCAGCTCATCGCCCGGATCGACGAAGCCGTCCAGATGCCGGATCCCGAGGCGATCACGCTGCAGGTGAAGCGGGAGCTGCAGGATGCCATCCGCGCCCGGACGATTGCGCTGCCCGATCGGTTCCGTCGCGTGCGGCCCGAGGGCTACGCCCGCCGGCTGCTGCACCGCAACCACGACCTCGGCTACACGGCGGTCGTCATGACGTGGGGACCGGGCCAGGCGACGCCGCTCCACGATCACGCCGGCATCTGGTGCGTCGAAGGGGTCGTCGAAGGACGGATGGACGTCACGCAGTACGACCTGGTTCAGGAAGAAAGAGAAGCGGACGCCCGGGCCGCCACCTACCGGTTCGAGGAAAAGGGCTGCGTGCACGCGGCCGTCGGAACCGCCGGCTGCCTCATCCCGCCGTTCGAGTATCACGTCCTCGCCAACGCGCTCGACGAGCCGTCGATCACGCTGCACGTGTACGGCGGCGAGATGACGACCTGTCACGTGTTCGTACCGGCCGCCGATGGCCGGTACGTGCGCAAAGAGCGTCCCCTCTGCTACCACGAATAGCGATGGCGAGCCCGGGCACCACGTCCCCGGTGGAGCAGGCGATCCACGCGCTCAAGCTGCGGCTCGGCCCGCGCGCGAACGACACGCAGGCCATCCGCGAGCATCACAGCCGCGGCGAGTCGTATCACCCGTCCGCGGCTCCCGATGTGGTCTGTCTTCCGCGGGACACCGCCGAGGTCGCCGACATCCTGAAGATCAGCGCGCGATTTCACCTGCCCGTCGTTCCGTTCGGCGCCGGCACGTCGCTCGAAGGCCACGTCAACGCGATCCATGGTGGCATCACGATCGATCTGCGTGGCATGAACCGGATCGTGCGCGTCGGCGTGGACGATCTCGACGCGACGGTCGAAGCCGGCGTCACGCGACTGCAGCTGCACAAGGCGCTGAAGAACACGGGCCTCATGTTTCCGATCGACCCGGGCGCCGATGCGACGATCGGCGGCATGGCGGCGACGCGCGCCTCCGGCACCACCGCGGTGCGATACGGCACGATGCGCGAGAACGTCCTCGGCCTCACCCTCGTCCTGGCCGATGGGACGGTGATCAAGACCGGCACGCGCGCGCGCAAATCGTCCGCCGGCTACGACCTGACGCGCCTCTTCGTCGGCTCGGAAGGCACGCTCGGCGTCATCACCGAGATCGCGCTCCGGCTGCATCCGCTCCCCGAGGCGGTGTCGGCCGCCGTCTGCGGGTTCGATTCGATTCAGGGCGCGGTCGAAACGGTCATCGCCACGATTCAGCTCGGCGTGCCGATCGCGCGCATCGAGCTGCTCGATGAAGCCCAGATCGACGCCGTCAACCGCTATTCGAAGACGACCTACCCCGTCGCGCCGACGCTGTTCTTCGAATTCCACAGCGACAGCGAACGTCACGTGGCGGACCAGGTGGACGCCGTGCAGGCGCTGGCGTCGGAGCGAGGCGGCCGCGGCTTCGAGTGGGCGACACGGCTCGAGGATCGCGAGCGGTTGTGGCAGGCGCGGCACGATGCGTTCTACGCGGCCGTCGCGCTGCGTCCCGGCGCCCGTGCGTGGACCACCGACGTCTGCGTCCCGATTTCCCGTCTCGCCGAGTGCGTCGTCGACACCAGGAAGGACCACGCCGGCGCGCCGTTTCCGATCTGCCTCGTCGGCCACGCGGGCGACGGCAACTTTCACCTGATGTACGTGCTCGACCCATCGAGCACCGCGGAGATCGAGGAAGCCGGCCGGCTGAACGAGCGGATGGTGCTTCGCGCGCTGGCAATGGGGGGGACGTGCAGCGGCGAGCACGGCGTCGGCACCGGCAAGATGAAGTATCTCCAGGCGGAGCATGGTCCGGCGCTCGACGTCATGCGCACGATCAAGCGGGCGCTCGACCCGGACAATCGGATGAACCCAGGGAAGATGATCAGCGAGGCCCATTCATGAGAATGACGCGGCGACGGCCGTTCGAAACCCCGCGGCTTGAGCGCGAGGCATTCAGCTCTCTGGAGCGCGAAGGCTTCAGCCGAGCGGCCCCGGCTCGTACCAACGGCTCGCCCTCCATTCTCACGAGGCCGGCAGCCAAGCTCCGGCCCGGCGCCGTGGTGCTGCTGCTGCTCACGGCGCTCGCGGTGGCCCAGGCCGCGCAGGCAAAGACGTTTGCGTGGAAGGCGACGGGCAGGGGCGGCGTCGTGTATCTCATCGGCTCCGTCCATCTGCTGTCGCAGGATTTCTACCCGCTGAACCCGGCGCTGGAGTCGGCCTACAAGGACTCGGACCTGCTCGTCGAAGAGATCGACCTTGCCGAGATGCTGAACCCCGACTCGCAGCTGCAGATGCTGTCGCGGGGAATGCTGCCCTCGGCGACGCCGCTCGACAAGGTGCTCTCGCCGGCGACCTACGCGCTGCTCAACAAACACATCACGTCGCTCGGCCTGCCGGCCGGGCCGTTCAAGATGCTGAAGCCCTGGGCCGTGGCGCTGATGCTCTCCGCCCTCGAGATGCAGAAAGCCGGCTTCGATCCGGAGCTCGGGATCGACAAGCATTTCTACGACCAGGCGAAAACCGATGGGAAAAGCGTCCAGGGACTGGAAACCGCGGAGTACCAGATCGCGCGCTTCGACGGCATGACGATGGAGCAGCAGGATCATCTGCTGGCCGAAACGCTGAAGGACGTCGAGACCGAGCAGGCGAACACGAAGAAGCTCGTCGACGCGTGGCGCACCGGTGACGTGCCGAACGTCGAGCGCCTCGTGCTCTCGGAGCTCAAGCAGGAGCCGCTGCTTTACCAGCGTCTGCTCGTCGATCGGAACAAGAACTGGTTGCCCAAGATCGAAGCGTTGTTCAGCCGCCGGGGCCACGCGCTCGTCGTGGTCGGCGCGGCGCATCTCGTCGGGCCCGACGGCGTCGTCGAGATGCTCAAGGCCAGGGGTTATACAGTCGAGCAGATGTGATGTTGCTCGACGACCTGCCGCCCACGCGTGCGCTCCTCGGCCACGTCCTTGGGCGAGGAGACGAACACCCGGATATGCCGGACGATCGATTTGCCACGAGGGGCGGCCGACGAGTGCGCCATCGCCTTGAACGTCGCGATTTCAAGCGCTCCTCAGGGGCAGACGAGGCTCCTTCCGCGCGAGCGCGATCAGCGCCGTGTCGGCGGTCACGAGGATTAGATGCTCGGCTTCGGCCACGCTGAGCAGCAATCGGTCGAAGGGATCGCGGTGAGCCTCAGACAGGTTCATCTTCGAGACTCCGGGCGACATCCGCGTCGACCTCCGGCGTGAACGCCCGATCCACGCCGGCTGCGAGCCTCTTCAGCTTGCCCCAACCACGAAGACGGCCCGTACTGCCGACCGGCACCAGCCTGACCATGGGTTTTCCGTTGCTGGCGATGACAACGTCCTCGCCCCCGAGCGCCTCCTTCACCAGCCGAGAGAGCTGGCTCTTCGCTTCCAGCATGTTGACCTTCATGGCGGCCTCCGGGTCCAGTCTAGCGTCCCTTAGCCTTGGCCAAGTACCTTGGATAGACGCACTCTTCCGTGGCGACCCCGGCGGTCGCCGGAAACAGAGTCGTGGCGGCGACTGCAGGCCACTGACACTTGCATCAACCGCGCGGCCCGAGGCGAAGGCATTACCATCACTCCTTCACCCCATGAAAGTGCTTCTCATACCACCGGATGCTCCGATCGATGCTATCGACGACGTGCTTCGATTCGCGGATGCCGTGTCCCTCGCGCGGATAGCGGACCATCACGGCTTCGGTCCCCACGTCGCGCAGCCCGATGTAGAACTGCTCCGCCTCCGCGATCGGCACGTCGTTGTCGTTCTCGCCGTGCATCAGCAGCGTCGGCGTGTGCGCGTTGGCGACGTGCCGGATGGCCGACCGCTGCAGCAGGGTGTCCATCAGCGTGCCCTGATGCGGGAAGACGCCCCACTCCATCTGCTCGTACTGGTTGTAGTACGTCATGTAGTTGTAGCTGATCATGTTGATGATCGCGGCGGTGGGAATCGCCGCCTTGAACACGTTCGTCTGGGTGATCAGCCAGGCGCTCAGCTGGCCTCCGTAGCTCGTGCCCTCGACCCCGAGCCGATCGCGGTCGATCCACAGATATCGCCGCATCGCGGCGCTGAGGCCGTAGAGCACGTCCTGCGCTTCGTTGCCGTTCTGGTCCGCGAACACGGCGTCGGCAAACGCCTGTCCGTAGCCGGTCGATCCGCGGTAGTTCACCATCAGCGTCGCCCACCCGCGCGCGGCGTAGACCTGGTTCCTGAAGTTGAACGCCGGCCCCTGCTGCCCGTGCGGCCCGCCGTGGATGTTGACGATGAGCGGGTACCTGGTCCGGCTGAAGCCGGACGCCTCGTCAGAGAGTGACAGGCCGGAGTGTGGAACGTCAGAGGTGGGAACGCCTGAGGGCAGACCGAGCGGCTTCGTGAGGAACGCCTCGACCTCGAACTTGTTGTCGTTCGACACGAAGGTGAACGCTTCGACGTCGGCGATCCGTTTCCCGCTCAGCACCGCCGCGTTGAGATCGGTCAGCCTGCGGCCGGCGACGTAAAGCTCCGCCTGATCCGACGGCGTCGACAGCGTGTACGCAAGGACGGTCTTGGAAATCGAAAACGAACCGACCGTGCCCGTGTCTCCGACGATCCGCTCCGCCGGGCAGCCGCCTTCGCCAAGGCTACGGCGCCCGGGGGCCTCGGCCCCACACGAGAGGGGCAGACGGTAGAGACGGGTGTTGCCCCGCTCCTGAACCGTGAACAGCACCGCCGCGCCGTTCGAGGTCCACTCCGGCGCGCCCTGCCGGTTGTCGATCCCACGCCCGAGCTCGCGGCGGTTCGTCCCGTCCGCGTTAATGGCCCAGACGTGCGTGTCCTCCATTGTCGTCTCGAGATCGGTGAGGCCGCGCCTGGTCGCCTGGTAGGCGATCGTCTTGCCGTCCGGCGACCATCGCGGGCGATATTCGGCGTTCTCCGTTGACGTCAAGCGCCGGATGGATTTGTCGGCCAGCTTCAGCGTGAACAGGTCGTAATTGAAAAACTGATCTTCGTTCGGCTCGCGATTCGAGATGAACGCGATCTCCTCGCCGCTCGGCGACCAGTCGATCGAGTGCTCGTAGTGCGCGCCGTCGGTGAGCTGCTCGACGCGGCCCGACGCGAGGTCGGCGACGAAAATGTGCAGGCGGCGGTTGTCGTTGAATCGCGTCATGCCCTCGGCGGCGTCCGGTTTGTACAAATACCGGGTGATGACGATCGGATCGCCGGTCGCGTCCGCGGTTTCCGGTCCCGGCACCGCGGAGATGAACGCGATGCGCCTGCCGTCAGGCGACCACGCAACCGACTTCCCCGTCGTCGGCAGCGGACTGTTGGTGCCGGACGTCTCCGCCAGGAATCGCACGCCGGTTCCATCGGGCCGCGCGACGACGAGCCCGGCTTTGTCGCCGGCGCGGCCGTGATACGCGATCGACTGTCCGTCGGGCGACCACTCCGGACCGCCCGACGACTCCTTGTCGCCGCCGAAGCGCACCGTCTTCCCGTCCGCCAGCGTCATCACCCAGAGCTGGCCGTACGGCCGTCCGGCGCCGTCGTTGTTGTCGACGACGTAGGCGACACGCGTGGCATCCGGCGACACCTGGACCGCCGACACCGATCGCAGCTTCAAGAGGTCGCTGCTCTGAAGCCCAGCCTGACCGGCGGCGCCGCGGGCGACGAGAGACACCGCGCATGCAATCACACAACCGACACGAGCTCGCACGTCGCGCCTCGCACGCCGCATCTCGCACCTCATAGGTCGCACCTCGCACCTCTTTCCTGCGTCGATCCTCACTTCTTGAACCGGTCCGCGTACGTGAGCGCCCCGCCGTCGTGCCACGGGTGATAGTCGTTGACGAGCGCCGGCCGACACGTTGCGACCAGTCGCGGAGCGTCGCCGAAAAGCCGGTGGCGAGGATCAGAACGAGCATCGCCATCGACCACACGATGTCGATCACCCAGAGCACGTTGCCGCTCCGGTAATACGACATCGCCTTCTCGCCGGCCGGCGGCACGGCGACCGGCGCGTTTTCATCGGTCGTCCCGGCTGTCGTCTGCACGTCGACTGGCACGCCCGTGGCCGGGACCAGGGGACCGCCCCCGACCATCACCGCGAATACCAGCGACAGCAGCATCGGATCCACCTCCGAAGCGCGTATTCTATATCCGCGTACGCAGGGCGACCATTTCACGTCCCCTTGCATAATCGGAGGTCACGATTCATGCGCCGAACGCTCACGATCGCGGTTGTTGCGATGGCCGCCGGCACGATCGGGCTGCGCGCCGACGACAAGACGGCCCGACGATGGTTTGCCCACATCGAAGCGCTCGCCAACGATGGCATGGAGGGGCGCAACACCGGCAGCCCCGGCCACAAGCGTGCTGCGGAGTACGTGGCCGCCCAGTTCAAGAAATCGGGGCTCGCGCCGGCCGGCGTGGACGGCTACATCCAGCCCGTGCCGTTCAGGTCGCGCCGCATCGTCGAAGCGCAGTCGAGCCTCGCACTGGTGCGCGACGGCAAGACCGAACCGCTGACGCTCGGCGACGACGCGACCATCAGCCTGCGCGTCGATCCGGCGCCGACGGTGGAAGCGCCGCTCGTGTTCGTCGGCTACGGGCTGAACATCCCCGAGCGCGGCATCAACGACTTCGCCGGCGTGAGTCTCAAAGACGCCATCGCCGTGTACATCGCGTCGACGCCGCGATCGCTGCCGGGCCCGCTGCAGGCGCATTTCGGATCCGCCGGCGAGCGCTGGAAGATGTACCAGTCGGCCGGCGCGGTCGGCACCATCAGCATCGCCAACCCGAAGAGCATGGACATCCCGTGGGCGCGCTCGACGCTGGCGCGGCTGCAGCCGTCGATGTCGCTGGCCGACGCGTCGCTGGACGAAGCGCCCGGGCAGAAGCTGTCGGTGACGATGAATCCCGCCCGCGCGGACAAACTGTTCGCCGGATCGGGCCACACCTTCGCGGAGATGCTCGCGCTCGTGGACGCCGGCAAGCCGGTGCCGGGCTTCGCGCTACCCGCGCGCCTGAGCGCCACCACGAAGGTCGATCGCTCGAACGTCGAATCCCAGAACGTCGCGGGTATCCTCCGCGGCGCCGATCCGAAGCTGCGCGACGAGTACGTCGTCCTGTCGGCGCACCTGGATCATCTCGGCATCGGCGGCGCCGTCAACGGCGACTCGCTGTACAACGGCGCGATGGACAACGCGTCGGGCGTCGCGGCGGTCCTCGAGGTCGCCGCCTCGCTCGGCGAATCGGGCGCCAGGCTGGCGCGCTCGATTCTGTTCGTCGCCGTCACCGGCGAGGAAAAGGGGCTGCTCGGATCCAGCTATTTCGCGGCGCATCCAACCGTCCCGCGCGCACGCATCGTCGCGAACGTCAACACCGACATGTTCCTGCCGCTGTTCCCGCTGAGGCTGCTGATGGTGCTGGGCCTGGACGAATCCGATCTCGGCAGGGACGCGCGCGAGACGGCGAAGGCGGCCGGCGTCGCTGTTCAGGCCGATCCCGAGCCGCAGCGCAACCGGTTCGTGCGGAGCGATCAGTACAGCTTCATCAAGCTCGGCATCCCGGCGCTGGCGATGAAGGTCGGGTACGAGGAGCACACGCCGGAAGCCGCCATCGCGGCGAAGTGGATCGCCGAGCGCTATCATGCGCCGTCCGACGATCTGAATCAGCCGATCGATCGGTCGGCGGCTGCGAAGTACGTCGAGATCGTGAGAGATCTGGCGGTCCGCATCGCCAACCGCGCGGATCGGCCGAAGTGGAACGACTCGAGCTTTTTCAAGCGGTTTGCCAGGGGAGAATCACATTAGTTGGTGAATTGGTGAGTTGGTGAATTGGTAAAGAGAGCCCCTCGTAACAAGCAGGACCGCAGGAGAACGGCGCGACTGCCCAGGCCTGTCAAATGGATCGTGACGGCCGGCGCGGTCGCGCTGGTGGTGTACGGCGTGTCCCAGATGTCGGGCATCGCGTACACCGATCGCGATATCGTGGTCGTGGATTTCTCGATGCTCAGCGCGAAGGAGAAGAACAACGCGCTCGAAGCGGCGAATCGTGCGCGCTGCACCTGCACGTGCGGCATGACGCTGGCGCAGTGTGTCGCAACCGACAGCACGTGCCCCGTGCGCAACGACAACATCGACAAAATCAAACGCATGGTTGAAGAGGCCAAGCCTCGAGGTTGACGTGCGGCTTCGATTCCCCGCCGTCGCCACTCTGCTCGCCATGGCCGTGCTCGTCGCGGCGTCAACCGCGGGGCAAATCACGCGCCTCAGGCCGCCGGATGTCAGGTACGTCCCGACGCCTCAGAACGTGGTCGAGGCGATGCTGGAGCTGGCGCACGTCAC
>QHWJ01000153.1 GCA_003222535.1 Acidobacteriota bacterium | reverse complement strand
TTTCAGGGTCGCCGCAACCGGCAGTAGCATCTGCGGTATGGCTCATCCTGTTGATGGCAACCGCTCACCCGTGCAATGGAACCGCCGGTCGTTTCTTGCGTCCGCGCTCGGCGGCGTAGCGCTCACGCGCACCGGCCGTCCAGCGGCGGCGCAAACAGCCGCCGCGCAGCAGCCGGTGACGTCGGCCCCGACGCCGCGCGACTGGGCGGGGCAACACCCGCTGCAGTACCCCGACCCGGACGTCGTCGCCCTGGACAACCGCTTCCGTCAGTACATGGTGGGCAACACGCCCATCAAACGGCTCCATACCGGCACGCTGTGGGCCGAAGGGCCGGCCTGGAACGGAGTCGGCCGTTACCTGATCTGGAGCGACATCCCCAACAACGTCCAGATGCGCTGGATTGAAGAGGACGGCCACGTCACGGTCTTCCGCAACCCGTCGGGGAACAGCAACGGCAACACGTTCGACTACGAGGGCCGGCAGCTCTCGTGCGAGCACGGCGGCCGTCGCGTCGTCCGGTACGAGCCGTCCGGGGCCGTCACCGTAATCGCCGACAAGTATCAGGGCAAGCGGCTGAACTCCCCCAACGACATCGTCGTGCATCCGGACGGCGGCATCTGGTTCACCGACCCCATCTACGGCATCCGCGGAAACTACGAGGGGTTCAAGGCCGATTCCGAGACCAAGGAAGCGGTTTACCGTGTGGATTCGAAAACCGGTCAGATGGAGAAGGTGACCGATCAGCCTGGCCAGCCAAACGGTCTCTGCTTCTCGCCCGACTACAGGAAGCTCTATATCGCCGATACCGGTACACCGCGCGACATCACGGTGTGGGACGTCGACGGAAGAACGCTGCGCAACGGCAAGCGGTTCGTCCAGCTGGACATGCCGGGGACCGGGACGCCGTCGTTCGCCGATGGCATTCGATGCGACGTGGACGGCAATATCTGGGCGGGAGCACGGCCCGGCGTTCAGGTGATCGCTCCGAACGGAGATCGCATCGGCATGATTCGGATGCCGGAGACCTGCGCCAACGTGTGCTTCGGCGGGGCGCGGCGGAACCGGCTGTTCATGACCGGCAGCCAATCGCTGTATGCCGTTTATGTCGAGACGCGGGGCGCGCACATCGCGTAGAGCCGGCAAGCGGGATGCCGGCGTGACGCTGCTGAATCTGACACGCCGGCGCCACAACGTGCTGATGCTCACGAAGCTCCTCACGTCCTGGAGACGTTCGATTCGGAGCAGCAGGCGATCGACAGCTTCGTGGAGCGCGCCTAAATTGGAATTAGGAATTTGGAATTCGGAATCTGGAATGCTTGAACGAATTCCAAATTCTGAATTCCAGATTCTTAATTCTTACTCGAAGTGCGTCGCGCTCGGCGTGCAGACGTCGATGGCGTCGATGTCATCGCGGCCGAACAGATCCCGCGCGTCGGCGGTCACCGCAGGGATGTCGAACGCCCGCGCGGCATCGCGCGCGAGGTCGAGCTGCGGATCCGCAATGGCGACGACCTCGCACCGCGCGTCGCGCTGACAGCCGGGCAGATGCGCGTGACGCGCCCACGCGCCGGCGCCCAGCACGCCCACCCGAACCTTGTTCGCGGCCGCCATCTGCCGCTGACTTTAAGCCGCGCGATCTGGTCAGTGCTGGAGCTCCTCGTCGTCGAGCGGGGTCCTGCCGGCCACGAAGATATCCACCTTCAACGACGTGTCCAGGTGCACGATGCTGAACGATCGTTTGGCGGCCACGGCATTCCGCGCCGCCGACCGGGGCACATAGAATCCGGAGTCCTCGAGCGCCGCGAGCAGCGGTTCAATCGTCGCCGGTCCGACGGCGGCGACGACATCCAAATCGTGTGTTGCCCGCGGCTCGCCAAGCAACGTGCTCGCGACCGCGCCCCGACAGCATAGGCGATAGTCAACCGGTCGAGAATGGACGCCAGGAGCCCAGCGACAGCGAGAGGGTCGATGGCCATTCAGTGGAACGCTACGGGCCGTCAGGATCCCATCCGTAGACCTCAATCATGAGAGCCCGTCCGAGGCGCAGGGCAGCGGCTCTCAGGAACAACTCCCGCTCGTCCACGTTCGGGTGGCGCAGCCGAACGCCGGCCAGCGAGAGTTGCTCGACCATCCCGCAACGGTCCAGAAGCCGGCGCGCCTTCTCGCAAACGGGCATGCCACGCCAGGCGCGCACCAGCCGACGCTCGACGTCGTACGTCGTATCAGGCGATTGCGTGCGGTATCCGATCGGGGGCGGCGGTTCCATTTCGTCCGAACGATGATCGGTGGCGGCTGCCTTCACCGGACCAGTGTAGCGCGCCTTGCATCACGACTTTTTCCCCTCCGGTGCGATCCGCCGCAGCTTGTCGACGAAGTTAAAGACGAAACGACCCTGTCCTTGCCGTCGATGACGATGTCGCCTCTGTGAGGGGCCACGTCACCGACGGCGGCAATGAGTCGCCCGCGATCCGGACATTTGCCCGCCGCAGCGAGCGCCGCTGCCGTTACCGAGATCGGCGCAGGCGATCGTCACCGCCCGACCGACGGCGCGTCCGTGGCGTTCGGCCGCGATGCAGGCGCGTACCTTCACGTCGTGCTCACGCGGTGGGAAGGCACCGAGCTGATGAACGCCTCCTGCTGAAGGGCTTTAGGCCACGACGACGATCAACGCAAAGCCCGCCAAGACCGCAAAGCAATATACGTCTCTTCACGGGCTTCGCGGCCTTTGCGTTCTTTTTCGTGGCACTCTCCGCCGCTCGAGAGTTATCGTACGGCGCACCCCGGCAACGGAGGAGCGCGGTGCGAGACGACGACCATGCCGAGACTCTTCGGCCGATTGCTGGTGTTCGGGCTCGCCTCAGCTGTGGTGACGGGCCAGGTCGAGGCGGCGCCAGGGGGTCCCCTCGAAGCCGCTCGGGACGGGCCGGTCACGTTCGCCAGGGACGTCGCGCCGATCATCTTCGACCACTGCGGGATCTGCCATCACCCGAACGGATCCGCCCCGTTCAGCCTGCTGACGTTTCCAGCCGCCAGACAGCGGGCGACCCTGATTGCGGCGGTGACGAAAAGCCGCCTGATGCCGCCGTGGAAGTCGGAGCCGGGCTACGGCGAGTTCATCGGACATCATCCGCTCAGCGACGCCGAGATCGAGGTCGTGCAACAGTGGCTCGCAGACGGAGCTCCCGAAGGTGATCCCCGGGATCTCCCCGCACGGCCCCAATGGACCGAAGGATGGCAGCTCGGCAGACCTGACCTCGTCGTGACGCTGCCGCAGCCGTACGTTCTTCCCGCGGACGGGACTGATGTGTCCCGCGTTTTCGTGCTCGCCCTGCCGGTCGACACGATGCGCTACGTCAGGGGACTGGAATTCCGTCCCGGCAATCAGAAGGTCGTGCATCACGCGAACATCCGGATCGACCGCACGCCGGCCTCGCGCCAACTCGACGATCAGGATCCCGCTCCAGGCTACGAAGGACTGCTCTCGCACTCCGCCGTTTACCCGGACGGCCATTTTCTGGGCTGGACGCCCGGCCAGGTCGCTCCCCTCCTCCCGAAGGGCCTGGCGTGGCGCCTCGCTCCCGGCACCGACCTCGTCCTCGAAGTGCACATGAAGCCGAGCGGCAGGACCGAAGTCGTCGAGCCATCGATTGGTCTCTATTTCGGCGACGAGCCCCCCGAGCGCACGCCCGCCATGCTGAGGCTCGGGCGGCAGAGCATCGACATCGCCGCCGGACAAAAGGACTACGCGATCGGTGACTCATTCGTGCTGCCGGTCGACGTCGAAGTGCAGGCGATTCAGCCGCACGCGCACTACCGTGCGCGCGAAGTCAAGGGCCTGGCCACGCTCCCCGACGGCACGACGAAGTGGCTCATTTACATCAAGGACTGGGACTTCCGGTGGCAGCACGTCTATCGCTACGTCACGCCTTTCGTGCTGCCCAAAGGCACGACCCTCGAAGTGCAGTACACCTTCGACAACTCTGCGGACAACCCGCGCAACCCTCAGCAGCCTCCGACGCGTGTCCTGTGGGGCCAGTGGTCAAAAGACGAGATGGGCGACCTGTGGATCCAGATGCTCACGCGAGATGATCGCGATCTTCGGACCCTGAACGAGGCAGTCCGACCCAAAGTCATCGCCGAGGATATCGCCGGCTACGAGAGCATGATTCGACAGGATCCTTCGCGGATCCAGCTCCACGACGATGTTGCGTTGCTCTACCTGGACGTGGGCCGGGCGGGAGAGGCAGCCGCCCATCTGGAAGCCTCGGTGAGATTGAAGCCGGAATCGGCCGCAGCGCACTTCAACTTCGGCACGGCGCTGACCTTCGCCGGCAGGCTCGATGAGGCGATCGATCAATACCAGCAGGCGCTGAAGATCAGGCCGGACTACGGGCTTGCGCACAACAATCTCGGGAACGTGTTGTTAGGTCGCGGGAATCCCGGCGAAGCGCTCGAACACTTTCGTGAAGCGCTCCGCCTCGACCCTTCGAACGCGGAGGCTCACTACAACGTGGGCAGCGTGCTTCGCTCGCGCGGCGATCTGTCTGAAGCCGCCGGTCAGTTTCGGGAGGCCCTGCAGCTCAAGCCTGACTGGATTCCGGCGGTTGCGAGCCTCGCCTGGCTTCTCGCGACGGCCCCTGATGCCGCCCTCCGGGACGCGAATCAGGCGATCCGGTTTGCCGAGCAGGCCGCCGATCTCACCCGACGACAGGACGCGAGCGCGTTGGACGTCCTTGCCGCGGCGTACGCCGCGGCGGGCCAGTTCGATCGCGCGGTCGCCGTATCTCAGGCGGCGCTCGAAATGAAGCCGGACGCTACGCTCGCCGCTGCGATCCGCCGGCGCCAGGAGCTATACAGGCAGCACAAAGCATATGTGTCGCCAGCACTATAGGGTGCTTTGCGTGAACAGCACTCCAGGGTGCTTTCACGCCCAGCACTCTAGAGGGACTCAGGGACTGGGGGACCTGGGGACTAGGGACTAGCCGGTCCCAATCCCCCAGTCTCCAGTCCCCAGTCCCCAGTCCCCAGTCAGTTCCCGTCCTCAAAACTCGACGCTCATCCCCAGCTTGATCAGCCGGCCACGCTGGATGCTGCTCACCCGGCCGTAGGTCGGTCCCAGCTGGGTGATGCGGCCGAGGATCGTGGCGGCGTTGGTGAGGTTGTACAAGTCCACTCGTGGCTCGATGGACCTCCCGCCCATCTTCCACGACTTCCTCACGCTGACATCGAGAGATTTGACGGCCGGCAAGCGCGTCGTCCCGCGAGGCTCGACCGTCAGAGTCTGCGTGCCCTGCGTAAGGGCGACGGTATTGTTCCCGACCGAGACGGTCGTTGTGTCCGGGAACCCCTGATAGTACTGCCCCGTCGCGCTGACCGAAATCTGATAGGGCAACTCATACACGCCGGACATTCTGTACGAGTACGGAACATCGTTGCCGACCACACCGCGGCGGAACGTGTTGTTGGGATTGTTGAGGTCGACCGTGGTCAGCGTGGCGTAAATGTCGCCCACGGTTTTGCCGTAGCTGGCGCCGCCAGTCATCGACCAGCGGTCGCCCAGGCGCTTGTTGACGGTGATGTCCGTGCCGTTGAAGTTGGTGTCCAGCTCGGGGAAGTTATCCCACAGGTTGTCGGTTCTGCCCCGCAGCGCGGGGGCCTGATTGTAGACCGTCACCGCCCTGCCGCTGTTCGCTTCGGTCACCTGAAGAGGAATGTAGCTCTCCAGTGGAACCGCCACGTTCTTCGCGCCGATGTTGCGCCGCGTTTCACGACGCGTATAACCCACCGAGACAACCACGTTGCCGGGAATCTGGCGCTGCACCTCGATGCTGTACTCATTGGACGCCGGCCACTGCAGATCCGGGCTGTACCGGTTGTTCGTCCCGAACGGGAAGCCGCTCGAGACCCCCAGTTCGTTCAACTGCGGGATCAGATCGCCGTTGAGGTCGCAGCCGGACGTTTGACCCGCGGCGCAGACCGTCCACGCGCGCGTGTCGTTCGTGCTCACGAGCGGGTTGACCCGCTGAACATTGATGAGGGTGATAGGCTGGTCGTAGCGGCTGGCCGCAAATTTCAGCGCCGTCCGGCCATCGCCGAACAGGTCGTACACGGCCGATACTCGCGGAACGAGCGCCTTGAAGTCCGGAGCCCCTTTGACCTCCGCGAAGCACTGTCCCTCGACGAACGTCGTCGCCGGCCGGCACGTCGCGGGCAGCCAGCCATAAGTGGTCTCGAACCGCAGTCCCAGATTCAGCGTCAGCTTGCGTGTCGGCGTCCATTTGTCCTGAATGTACACCCCATGGTCGCGAGCCCAGGGCTCGAACGCGACCGGGATCCTGGACGAAGTCGAGGTAATCGGAACGTTGTACGTGTTGACCGAATCGGGACGACCGGTGCGAAACACGGCCCGCATCCCGGACGTCGACCAGTTCGACGATTTTTCGCCGCCATCGACGAACTGGTAGCCGAACCGGATGTCATGACGTCCCGTAAAGTAGCCCACGCTGGTCAAGACCTGGTCCCTGAACATCGCGTTGTCCCGGTAGGTCGGCAAAGCCACGGTGTAGGTGTTCGTCACCGAGTCGAAGCGTGAGATGTCGCCGGCCTTGACGTCCGGCTCCTGGCCGAACTTGTCGTCGGCGCGAAAACGGCTCCACGACACGTCGACGACGACTCGCGAGCCGAACGGCGACGTGAACTTCATCTGATGAACGTCCGGGTACTTGTCGTTGAGGTTCCTCGCACGACTCTCGGCAAACGTTCCCCCGCCGTTCCGGTGACCGATCAGCTTGTATTGCAGGTTGTTGAAATACGAGAGCTGGGCGGTCCGTGTCACCTGCCACGCCACCTTGGCCGACGTGGTCCACATCAGATTGTCGTCCAGCACCTGCGTGCCGTCGGGGTTGTAGTTGCCCAGGAGGTACTGATCCAGCCGCTGATCATGCGCCGAAAACGAGAACCACAACTTGTCGCGCACGATCGGACCCGCCAGCCACGCGCCGACATCGAAAATCTTCAGGATGTCCGCGCCGGGCACGATGTTGGGATTGGCTGCGAGCGCCACAGCCGGAACGGCGGCCAGCAACTGGGTACGCAGATCCGGCGAGTAGTTGGCGGACCCCAGGCCGCGATTCGCGCCGTTGAACATCGCCCCGCCGTGAAGCTGATTGGTGCCCGTCCGCGTGACCATGTTGAAGAGGAGGCCGCCCTTCTGCGCGACAGCGGTGCCGCCGCCGCTCGTCTGGTAGTTGGTTTCCTGGAAGGCATACGGATCGAGATACAGGACCGCGCCCGTTCCGTTCCCATCCAGGTTCGAGACGTCCATGCCGTCGATCAGGAATCCGTTCTCGTTGTTGCTGCCGTGCACGGTGGCGGTGGACTGCAGGAAGGACTCCGATCCGCCCACGTCGACCTTGCTCAAGACGACGCTCGGGATGACGCGCGCGACCCCCCACACGTCGATTCGATTCGGCAGGCTGTCCAGCACCTCACGGGACAACACCGTCTGCTTCAACGCGGACGTCGTATCCAGCAGGGGCGATTCTCCCTTCACGGTGATGCCTTCCGAAAGCGCGCCGATCTCCAGCTTCAGATCGACCCGCGCCGTGACGTCGGCGTTGACGACGACGTTCTCCTGAGCGGCAGAGCGGAATCCCGCCAGATCCGCCTTCACGATGTAGACCCCCGGTACGAGCCTGATGAATTGAAACGCTCCCCGCGCGTCCGTGACGGTTTCCTGATTCCCGCCGATGGATCCCCGGGGATTGGAAAGAGTCACGGTCGCTCCCGGAAGCACCGCACCCGACGCATCCGAAACGGTGCCGCCGATCGCTCCGACTCCCTGCGCCGCCGCGGGCAGCGAGGAGCACATCCAGAACGACAACACGACTATGCTTCTGCCGACCAAGTCTCTGGCGCTCATCGTCATTCCCCTCTTCGGCGTGGCAGGACAGGGTTTCCAGTGCGACAGTCCGGACCACCGAAAGCATACACCCCCGCCACACAATGATCGCTTTGTGCTTTTCGAGTATTTCGTGTTTTTCGTGGCGTGGCTCTCCTCTGCGCTGACGGGCGGAAGGAGCGCGAAGGCTTTAGCCGAGCAGTAAAGTAGCGCGAAGGCTTTAGAGCGTGCGAAGAAATCACGTACAACGGAGAAACCGCGGAACCCGCAGAGAAAATGCTTAGGGTTTTTCCGCGAGTTCTGCGAGTTCTGCGTTCAACGTCGTATTTCTTCACAAGCTCGGACCATCACCAGAGCATCGACGAGTCCGGCCGTCGGATGACGGAATGCCGCGGGGAGCCTGCCGACGATCTCGAACCCGCACGACTGCCACAGCCGGACGGCTCGCGTGTTCGAGCTGACGACGAAATTGAACTGGATGGCGCGGAACCCACGCGCGCCTGCGCGCGCGATCGAGTGCTCGCACATCGCACGGCCCACGCCCCGGCCGGACGCATGCGACGCGGTCGCATACCCGCAGTTCGCGACGTGCGCGCCGCCGCCTTTCTGGTTGGCGCGAAGATAGTACGTGCCGACGACGTCGTCGGCGGTGAGCGCGACAAAGACCTCGTGCTCCCGGGCGAGCCAGTAGGCGAGTCCCTCGTCTCTCGGCATGTCGCGCGGCAGCGGGTACGTTTCGCCCGCGCGGATCATCGGCTCCAGAATCTGCCAGATGGCTTCGGCATCGGCCGGTCTGGCAGGTCGAATCTGCAGACGTTCGATTCCGGGCATGATGGTCTGTCGGTCTGACGCGGGTTGCCGCTCAGGGCAGGGCGGGCCGCCTTATCCGCTGAAACACTTCCAACGAAGCTCGCTCCGCGCCTTCGGCTTTTCCCATCGCGGTCCGGTTTGATCGGAACCGCGCCTCCCGGTGAAGGCGCCGGCTCGCGTCCGCCGCTGCCTCAGGCGCTTCGTGCGGATCGGCGTTCGCCCTTCGAATCGCATCGGCGCGAGCGCGCCAGCTCGCCGAGCGCAGGCGCAGGTATTCTCGAGCGTCTGTGACGAGCCCCTGATGCTCGGGTGGCACGTTCACGAGCGCCTTCAAACGCTCGTCGACCGCTTGCAGTTCGGCCACGATCGTGCGTTCGGCGAGTTGTGCAAGGGCTTCGGCGGTCATGCGCTGTCGTTTGAAGGCGTCGTCGGCCGCCTGATACGCTGCCGCTGTGCGCTCCTCGGTGGCGACCACACGGATGATCTCCGGCGTCACGTCGGCGATGTTGCGGAGCGGCATGGCGAACGCTGCCGCAATCACAACGGTGGCCACCATGGCGGCGCCGACGAGACGGGGGCTCGGTTTCTTCTCGCAGACCCGTCGCGCGAGAACGAGACCATAGGCCAGGCCCACGACGAGGCTGCTGAGCTCGGCGGCGTGCGCGAGCCCGCTCAGCGCACTGTACACGAGGAACATCGCGGCACCGGCGCCGAGCCTTTTCATCGCCATCGGCGGAATCGTCACTGCGGAGTCCGCGCTCTCGTTCGCATCCGGTGGCCGATCTTCGCGGCGGCGCCGGAACAGCTGCCAGATCAGTGTAGCGAACAGGAGGCCGTAGAGCCCCATGATCGCGCCTGACGCGCCTTCGGTCACGGCCACCGGATGAGACGAAAGACTGATCAGGGCGGCGAACACGCCCGCCGAGAGATACACGCCGGTAAACGCCAGCCGTCCGGCGAGACGCTCGAGCACCGCGCCAAGCTGGATCAGAACGGCGACATCGACGAGGAGATGAAGTGTACTGGTGTGGACAAATGTCGACGTCACGAGACGCCACCACTCGCCGTTCGTCGTACGCGTCCCGAGGCTCGCGCCCCATGCGACGAGCGTATCCGGATCGCTGATCGCGCGCGTGCCGAACAGCATGCCGGCGACGACGATCACGTTGACGGCGACGAGCGCCGGCGTCACGAGCACGCGTCGAGTGCGCGCCCGAAGCGCATCGCGGAACGACTCGTACTCCGGTCCTGGTTCGATTGCCGCGACCTTCAGTCGTCGGACAAAACCCATCGCGACGCCGACGTATCGCGCCCGGTCCTCCGGCGAGGTCAATCGGTACCCAAGATACCCAAGGACCACGAGCAGGAGCATGAAGCTCACGTCATGGCAACCTCAAGACGTGTGCCACAGGAGGACTCAATTCGCGCCAGTTTCTCGATGTGCTGGAACGGGCGGCGGGTTCCGGTAACGTTTCCGGTAGCTTCACCTACCTTCCCGTCAGACTGCGAACGCGAAATCGCCTCCTCCTCCATCGGTGACGACGATTACCCACCGCCGCTCATAGAACGCGCGCATGTCGTCGGCCGCCATTGACGAATGATTCGATGACATCTTCGGACGCACCGCGCTCTGGCCTCCTGACCCCCTGTTCAAATCTCGGTTCACCATCCGGTTCAAGCGTAGCTCAGAATAATGACACCCGAAGAGCACGAAACAGACGAAGAGCACGAAGAAGCCGACGGTGTCCTTTCGTGGCTTTTTCGGTTTCGTGCCTTTCGTGGTTTCGTGACTTTCGTGGTTCGTGGCTTTCGAGGTTTGTGCCTTTCGTGGGGGGCGAGCTACTCGACCAGCGCCTGCATCACGGCGTTCTCGAAGTCGCGCGTGAGCACGGGCACCGGCTCCTGAATCATCAGGAGGCCCACGAGCTGTTCCTTGCGATCCACCCAGAAATGCGTGCCGAATGCGCCGTCCCACCCGAAGCTGCCGTTCGACTCGCGCCGGCCGGCCGCCACGCTGTCGAGCACCACTTCGACGGTCAGCCCGAAGCCCATCCCCTGAAGACGCTGGTTGATGCCGCTGTAGAGATCGCGGACGTGGTTGGACGCCATGAGATCCACCGTGCGCGGGCTCAGCAGCCGCGTGCCGTTCAGCGCACCGCCGTTCACCAGCATCTCCGCGAACTGCATGTAGTCTTCCGCCGTGGACCACAGGCCGCCGCCGCCCGAGAACAGCGTCTTCGTCGCCAGCCACGCCGGCGTGTCGGTGCGAGAGAGCCTGTTGTCCTTCCGTTCGTACAGCGTCACGACGCGCGCCATCCGATCGTCGCTCGGATAGAACGCCGTGTCCTTCATGCCGAGCGGATCGAAAATCCGCTGCTCGAGAAACCGATCGAAGGTCAGCCCGGAGGCGATCTCGACGATGCGGCCAAGCGTCTCGATGCCGGCGAGCGGACTGTACCGCCACTCGGTCCCCGGCTGGAAGTCGAGCGGCACGGCGCCAAGCTGCGGAATGTAATGCGCCAGATGATCGCTGGTCTTGCGCGGCGCGATCCGGGCGCCTTCCCTCGTCCCGACGCCGCCGCTCTCCAGCCCGGAGGTGTGCGTCATCAGGTCCCGAATCGTGATCTCACGCACGGCGGGGACGGTATAGATTTCCGGCTCGCGCAAAGGCTGGCCGAGCGGTGTCGGTCCCGGGGGCAGGGGCTTCGCCACCGCGACCTTCGCGTTCTTGAACTCCGGGATGAATTGCGACACCGGATCGGTCAGCCGCAGCTTTCCTTCTTCCATCAGCATCAGAATCGCCACGCCGGTGACCGGCTTCGACATGGACGCCATCCGGAAGATCGCATCCTTCCGCATCGGCGTTCTCGATTCGATGTCCATCAGGCCCTGCGCCTCGAAATGCGCCACGCGCCCCTTGCGCGCCACCATCGTGACCGCACCCGAGATCTGCCCGGACCCGATGTAGCGCTGCACGAGCTCGTTGATGCGCTGCAGGCGCTCCGACGAAAAGCCGACCTCCTCGGGCTTTCCGCTCGGCACGCTTGCCGCGGTCAGCGACAAGGCCAGCAGGATGACGGCGACACGGACGCGCGGCAGGGCGATGGTCACGGGCGCTCCTTTCGGCGGCTCGAGGGCACATGCGGATTATGACCTTCTTCGTGTCATCGGGAAAGACAGGAAACGTGAAATTACCGAGGACCGCACGCCCTGGGAGGAATGATGACGTTCAGGAATGGCTCGGTGCCGCGATCGATCGACTCGAGGAAGCGCACGAGCTCCTTGCGGTCGTGCGGATCAGTCAGAGTATCCAAACCGTCGGCCCGGCCGACGCTGCGGTGCGTGACGTTTTCGAGCACCGCGTCGAGCGTGGCTGCGGCACCGCTGTGCAGATACGGCGCCGAGGCGAAGACGCTGACGAGCGACGGCGGGTTGAATCCGAGGATCCCGCGCGCCTGGACGTTCGCCGCGTTGTTCGCCCGAATCTCGTTGCTCACGCCGTCCGCAAACAGGTTCGGATCGAAGGTTCCGACGCGGCACAGGAACTTCACGAGCTGAGCATCGGCGATCTGGCTGGCCGCGGGCGGCGGCGTGAAATCCAGAGCGCTGATCGTCCAGTTCGGTCCGCCGTGGCAATTCTGGCAGCCCGCTTCCGCGAAGAGCGTCCGGCCTTTCTTGACCGTGTGGCTGCTCACTGGAGAGATGGGCGCGCGCACGCCGAGTGCCAGGTAGGTGGCGATCGAGTCGAGATCGGCGCTCCGCCCCGTGTTCGCAACCGGTGTGAGATCAGGCACGTTCGCCAGGCCCGCCGCGCCTTCGGCAATGCCTGGGATGAGCCCGCCTCCTCCAGACACCGCCCGGATGTTGCGCTCGAAATCCGGCACTTCGTCGCGAACCGCCGACCAGTTGAGCGCGCGCATATGCGATTCGGGCAGCGCGGGCGCGCCGTTCACGATCACCGCCGCGCCGAACGGAAACGTGCTCTCCATCGAGATCGCCTGCCGTGGGCCGTCCGCGAACATCCACGTCACGCTGTCGGTCAGCCCATTGGGATGGCAGCTGTAGCACGTGCCCCATCCGGTGTCTGACATCCGCCCCGACGGCCGCTGCGAGTTCGCCGCGGCACCCACCGGTCCGATCGCCGAGTTGAAGAGCTGCTTCCCGCGAAGAACGGTCGCCTCGACCGTGGCTGGTGCCGGGAGATCGGCCGACGGCATCCGGGTCACCGTGGTGATACAGCGCCGGCACGTCACCCGAAATGTCGACGACGGCCACGTCGCGTGACAGGAAATCCATGACGTATGCGCGCGTGTCGCTGGAGTTGATCACCAGGCCGCGGGGGTTCTTGCCGCCAATGGTGTCGTTCGGGTCCAGCAGGACGATGTCCTGCGGATCCTTCAGCTGAATCCGGACGATGTTGCCGGGATCTCCGGCGTTTGCCGGCGGGTTGATGGAGGGCAGACCTGTATTGTCGAGCGTGACGCGCAGGAGGCGATCCGTCGCGCCCAGGGCGACGAATCCCTCGGGCTTCGACTGCTTGAAGGCGATCGCGAACGGGTTGGTGTTGAACAGCTTGACGCCGACCGGCTCGAAATTGACGCCGGCGTTCATGTTCAGCGTCGTGAACGCTGCGACGCCATTCGTGATGTCGACCCCGGACAGGCAGCTCTGGACGTTCACGTTCTACGTTCACGCACGCCAGGAGCTCGAGTGGTTCAGAGGCCGGTGCTTCGAGGCGCAGTCCGGCGGCTTCACCAGCACATTCGACGGACCCGCCCGCGCGATCCGGTGCGCGTGCGCCATCAGCGCCGCCGCGCCGCGTTTTGGCGTCGACGTCCGAATGGGCCTGCACACGGGTGAATGCGACATGCGGAACGACAAGGTCGGCGGCGTCGCGGTCGACATGTGCGAACAAGTGGCGGCCCATGCCGGTGCGAGCGACGTTCTGGTCTCACGGACCGTGAAGGATCTGGTCGCCGGATCCGGACTCCAGTTCGAGGATCACGGCAAGCACGTGCTCGAAGGTATTCCGGGCGCGTTGAATCGTCCAGCAGCACATCGGTCTCGCGGAGCAAAGCTCAGGCCGTCCGGGATCATTTGGCGAAATCGCAAGGAGGCAACGGAGCAATCAGAGGTAACGGCCAAACACGGAGACACGAAGAAGCGGAGTCACACGGAGGGCGGTTCGACGGGCGTCGCGAAGCGACGCGCGCTGCCGGATCGGATCGGAAACACGAGCGCCATCCCGGCTCGAAGCGTTCGTGTTTCCGATCCGATCCAGCAGCGCCAGGTCGGCCTGCTGCGCGGGCCGACCGTCGAACCGCTCTTCTCCGTGCGTCTCCGTTGCTCCGTTGCTCCGTGTTTGGCCGTTCGCTCCGTAGCCTCCGCT
>QHWJ01000152.1 GCA_003222535.1 Acidobacteriota bacterium | reverse complement strand
GCTCGCCGACGAGCAGCTTCGCGTACGCGTGGACACGTGTGGCGATGGCCGTGAGGCCCTTCGGTCCGTGATACACCGCGTACATCGCGGCGATGTTCGCCAGCAGCGCCTGCGCCGTGCAGATGTTGGACGTCGCCTTCTCGCGCCGGATGTGCTGCTCCCGCGTCTGCAGCGCCATGCGGTACGCCGTGTTGCCGTGCGCGTCGATCGAGACGCCGATGATCCGTCCCGGCGCCTGCCGCACGTGCTTCTCGAGCGTCGCGAAGAACGCTGCGTGCGGCCCGCCGTAGCCGACCGGCACGCCGAAGCGCTGCGAGTTGCCATAGACGATGTCGGCGCCCATCTCGCCGGGCGGCGTGAGCAGCACGAGGCTGAGGAGATCGGTGCCGACCGCCACCAGCACGCCCGCCTGTTTCGCGCGCGCGATGAAGCCGCGCAGGTCGTGCACGCGCCCCGCCTCGTCAGGAGTCTGCACCAGCGCGCCGAAGACACGGTCGCCGAACGTCGCGCCGCCGAGCAGCAGGTTCGGCATCAGGACGATCTCGATGCCGAGCGGTTCCGCGCGGGCACGCACCACCTCGACGGTCTGCGGGAAACAGGAATCCGAGACCAGGAACTGCGGTGGCCCGGCGAAGCGTCCGATGCGCTTCGACTGCACGCGATGCAGCATCGTCATCGCTTCGGCGGCGGCGGTGGCTTCGTCCAGCAGCGACGCGTTCGCCACTTCCATCCCAGTCAGGTCGCGTACCATTGTCTGGAAGTTGAGGAGCGATTCGAGCCGGCCCTGCGCGATTTCGGCCTGATACGGCGTGTAGGGAGTGTACCAGCCGGGGTTTTCCAGGACGTTGCGGAGGACGACGCCCGGCGTGATGCAGCCGGCGTATCCGAGGCCGATGTAAGAACGCCAGATCTGGTTGCGCGACGCGGTCTGCCGCAGCTCCCGCAGAAACTGGTACTCGCTCTCGCCGTCGGGGAGATTCAGTGGCTTCGGCAGGCGGATGCGGGCCGGGATGGCTTCGTCGATCAACGCGTCCAGGGAGGCCGCGCCGATCGCTTTCAGCATGGCATCGCGCTCGCCTCCGTCGGGCCCGATGTGGCGGCTCTGGAATCTTTCGAAGTCAAACGCCATGTCAGGGCTAAGGGCTAAGCTGATGACAGGTCTGAAGAGCGTGTCAAGAAATCACGTACAACGCAGAAACCGCGGAACTCGCAGAGAAACATGCGTGAGGTTTTCTGCGAGTTCTGCGTTCAACGTCGTATTTCCTCGCAAGCTCTTGAAGGCCCACGCTCCGTCATGAATTCTGATGCGCTACTTTATGAGGGCCTGGTACTGCGCGGCGTCGAGGAGGGCGCCGGTTTCACCGGCGTTGGTCAGCTTGATGACGACCATCCAGTTGCCGTGCGGATCCTTGTTCACTGTCTCGGGCTTGTCCTTGAGCGCGGCGTTGATCTCGATGACTTCACCGGTGACCGGCGAGTACAGCTCCGAGACGGCCTTGACCGATTCGATGGTCCCGAAGGACTGCCCCTGCTTCAGCTTGGCGCCGATTTCCGGCAGCTCGATGTACACCACGTCGCCAAGCTGCTGCTGCGCATAGTCGGTGATCCCGATCTTGCCCCTGTCGCCGGAGAGCTCGATCCACTCGTGGTCTTTGGTGTATTTGAAGCCGGCCGGATACGACGCCATCGAATCACTCCTCCGCGCTCTTCCCGCTCGCCTGAAAGGCTCGCGCTCCATTCGGCTTGAAAGGCTCGCGCTCCATTCGGTCTGAAAGGCTCGCGCTCCCTTCGGTCTGAAAGGCTCGCGCTCCAGGCCAAGCACGCCTGCGCTACTTCGGGCGCTTATAGAACGGCATCGGCACCACGCGCGCGCGCGTCGGGCGGCCGCGGATGTCGACGTCGAACTCGGTGCCGGGCGCCGTGTGCTCGACCGGCAGATACGCCATGCCGATGGATTTCTTCACGTGCGGCGTCTGCGTCCCGCTGGTGACGAGGCCCGCTTTCGCGCCGCCGATGTAAGCGTCGCAGCCGTGGCGCGCGATGCCGCGGTCGAGCAGCTCGAAGCCGACGATCTTCCGTTTCACGCCGCTCGCTTTCTGCTCGCGCAGCGCGCTCGCGCCGTTGAAGTCGTCCTTCTTCCAGCCGACGATCCAGCTCAAATCCGCTTCGAGCACCGTCGTCGTCTCGTCGATATCGTTGCCGTGGAGGCGCATGCCGGCTTCGAGCCGCAGCGTGTCGCGTGCGCCGAGGCCGCATGGGATCACGTCCGCGCCTCTGCCGGACTCGAGAATCGCCAGCCACACGCGGTCCGCCGATCCCGGCGGGACGAAGATCTCGAAGCCGTCCTCGCCGGTGTAGCCGGTGCGCGACACCGTCGCGCGAACGCTGGCGACTTCCCCATGTCCGAACCAGTAGTACTTCAGGCTCGTCAGGTCCACGCCGGTGAGCGGCTGCAGCACGTTCACCGCTTCAGGGCCCTGGAGGGCGATCAGCGCGTAGCGCGAGCTCGCGTCGACGGCGACCGCATCGCCGGCGGATGTGATGTTCGCCGCAATCCACGCGTAATCCTTCGCGATGTTCCCCGCGTTGACGACGAGGAGGAAGTGGGCGGGCGCGAGCCGGTAGACGAGCAGGTCGTCCACGAACGTCCCCTGCGGGGTGAGAAGGCCCGAGTACTGCGCCTGCCCAGTCGCAAGCTTCGCCGCGTCGTTGGACGTGATGCGCTGGACGGCGGCAAGGGCGTCCTTGCCGGCGATCTCGATCTCGCCCATGTGGCTGACGTCGAAGATCCCCGCGCGCGTGCGAACGGCGGTGTGCTCGTTCGAGAGTCCGCTGTACTCGACGGGCATGTCCCAGCCGCCGAACGGGACCATCTTCGCTCCCGAGGCGCGGTGACGGGCGTTGAGCGGCGTCTTCTTGAGAGGTGTTTCGGTGGCCTGTTCCATTAGCAGCGCGTGAGCCGAGCGGTAACGGTACTATGCGCATTCGCGCGGGGTCAAGAATTGGGGGGACGAGATCAAGCGCAGCCTCATGAGGCTGTCGGCCCTGGCGTTCGAAGTCGCGTGTGTCGAGCACACCGAGGCGATCACCAGGGACGCGGCCGTGAGGTTCCGTCAGAAGTGGGTTTCCCGGGCAGACCAAAGGTGCAGCCAGGAGCGGAAGGACCGCGCAGGCCCACGTCGAGAATGGCCCAGAAAAGTCGAATCTGTGATTCCCTGCAGGCGGCATAGCTTGTGCCCCAGAAAGGCTCAGCGGGCCTGTCCCCACGAGCACAGACCAATACGGCTCCGCCTCTCCGCATGTCGTGGAGCACCGGACAGAAGGAAGGTAGTGTCTGAAACCTGCGTTGCTCGGAGGCTTGATGGAAATCGCCGACTGCCTTAGTGTCGGCGCATGCTAATCGATCCAATCCCGATCAAAGCGCTCCAGAACATGCTCGCCGAGATCGAAACGCTGATCTCGACAACGACGCCTCTCCCTGAAAACAGGACCGCCCGCTGCCTTGAGCTGCTTCAGGCGGCGAAGGCGTTAACGAAAGACATCTTGAAACGTGCAAGTAGGGTCCAGTAAGGCCGATACTGAACCGTGCCTGGCCGCCCACCAAAGCCGCTTTGGTCGCGTTTCCAAAGCCACGGAAGGCCAAAAATCCGATAGCTGTTGCACTGGGCAAGCTGGGCGGGTCGAAAGGCGGGTTGAAGCGCGCCGCGAATCTCTCCCCAGAGCGGCGGAAATCCATCGCCCAACAGGCTGCGCAGGCCCGTTGGACGAAGGAGCGGATCGCGAAAGAGGTGGAGGCTAGGGCCTCACACCGAGAAGGTTTCACACGCCTCAGTCTCCGCGCCGTTTGACGACGAGCGCGTCGACGGCGGGCGGCTGGCCGTCAGCCGGCACCGCGATGATCGGCGGCTCGATCTCGTAAACGACGCCGCGACACTCTGCGTTCAGGGCCCATGATCCGGCGTCCGGCAGCTCGAGCTCGTACAACCCGGTCCGGCTCGCCGCGCGTACTACGTTCAGGCCGAGCGCGCCCAGGGGCCCGACCGCCAGGAGATCGCATGTGCTTCCGTCGAGAAGACGCACAACGAGGCGGCGTTGGTCGGGCACGGTGAGATCGCCGAGCAGCACGTCGCCTGTGGTCTGGAGATTGGGCACCACGACGCGCACGCCCGTCCCATCGTCGAGCAGCACCTGAATGGTTCCTGCCGGTTTCCGCGGCAGCGGCAGCGCGAACGTGCCATCGTCTGCCGTCCGTGTTTGCTCCGTGACGTGGTCCGTCGGATCGACGCTGGCGGCCCACGCGTCGGGATCGGGGAGGAAGCGAACGCGCGCGGCCGGCACCGGCAGCCCATGCCTGAGCACGCGAGCCTTCACTTTCGGTGCGAGCGTCAGCGCAATGTCGACCGGCGGACCGACGAGGGCGACCCAGACGCCCCCGCTGCCCAGGGACGAGTGAGATGCGGCGATTCGAAACGGGCCGATGGAGACGCCGTCGAACTGGAACGATCCGTCCGGCGACGCGATGACGGAACGCTCGAGAAGCAGTGGCGTGCGCTCGTCGAGCCGCTCCGGCATGGCGTCGCCGATCTGCCGAGAATCGAGCAGCCCGAACAACTCCACGCCGGCGCCACCGGCCTCCTCTCCGTGCGGCCCGTGGATGTGTCCGGCGAGTGTGACCGGCGTGGTCGCAGGAAGAAAGATCGGGTCGTCGGGCACGCCTTCACTGAGTCGTATTGTCGACATGCGCGAGCGTCCGATCGCCGGACCGTCGAGCGCCACGAACGCGTCAGGATCCACCTCGTTTCCGCTCACCCAGAACGACGTCTCCGACACCCGGGCCGTCTGCACATGGTCGTCTTTTATTGGAGTGAAGCGACGCGTTTGCGGCCGTGCGCGCGAGCGCTCCGGCGTCCAGGCCGTGAGTAGAAGATCGTGGAGGTCCTCCGGCGCGGCTGCGCCCGCGGTGACGTGCACGACGCGGCCCCACTTCGCGACGGCGACGTCTGTGCCGAGGCCCGACAGGCCAACTCCCAGCGTCGCGACAGCGCCATCGCCAACCAGGACGACCAGACCTCGCGCATCCGGCACGAGACCGTCGCACGACCATTCGTGCGGCGCCGACACGTCGCAGCGAACGCTCCCGGCGTCTGGACCGGCGGCGATCCACAGCGCGCGAGCCGCGCCAGGCAGCGTGAGAGGGATCGGGCCCGTGACGCGTCCAGGAGATTGGGCCGCTGTTCCATTTCCGAGGGCCAACGCGAGAATCGGATAGAGAAAGAGAAAGAGACAGAGACAGGGCTGATGGCTGATGGCTGATGGCAGACAGGGCTGATGGCTGATGGCTGATGGCTTCGGGTCTGAGGGAGTCATCGTGGCCGTCTCGCGCGATCGAATGCAGCGAACAGCAGGGCGCTACGTTCGCCAACTCCATCCCAGACCGGGGCGGCGAGCGATTCCGGGGAAAGGCGCCCGCCGACCAGGAACACGCACCGATCGCAGACGTCTGCGAGATCGTGAATCCGATGAGAGGACACGATGACGCCGGCTCCAGCCGCGCGACGCTTCAACAATTCCTCCGACAGCCAGCGGCTCGCGTCCGGATCGAGCCCTTCCCAGGGCTCATCGAGCAGCAAGAGCACGACGTCCGGATCCGCAAGCATTGCCTCGAGACCGACGCGTTGGCGTGTGCCCCGGGACAGCGTCCCCAGGGTTCCGGCGATCCTCCGACCGTCAGCGCCGGCCATCGCCGGCGCGGACCATAGCGCGAGCCATCGGTTGGTCCTCACCTCTGGTGGGAGCGAGTGCTCACCTGCAAAGTAGCGAACGAGAGCCGGGCGATCGGCGGCAGGAATGCGCACGGCCCCGCGAGTCGGTCGAATCAGCCCTGCGAAGAGCCGCAGCAGCGTGGTCTTGCCGGCACCATTCGGACCGATCAGCCCCACGATCTCGCCTGGGCCAACCGCGAGGGAGACGTCGCGGACCACGGTGTGGCGGCCGTACGATTTGGTGACGTCCTCGAGCTCGCCCCGAAGCATCACGCCGGGTCCTTCAGCGGCGCATCGAAGCGCACGATCATCCAGATGCCCGAAAGGAGCACCACGGCAGCGGCGGTACACACGCCAAGCAATACCGCAGGCTCCACGTAGCCGTCGTTGCCAAGCATCACCAGGGGAAACGCCAGGGCGGCCGCGATCGAACGCGTGGTGACCATCAGGCTGGCGCTCGATGTTCCATATGCCTCACGCAGCACGTGCACCTTCCCCGCTGCGGCGAGGACGAACGCGACGAAGACCCAGAGCACGCCTCCGGAGTTTCGGCCAAGCCGGAGCGACAAGGCCCAGACAACCACCGAGGCGTATGCGAATGTGACCAGACCGCCGGGCATCATCGCGATCGACCGATGCGACGTGACGAGATGCTGCACCGCGCCGAAGGTCAGCCACAAGACGAGGCCCGGCACCATCGACAGCACCGCGTGAGCGAGCGCGACCGGCTCGCGGCGGCGGCGGCCGGCGAGAATCGCGTCGAAATGCCCGCGGACGAGACGATCGCGATAGCCCGTTGACGCGACGATCAGTTGCGTCAGGAGAATCAGCGAGAGCGCCTGATCGAAGCCGTCGGCGCTCATCGACGCCAGATATGAGGCATAGACGAGGACCGTCAGCAACGCCGCCATCGTGGCGCGGCGTGGCCGCAGGATCACCCAGAAGAATCTGAGCGGGGAGAGGTGGTGCATCACCCGGTGACCTCCATCAGACTTCCCTCGACGGTCAGCAGCACACAGGCCGTGTCGGTGGCCGCGACGATGATGCGAGCCGACGGAAGGAGCACAAGCGTTGCGAGCTCGGTGCCACGGCCGTCCGCCTTGATGAGGCGTGCTCCGGACACGGCCCCACCGGCGGTCCCACGCGCGCTGGCGAGCAGCCACAACGTGTCGGCGCCACCCATCGCGAGGTCCCAGATCGGCGTGGCCGCGGCGACGTCTCGCGCAGCGAGGGCCGCAAACGAAACCGTGTT
>QHWJ01000151.1 GCA_003222535.1 Acidobacteriota bacterium | reverse complement strand
GTGAAAGGGCGACGGATTTTCAGCAGATACGCCCCTTCCGCAAGAGAGACCGCACCGGTGCGGATCTTGTCCCAGTCCTCTTCGGTCTTCGGCTCGACGTCAACTACCCCGCGCTTGGTGACGGTGGTGCCGACCGCGTCGAAGATGTTGTCGGACACGGGATCGATCATGTACTTCATCAATTCCTTGACGGACACGACCGGCTTGAGGTCACCCCACAGCGCGGCGGCCTGCGGCGGATCGGTCCTTTGCGCAGGGGCCGGCGCCGGCTTCGACGACGAACATGCGGCGATCGTCGCGCTCAGGAGCACCAGCCCGGCGCACGTGGTGAGACAGTGAGGTGTGCGAACTGTATTCACTTCAGCTCCAATCAGAGGCAACTCTACACGAGCCGGCCACGGATTTTCACGGTCGGCTCCCGCGTCCCTCTCGCGGTCGGGCCCGTCTTCACACCGCCCGCTTTCCGGCCAAACTGTTGGGTCGTACTTACCCGATCAAGCCAAATCCATAGGTATCGAGAATCTTTCCCAAAAGTTCCTCGTTTTCCAGTGATGTGAGCGGTCCGAGCGAATCAGCGGCAACGGCATCCGCCGCCCGGTCGAAGACGGCAACTGCAACCCTCGGCGGATCGTGGCGGCATCCGTACGCGATGCCGTCGACTTGCGCCGGGTGCCGCCACACCGCAAGCGACCACCGCCGAGACAGCGTATGGTCTCCAGTACACAGTCGCGCGTCCGCGCCGACCCTTGCAAGCCCCCCGCTGGACGCGAAGTCGACTACGTGGAGCGGTCGATTGAGCGCGATCCTGGCCATGGGATTCGCCGTCAAAGACGAGACGGTCACAGACGAGACACCCGTAGCCTGCCCGAAGGTCTCGATGAACGCTCCCCACTCGTCTTCGGCGCAATAGAGAACTCCCAACTCACCCGCTGGCGCATCGAACCGATTCCGAGCAGCGCTCCCAAAATAGATCGCGGCGCGGGATGCAAAATGAATCCGGAACACAGGTCCCACGATGTCCCTCAGCGGCAGCTCACGATCGTCGAAATCATCTGCGGGTTCCGGATGTTCAATCATGCAGCCCCGTGCTCGGCGTACGATTCAGCCACATCGAGCACGGATTGCGAGTCACCGCGTCGCAGATACACTAATGGAGTTTCACCTCTCAGACGATCGTTCGGGTTTACGAAGAACGCGAGTTTCATCCAATCGTCATGGTGAGCGAGGGCCTTCAAAATCCGCTCCAGACCGCTGACGATTCCACTCTGTTCGAACTGCCAGGCGGGATAGCGATACGCGTGCCCGCCAACGCTGATGCCCAGAAGCGTGCCTGTTTGACGTCGTTTATCGACGGCTTGCCTGGAGATACCGAGAATCTCGGCGACTTCAGACGCTGGAATGGCTCCCCCTTCCGCGTGAAGCAATTCTCGCCTCGCGTGAATTCCCCTCAGGCGAGCACCGGCCAGCGGATCTGAAACCGACATCGGCTCCACGAGGTCCGTCGACGACAAGGCGCGGAGCAGGACCTCCCAGTCGGAGGGGGCGGTTGTCGCCGCTTCGAGAGAGCGTTCCGCATTGCGTTCGGTGAGGTCCACGACCGCGTTCATTGCCCTCGTCAGAAACACTCGCTTCCAGCCCTTCGCGGCGTGCACAACCCGCAACGTCGCGCGATCCAGCTCGCTCTCTGGAGGCGCTGCGACACAGAGTTGCGCTCGGAGGGTGATGACCAGATGCGTACCGGAAAACTCAGACTCGGGAGTGAACCCCTTCAGAGCAATTCGGTATCGTTTTTTGGGAGTCTTCAGCTCTAAGGCGTGGGAACGGCAGAGAAACACATAATTGTGTTTTTTCAACTTGAACAGATCGGCTCGCACGCGGACCCAGTCCCGGCGACGGTGAACTTCAAGCACATCAGCCCACCCCGCGGGTACTGCCTCTTCTACCGCTTTCACACCGCCCGCTTTCCGGCCAAACTGTTGGGTCGTACGTACCCGATCAAGCCAAATCCATAGGTATCGAGAATCTTTCCCAAAAGTTCCTCGTTCACCGCGAGACATCCGGCGGCGGCTTTTCCGGCCACACACGAAGGCCAACCGCTGGCGCCGCCTCCCAAAGCTGACGAACGACCGTTTGAACCTGGCCCGCGGTCTGGTCTATCGTACGGTTCGCTGCTCGTGGCGGACACACTGAACGATTCGAGGACGTCTCCGTGACAACCGCGAAGGAAACTCTCGGTTTTCAGGCCGAGGTCAAGCAACTGCTGCACCTGATGGTGCACTCCTTGTACGGCAACAAGGAGATCTTCCTGCGGGAGCTCATCTCGAACGCGTCCGACGCGTGCGACAGGCTGCGGTTCGAGAGCGTGGCCAACGGCGTACCGGTCGACGGCGATCCGGAGTTCCGTATCCGGGTGAGCTATGACACGACGGCGCGCACAATCACGGTCTCGGACAATGGCATTGGCCTGTCCCGCCAGGAGGTCATCGATCACATTGGTACCATCGCCAAATCCGGTACGCGAGAATTCTTCCAGCGCCTGACCGCCGACGTGGCCAGGGACGCCCAGCTTATCGGCCAGTTCGGTGTCGGTTTCTACTCCTCCTTCATCGTGGCGGATCGCGTCACGCTCGTGACCAGACGCGCTGGCACCACGGCCGACGAGGGCGTCCGCTGGGAGAGCGCCGGCGAGGGGGATTACACCGTCGAGACCGTGCGGAAGGACGCGCGAGGAACGGACGTCATCCTGCACCTCCGTGCGGAAGAAGACGATTTGCTCTCCGGATCGCGGCTGCGGGAAATCCTCCGCAAGTACTCGGACCACATCACGTTTCCAATCCTGATGAAGAAGGAGCAGTGGGACTCGGCCAGGAAAGCCCAGGTTGTCACCGAGAGCGACGAGCAGGTCAACCAGGCGTCGGCGCTCTGGGCGCGGCCCAAGTCGGAAATCACCAGCGAGCAGTACGAAGAATTCTACAGGCATGTCGGCCACGACTTCGAGCCACCGCTGACCTGGACGCACGCGAAGGTCGAAGGACGTCAAGAGTTCACCCAACTCTTCTACATTCCGCGTCGCGCCCCGTTCGATCTGTGGGATCCGGATCGCCACCACAAGGTGAAGCTGTACGTGCGGCGGGTCTTCATCATGGACTCGGCCGAGCAGCTGCTGCCGCCCTACCTCCGCTTCGTCCGGGGCATCGTCGACTCGAGCGACCTGCCGCTCAACGTGTCGCGCGAGATCCTGCAGCAGTCGTCCGATGTGGCCCAGATTCGCGGGGCGTCGGTGAAGCGGGTGCTCGCGTTGCTCGAGGATCTGGCCGACAACCAGAAGGAGAAGTACGCCACATTCTGGGCCGAATTCGGCCGGGTGCTCAAAGAAGGCGTTATCGAAGACGCCGCAAACCGCGAGCGGATCGCGAGTTTGCTTCGCTTCGCCTCAACCTTCGACGACCGCGCCGAGCAGGCAGTCTCGCTGGCCGACTACGTCAGCCGGATGAAGGTGGGACAGGACGCGATCTACTACGTGACGGCCGAGGCGTTCTCGGTGGCCAGGAACAGTCCGCATCTCGAGGTGTTCCGGAAGCACGGCGTGGAGGTGCTGCTGTTGACGGACCGCATCGATGAATGGGTCGTCGCCCATCTGACGGAGTTCGAGGGCAGGAAACTGCAGTCGGCGGGGCAAGGCGATCTCGATACGAGCAAGCTGGGCGAGCCCTCGACCAGGGTCGCAGACGAGCTCAAGGAAGACGAATACAAGGGCCTGCTCGCACGCATTCACGACGTGCTGAAGGAGCGCACGAGTCAGGTGCGGCTGACGCGCCGGCTCACGGATTCCCCAGCCTGCGTCGTCGCCGACGAGCACGGCATGAGCCGCCGCCTCGAACGGATCCTCCGTGAGTCCGGTCAGCGCCTCCCGGCCACCAAACCGATCTTCGAAATCAACCCGGATCACCCGATTGTGCAGCGGTTGAAACGGGAGCCGGACGAGACGCTGTTCGCGGACTGGACTCACATCCTCTTCGATCAGGCACTTCTTGCGGAGGGTGCGGAACTGGAGGACCCGGCGGTCTTCGTCAGGCGCCTCAACAAGGTCACGCTCGCCCTCGCCGGCGGCGCGGTTCCGCGCATCTGGACACCGGGAAGCTGAGCCTCGGACCGGTGGTCGTGATGGCCATTGTCATCACGCCGACGCGTCCATCGCTGCGGATGACGCGTTCGGCCGACACCTGTGCCAGCTCGATCGGATTGCCTAGGTCATCGAGAATGCGACCGGAAATCGCCGCGCTGCGCGACAGACGAACCTCGGCGCTGAATGCCGGCGACTCGGCGGTGATCTCGATCCACATCGGCGGGTCGGCCGGCTTGCGCGATCCGAACCGCGTTTGCACATAACCGGCTTTGCTGACGAGGAGTGCATAACGCCCAAGGGTCAGATTCGAAAACAGGAATCGCCCGTCGCCGTCAGTGAAGATACGCGGCACCGACGACGGCCCACTAATCGTCACGCGCGCATTGCGCAACGGTTCGCCGCCGTCGGCCGCGATGACACGGCCGCGGATCGTGCCGCTGTTCGCTTGTTGAGGCAGTGCGTTATCGCGAGGCGAGGAATGCGCGGGCAGCGCGACCGCGCTCACAAACAAGATCCATGAGGCGACATGCCTCATACAGTCGAAACGAGGTTAGTTCGTCTGACAGCCCAGGTCAACCGCTGGCCGACCGTCACGCGTTCGAACCAGGAATCGGCGAGTCGATGCGCGTTCAAGCGTGTCAACCTCCGCCTTTCGGGATCTTTGCAGACGGCTGATCTTCGCGGCGAGCAACGATGGGTTCATTCAGTCGCGGAAAACGGTGTTCGTTCGGTTTACCTTGTGGCCTTCTGGCTATCCGCCGCCGCCTCGTAAACCGCCTCGATTGTATAGCCCAGTTTGACCGCTTAATCGTCGGGCGCTATCCTTCGAACATCTCGCCGGTGCCCCATGGCACTCCTCCGCTTCGCGGTCACCGCATGCGGAGCGCCTCTAGGACGTTGCCCTCAGGGCCTCGTCCGAACGCTTTTCAACGCGAAGTCTTGAACGGTTTGTCGCACGTCACGTGCGCAACGTCTCCGTTGGAAGACTTCACAATCATCTGGACGAGTTCATCAAGGCGCTTCGCAGTCCTTACGCGGCTCGGTGAGTCCGGCGTCGAGTCATCGCCCGCCGGCGCTCGTCGACGATCGCTGGGGCTGGAACAGCTGCGGCGCGAATGCCGAAAGATAATCGCGCCAGTTCAGCCACGTGTGAGCGCCTTCGCTCTCGAGAAAGACCGGCTTGAACCCGTGCTTCTTCAAGAGCTCCACCGTGCTCCGCGTCGTCGTGATCAGACCGTCGTCTTTGCCGGTGCTGAACCAGAGAAGGTTGAGACCGCGCTTGCTGGCGGCGTTGTCGAGCGCGGCCAGGTTCTGCTTCTCCCACGCCTCTCCGAACGGTGCGTTCACAGCGGGCGCCGGCGCCCCGCGCCCGCCGCTGATGATCCCGGAACTGAAGACGCCGATGTACGCGAACTTCTCCAGATGCGGAATCGCGATGTTCAGCGTCTGATTGCCGCCCATCGACAGGCCCGCGATCGCGCGGCTCTGACGGTCCGTCAACACGCGGTAGTTCTTCTCGACATACGGCATCAGGTCGGACATGAAGTCGTTGGCGAACGGATCCGGTCCCGCGCCGATTCCGGGCATCCCCTGCGCGACAGCGGCCGGGACCACACCACCAAGCGCCGCACCGGCGCCGTTGACGTGGCCGGCCGGCATCACGACGATCATCGGCCTTGCTTTGTTCGCCGCGATCAGGTTGTCGAGGATGAAGCCGGCGCGCCCGACCGAGCTCCACGAATCATCGACATCGCCCGCACCGTGCAGCAGATAAAACACGGGGTACCGCTCACGGCTCGTCTCGTACCCCGGCGGCGTGTAGACGTGCATCCGCCTGATGCCGCCGAGCGCGGTCGAGTTGTAATGAACCGAAGCGACGGCGCCGTGCGGCACGTTCTTCGTATCGAACACGTCGGAGCCCGGCACGACCGCCAGGCTGTACACCGTCGTGTTCGTCTGGCTGGTCGCTGGATTGCGCGCGTCGACGACGGTCAGCCCATTCACGACGAACACGTATCGATAGGCGCCCGCGGGCAGCGGGCCGAAGGTCCGTTCCCACACGCCATCAGCGCCTTTCGTCAGTTGCGGCGGCGCGACGCCGCGGCCGCCGACGCCCGGGATGTCGCCCGGACTCCGCAGTTCAACTGTCTGTGCGTCCGGCGCGAGGATGCGGAACGTCACGCGACGATCGGGTCGTACCTCCGGTGACGTCACCGTCGGACCTTGTGCGCCGCCGCGCCCCGCCGCCGGCGGTTGGGCCGCAGGCGCAGCTAAAGGGGAGACCGGGTTCCGTGCAACAGCCGCGAGAGGCGCGATCAAGCAGCCGACGACGACACCGCCCAGCGCCAGACGTCTCAGCGGAAAACGCTCCTGAGTCATGTGGGGTCCTTTCAGCTATCCGCGCGGATTGTAATCGATTTCAGCTGCCAGGCGCGATCGGCCGGCGAATGACGCAAGCCCACTGGCAGGCGATGGAAACATTGCTTCAGCCTGAGTTCCGGAGACGACACCGGACGCAGCCTGCGTGGCGAGGGCTCCTTCGCCGCAACTCCTTATGTCAGTTCGTTGGACGGAGGTCTGACTCCCGCCGGCCGACTGAGCAACCCGTTCCCGAACGGTCTCAACCAGCTCACAGGCAGCTTCGCGGGCTATGCCGCGCGCTCCGGGCGGTGATGAAGAACCAACAGCTGATCGGACGGGAGCGCCAGCTCGGCGTAGGTTTCTCCTTCGTCGTCTGAAAACTCGACTTCGAACGCACCGTCCAGCTGTTCCACGACGGTGCCGACCTGGCCCCGCAGCAGGCCGTGCGCGGGTACATCCGACAGGAGAGCGACGACATCCAGCAGGCGGGGTTTGGTGTGCATTGCCGTCGCCTTCATTTCACGAAGCAACTCGTCAATCGAGGAGAAGTCTCGCCCCGGCGCACGATCCACGTGCTTCTGACGAGTCCCGAGCCTTGAGGGCCCTCGACTTTGAACTCTATCACATAGAGATCGCCGAACTGGTCCGACGTAGCCGGCTGCGCGTCGCCAGCGGCGGCGGCCGTCAGCAATGCGGCTCGTAACCGAGCGGCATGTTCGATCGTGAAGCCGAGCGTCGCGAAGACACGTGCCTTGTGCTTGCCACGCGGATGCTCCGGGTTCAAGCAGTATCCCGTCAACTTTTCGCGGTTCGACGATGGCGGCGTCACCGCCCGGCAACTTCATCGCTCGGTGCGCGGTGTCATCGGATGGGACTCGACTGAGTATCAGCCAGGGTCAACGTACCACGTTGAAAATTCGGATCTTTGGTCGGAAAGATTGAACGCTGGCACAATCGGGTCAAGGAACGGGGAGCCGTGACCACCCGTCAACACGAGGTTCACACACGACTCGGCCGAGCCGCGGTCCGGATCTTTGCCGCCAATGATCGCATGAACTGGGTCCGGCTGACAGCTCCGCACCTGAAGGTTCCACGACAGCTCAACCGCGCGCACTGCACGCCGCAGCAGGCCCGCGCGGGATTGGCCGAGAGCGGCGCTCGCTGCGTGGAGATGCTCGCTGAAGCGCTCGGCGGTTGTGGGGGGCCGCGTCGAGAAGTTTCGCAGAGACGGTTGGGCTCTGCCCTGGCCGGTCGGCATGGAAATGCTGTGCTACATGCTTTCTCACGAAGCCCACCATCGCGGGCAGGTGTGTATGCTCGCGCATCAGCTCGGATTCCCGTTGCCGAACGAGGTGGCGTACGGGATCTGGAACTGGGAAAAGCTGTGGAAAGCGTGCGGGTCGCCTGGCGGCGCCGGCGACGATTCTTGAAGGCGAGCCGGTGACGTGGCCGGCGCGGCGGTGTCACCAGATGGCGAATTGACTTGCGACCGGAGCCGGATCGCGGGAACATCGCTGCATTCGAGGACACCCATGCCAAACAGATCGCCGAAAGTGGTCGGACGCCGTGCGCTCCTCAAGCGGACCGCACTGTTGGCGGTGGCGGCAACGGCTCGCGCGCAGGGCCAGGCGCCGCCGGCGGAGCCGGTGACGACGCTGGCGGACGCTCCGCTCGGTTCGTCGGTGACGGTCACCGTTGAGCGTCGTGGCGACATCGTGCTCGTCGGTCTCAACCGCCCGTTCATCCAGAACCGGCTCGATCCGCCGACGCGGACACGGCTGGCGGAAGCCTTCTACCAATACGAGCACGACCCGTCGCTTCGCGCGCTCGTCCTGTTCGGTCATGGCGAGCACTTCTCGCGCGGCATCGACGTCGACGCGTCGCAGGCGGCCATCATCGCCGGCCAGCGCCCGGCGAGCACGGCGCCGACGCTCGATCCGCTGGGGAATTCCGAGCCGCGCCGGTCGAAGCCGGTCGTGGTGGTGGCGCACGGCGACACGTGGAATCTCGGGCACGAGATCTACCTCGCGAGCGATATCCGCGTCGCCGCGGCCAACACGCGTTTCGGGCAGGACGAGAACACGCACGGCCGGTTTCCCGGCGGCGGCGCGACCGTGCGTTTCGTTCGTGAGGCGGGCTGGGGCAACGCGATGCGTTACATGCTGACCGGCGACCACTGGAGCGCGGAGGAGTCGTACCGGATGGGCATCACGCAGCGGATCGCGGCGACGCCCGAGGCCGCACTCGAGGCCG
>QHWJ01000150.1 GCA_003222535.1 Acidobacteriota bacterium | reverse complement strand
GAAAACCACTGAGCGTGCCAAGGGCCGCGCCCGATCTCGCAACGCTCGACGAGCTCGGTCTGACGAAGAGAATCTCCGCCCTAGCCCTAGCGCAGAAACTCTTTTGACCTCCCCGAGGGCAATTCGAGCAGGTCCGCGAAGGCACTGGCCGGAGCGACAAGCGGATCGTCAAGCGCAGCCTCGCGCCAGTGGCCATCATCCCTCTCCGTAGCAGAGGGCGCGCGCGCGCCGCCGCCAGGAGTCCCAAGGCGAAAGCGATTCTGTATTCGCCAAGGCCGGCGGCGTGAACGAAGAACTGTTTAGCAACGGGTCAGGGACTATTTCTCCCGGAGCCACCCTGGCGGAACCCCAGCGCGGCGCGCTTCGTCTTCAAAATCAGAGAGTGCTCGCCTGTCGTTGACCACAACCGCGGCCAAGCTCGCAATTTCTTGTTTAGCGCGTGCTTCTTCTGGCTGGCCGTCGTAATACGCTCTCATTGCTGCCAGCTTTGTGATGTCAGCAGTCAACTTTCGCTGAAGTTCGATTGCATGTGAGCGCCACCAAGCCTCATCCTTGACGACTGTCGTGGTCGTAGCAGTGCCGGCAGACTGCGTGCTTTCCGCCGTGCTGAGTCGGGTAGGCAGAACGGCCGGGCTTGACGCTCCAATGTTCGTTGACAGCTCCCAAGAGTGCGCTATCTTCGCGGCTTCTGCTGCGGCCTCGGCCAACGTCCGCTCACCGCGCGCAGCCGTCTCATTGGTCGGCAGCGGTGGCAACGGCTGGCGCATCGCGGCGAGGACAGCGGCTGAAACGCCAGAGTTCGCTAAGTGGGCGACCGCGAGTTCGTTGAGGTCAAACTGTCTGAGCTTTGCTTCGTGGATCACTGCAATCACCGTCTGGTCGGACACGTGCATCGCTACAAGGCGGGCGATGTCCGCGTTCGTGAGCGCCGGCGATTGTGCGTGAAGCGTGGTTGTCACGATGAGGGTGGTAGCCAGGGTTGTTGCGAGCAGCGTGCCAGTCATAGACATACGTTCCCTCTTCGAGCGTAGCAGCTTCAGCGACGAACTGTGCGCACCGCTGCACAGATTCAACGGGAAAGCCAGTTTTTGCGAGTTTTGTAATCTCGAAAGCGGACGCTCAGCAGCATCAACCGCCTCACACAGTCTGACATCCGCAAGTTCTACGACGCGCACGGGGAACCTGAAGCCGGTCGAAGCGCCAGTGTCACACTCCGACAGGCACATCTATCTTCAACAATCGGCTGTCATCGAATGAGGATGTGCGTAATGCCCGCGTGGTGCCTGCGGGTGGAGCCGCGTTCAATGTGGCGATTTCGTTCACTCCGCAAGGCGCGGAGAAAATGGCGAACGCAACGCAAGCGCACGTCGGACGACCTTTGGCGATTTTGGTCAACGGCAGGGTTGTCGCCGCACCAACATTGCGAGGCCCGATTGCTCCGGATGCGATAATCACCGGCGACCGGACGAGACAACAGGCTGACGAAATCGCTGCTGGATTGACCGGCAGATGAAAGCGGGTGAACGACGATGCAACAACTTGGCGGTGTCGTCGGTGTCGTGCTCGTCCATCTGGTATGTGCTGTGGCGCGTGACGAACACGTGATGATGGTCAGCGGCACCTTCAACTTTGAAATCAAGGGCGAGAAATCAATGCAAATTCACGCCGGAGACTTCGTGTTGATACCGTCGCACCGCGTCAGTCAGACCACTTGTGTCGGACCGGAACCGTGTGTGAACTTCCTCTACACGGACGCACCGATGGATATCCAGTTCGTGGATAACAATGGTGTAGAAATCTCACACGACCAAGCCTACAAAAACTACGACAGTTACGCATCCGAAACGGCAATAAGGCTACGCGGCAGACGCCAGCACGTCGCGCAACAGCAGACGAACGAGTTGAGAGACGGTGCGACGTTCACGGTTGCCGCGAACCGCAAGCGTGCTGAGCTCCTGTTCGGTGAGACGAACGACACGGTTTCGCGATTCATTCGTGCGACGGGACAATCAGCAGTCCCCGGCAAGTCGGCGCTTTGCAGTTGCACTTAAGTTTCAATCCCGGCACTTGCTCGGCAACATAATCCACCGTGATTTCTTCACCGGCTTCGATGACGCGAATGGCGACGTCGCGGCTGTCGCTGCCGCGCGCATTGGGATTGCAGGAGTGATTCACGAAACGTGCGGGCGGGTGAAACAAGACGTTCTGTCCGTCCATGACCGCAAGAAAAGCGCGCTCTTCTTCTGGAAGAGCCTTGACCTCTTCGTTGCTCAACACTTCCCGGCATCCATCAACGATCACTTCGCCTGCCTCGATTCGCGTTGCTGCAAAGACTCCGCACCCGTGAATTGGCGACGGCTTTACCACGATTCTTTCCATGTGTTGCGTCTCGGCGCGAACTCTACTGCTCGTTGAAGTTGAGCGCGATGATATCGTTCGTGCGGCAACACCTGCGCGGCGGACACCGTGCCGCGCTCAATCGCGGGCTTGTCGCTCGAAACTGGCGATGAACTTCGCCGGTTGGACCGTTTGACCGCGACTGTGTGAGGACCGTCGCCGCTACTGCCGCTTCGTGCGGTCCAACAGCGGCGCGTCCACCTCCGCAGCGTTGTCGCGAAAGCGCAAGGTTGGCGCGACGCGCGCCCATTGGTCAGTTAAACGGAAGCCGCCGCAGCAGTTGACCCTCGCGGCCAACCTGTGGCGACCCCGGATTTTCTGAAGCAGGTGCGTCCAGGCGCTTACGACACGCGGTCGGTTGGAACGATTCTGTGGCCGTCAAGGTGATACGCGAGTTGTCAGTGTGTAAGGCCGTAGATCAAGTAATTCACGCCGAGCTTGTACGCCTCGTTGGTCTGATCGAACGGGCGCAGGCCGCGGCCGGACCACTCCCAAAACTGCGAGACGTCGGTGTTGTAATTAATGATGGCCATCAGCCGCTTGCTCCGATCGTTATCCTCGAAGATGCCCTTGAAGATGGGATTGCCGGCGACGTACGCCTGCGGGAATTGATCCAGGTCATTGATCTCAAAAAACGCGTGGAACACGGCATCGCTCGGCACCATGTCGAGAAACTGCACGTCGGGCAGCACGCGCCGCATCGTCTCTGCAAACGGCTCCCATCCGCCGCCGGGAAGACCGCGCCAGCCGGGCGGCTTGAAGTCGTCGACAAAGAGAAATCCGCCCTTTTGCAAATAGGCGCGTAGCCCCGCGGCCTCACGCTCGGTGACCGTCCACCAGCCGACCTCGATGATGTACGCGATCGGATACTTGAAGAGCTCGGGATCGTCCAGCGTCACTGTGTTGATCTCGTCATGCGCGCCAAGGAAGCTCACCTCGTTCATGATTTTCATCAGGTTCTGCTCAGCGAGCGGATAGCCGTGGATCCAGGACGGGCGGCGACCGGGCCAAAAGCCGCCGGGCGCGGGATCGTAGCGCACGCGCACGAACGTGAACCGACCGTCGTACCGAATGTTGGGCAGGGGTTCGTACGAACCGCGGAAGCCGCCGAAGCCAAACTGCGCGAGCGCGACACCACTGAACGCCAGGACGCTGACCAAGGCGATCAACGTCACAGCGCCCGCGCATCCGCTGCGTGTCTGCATGACGGTCGTCCGGTGATACTCGGCCTGACTCGCCCTGAGGACTGGCGTCAGGCGACAGTGTGCTGGAACCGCTCGGGTCTGCCGCGCGTTGTCACTCACATCCGGCTCGATGCCGATCCATCCATGTTTTCGGCGATCCTACATCATCGACCATCTGCCGTGCTTGCCGCCGATCGACTGGATGACGAAATGACGCGCATCTGCCAACGGCTTTGCACTAACCTCTCCTCTGATGTCCTCGCTGCGTCTCATCGCCTGGAACTGCCACCACGGGTCGCTGAGCACGCGCCTCGCAGAACTCGCGTCGTTTGCCCCGGCCATCGTGTTTCTGCAGGAGTGCAAGCCCACCAGGACGCTCCCGATGATGGGGCCGTTCCTGACCCAGCGTGTGAACGCGCAGAAGGGCATCGCCCTGGCTTCGCTCAACGCGGACTACCGTCTCGCAAAGCTGAAACCCCGAGCGAATCGTGGCCGGGCCGTCATGGGCGCGACGGTGTCCGGACCTGTGCCATTCACCGCGCTCGGTGTCTGGTCGCAAGGGCCGCACTACGTTGACGATGTGATGCGGACGTTGCATGCGTATGACAAGGTTCTGCGTTCCGGTGCCACGATCGTGATGGGCGATCTGAACAGCGGGACCAATCTTGCCGGAACCAGATCGCCCAACAAAGGGCACTCGCGAATCCTGGACCGATTCGCAGACCTCGGCCTCGTCAGCGCCTATCATGCATTTCACCATTTCGAGCACGGGCAAGAGAAGCACCCCACATACCGTCATCAGCGCAAGCCGTCCCAGCCGTGGCATATCGACTTCTGCTTCGTGCCTGTCGGCTGGGTCGTGGTCGGCGTTGAAGTCCTCGACGGGAAGGAGTGGGCCACGAGAAGCGATCACCTGCCGCTGAAGGTCGATGTTCAGTTCGCTTAGTACGCCACCTGTGCCAGACAGCCGGGCCGAACGGGAACTGCGTTGCCCGAGAGACGCGCGGAGTAGAATCGGCGGGCACAGGAGCTCACGATGCATCGACGTTCGGGCCTGCTGATCGCGGTTGGTGTGTGCGCCGGTTTGGCCACGACACCGGCGGCGCAATCGGGATCGACGAGTTGGGACACGAGGTTTCGCGAGTTGCCGCAACCCTCGAACATTCGCGCGGCCATGGAACGACTGAGCGCCCGGCCGCACCATGTGGGATCGCCCTACGACAAGGACAACGCCGAATGGCTGCTGTCACGTTTCAAAGAGTGGGGCTGGGACGCGGAGATCGAGACCTTCAGCATTCTGTTTCCGACGCCGACCGAGCGCGTCCTCGAACTGCTGGAGCCGACGCGCTTCACGGCGAAGCTCGAAGAGCCCGTCGATCCTGCGGATCCAACCTCGAATCAGAAAGGCGAACAGCTGCCCACGTTCAATGCGTATTCGATCGACGGCGACGTCGCAGGCCCGCTCGTCTACGTCAACTATGGGCGGCCCGAAGACTACCAGGTGCTCGAGCGCTACGGCATTTCCGTGAGAGGCGCCATCGTGCTGGCGCGCTATGGCGAATCGTGGCGCGGCATCAAGCCGAAGGTGGCGGCGGAGCACGGCGCCGTCGGTTGCCTCATTTTTTCCGATCCGAAGGACGATGGTTTTGGAGCGGGGGACGTGTTTCCGAACGGGCCGATGCGTCCGCGCGACGGCGCTCAACGCGGCAGCGTGATGGACATGCCGGTCTATCCGGGCGATCCGCTGACGCCGGGTATCGGCGCCACGGCTGACGCCAAACGTCTGGCGATCAAAGATGCCCAGACACTGACGAAGATTCCCGTCCTGCCCATCTCATATGCCGACGCGCAGCCGCTGCTGGCCTCCTTGAGCGGCGTCGTCGTGCCGGCCGACTGGCGCGGAGGGTTGCCGATCACCTATCGCTTCGGTCCAGGCGCCGGCCGGGCGCACCTGAAGGTGGCCTTCAGCTGGGATCAAAAGCCGCTCTACGACGTCGTCGCCCGCCTGCGGGGGGCAACATTTCCTGATCAATGGGTGGTGCGCGGTAATCACCACGACGCGTGGGTCAACGGCGCGGAGGATCCGGTGAGCGGTCTCTCGGCCATGCTCGAAGAAGCGCGCGGCCTCGGCGAGCTGCGCAGGCAGGGATGGGCGCCGAAGCGCACGATCATCTATTGCGCCTGGGACGGTGAAGAACCGTCGCTGCTCGGCTCGACGGAATGGGCCGAGGCGCACGGCGCCGAACTGCAGCAGCACGCGGTCGCGTATCTGAATTCGGACGGCAACGGACGCGGCTTCCTCGAGGTGGAGGGCTCGCACACGCTCGAGCATTTCATCAACGATGTGGCGCGGGACATCACCGATCCGGAAACGCACCTGACGGTCTGGCAGCGACAACAGGCGCGTGCGATTGATGGCGCGAAGGCGGAGGACAAGGAGAAGGTACGCGCCCGTTCCGACTGGCGTATCGGCGCGCTGGGGTCGGGCTCCGACTACACGCCGTTTCTCCAGCATCTGGGTATTCCGTCACTGAACATCGGCTACGGCGGCGAGGACCGCAACGGAATCTACCACTCGATCTACGACGACTTTTACTTCTTCACACATTTTCTCGACACCGATTTCGCCTACGGGCGAACGCTCGCGCAAACGGGTGGGACGGCGGTCATCCGGCTGGCCGACGCCGACATCCTGCCGTTCCGCTTCTCGAATCTCGCCGACACCGTGCGCACCTACGATGAAGAACTCCAGCTGCTGGTAAAGAAGAAGCGAGACGAGATCCGCGAACGCAATCGCGAGATCGCGGACGGCGTGTTCGCCGCGATCGACGATCCCCGCCGGCCGCGCGCCGCCCCCAGGGCCGAGACGATACCGCCCGCGCTGGAATTCACGCCGATGTCCCGCGCGATCGAAACCCTCACCAGGCGCGCCGTCGCCCTGGACGAAGCGCGGGCCGCGGCGGCGAAAAAGCAGGCGCCGCCAGCGGCCCTCGCCGCGATCGACGTGAAGATCTCCCAATCCGAGCAGCAGCTGCTCGATGCGGCCGGCCTCGTGCACCGCGAATGGTACAAACACCTGTTGTACGCGCCGGGTTTCTACACCGGCTATGGCGTGAAGACGATCCCTGGCGTCAGAGAGGCGATTGAACAAGGTCAGTACGACAGCGTGCCGATGGAAATGGCGCGCGTCGCCAAGGCGCTCGAGCGCGAGGCCGCGTGGCTGGATGGCATCACCAAGATGCTCAACGCCTTGAAGTAAGAGGTCGCGAGGAGAGCTCGAGCGGCCATCTGCGATTGCGGCGCAGAGGTGTCCGTCGGCGTGACGGGAACGATGCCGGGCAATTTTCCATCCGGTATCATGGTCGCAATTTCGAGCTCGTGTCGGATCGCCGTGAATGAACGGCTT
>QHWJ01000149.1 GCA_003222535.1 Acidobacteriota bacterium | reverse complement strand
CCCCGTCGAGGATCAGGTTGTCGCCCTCGTCGAGGATGAATTGCCGGCGGCATCCGGCCCGGCGTCGGAAGCCATCGCCGACGGCCAGCTGGACATCGATCTGTCGGAGGAGCTCGACGGCCTCTCGGAGGAATCCCGCGATGAGGAGATCTTCGCGGGTGAGCCGGTCGGCGTTTATACGATTTCGTCGGCGGTCGAAGAACCGGCGATGGAAGCCTTCGACCTTCTGCCGGCCATCCTGGAACCGGCGCCGATCGCGCCCGACACCGCAGCGTCCGTGGCGGACGCCAGCCTTGAAGAGTGCGGATTGCCGATTGCCGATTGCGGAGTGGGATCCGCAGCGTCTGTCGTTGAGGAACACGTCGTCGAAGAGCTCGTCGTCGAAGCACCCGTCGTCTTCGCACCAACCGTCTTCGCACCGGCTGTCGAAGAATCCGTCATCGAAGCGCACGTCGTCGAAGCAGACGTCATCGGGGCACGCGACGAAGAGCCTGTCGTCTTCGCACCCGCCGTCTTGGCACCCGCCGTCGAAGCATCCGTCGTCGAGGCACCTGTCGAAGAGGTCGTCGTCTTCGCACCCGCCTTCGAAGAATCCGTCATCGAAGCGCACGTCGTCGAGGCACCCGTCGTCGAAGCACCCATCGTCGAAGAGCTCGTCGTCGGGGAGTATCCCGTCGAGGCACACGTCGTCGAAGACATGCCGGCGGAGGAGGCCGAAACGCCCCGTTCGGATGTCGGGCCCTGGGTGCCGATGTACCTGACGCCTGGGCGCATGTGGCCGCCGCTCGAGGGTGTGCTGGCCGAGGCCGCCACGTCGCTCGACGAATTTCAGGCGCACCCTGAAGAGGACCCGATCGCCGCGTTCGTGCAGGCGGAGATCGCCCAGCCCGAGGCGCGGCCGGTGCCACGGCCCGAGCCGATGCCGAGGCCCGAGCCGCAGCCCGAGGCGCGGCCCCTGGCGGCGTCTCCGAAGCCCGACCATCCCGAGTGGCACGAGCTCATCGCGTCGCTGCGCCAGGACATCCAGCGTCGTCGGGGCGAGCCGGCGTCCATGTCGGCCCCACCGATCGCGGCGCGTCCCGCAGATTCGGGCGACAGCGACGAAAACCGCCGCGCCAAGAAGCAGAAACCGTTTGGGAAGAAATCCAAGCCCGTGCAGGATGAGTGGGGTTTTTTCGATCCCGAGCAGTGTGGGTTTTCGGCGCTGCTCGCGAAGCTCGAGGAGATCACCGACCCGCCCGAGGAGTCCGGCGCCGGCCGGCCATCATAGACCGTTACGGCGACTTGCGACCGGAGGCCGGGGGATGGGCTCCCCTGGTTTACCTGACCTACCCGACCCACGCGACCTACTCGACCTACTCGACCTACCTGACCGACCTACCCGACCCACCCGACCTACTTGACCTACCTGACCGACCTACGCGACCCACCTGACCTACTTGACCCACTTGACCGTGTTTGCAGAGGCGCTGAAGAGTGGATTCGGTGCCGATCAATTGTAGACTCCACGCACATGCCCCCACCCATCTATCCGCCTCCGGCCTGCGTAACACTCACATGGCTGGTGTGGGCAGTGGTGACGTCCGGTGCGCCAACGAGCGGGAACAAGGACCGGGAAGCCGTCAAACAGCTGGCTCGCGGCGACCACGCCGCGATCGCCGAGCTCTACGACCGTCACGCACGCCTGCTCTACTCCCTGGCGTTCCGCATCGTCCGCGGTCAGGCGGATGCCGAGGACGTGCTGCAGGAGGTGTTTGCGCAGGTGTGGCGCCAGGCGGCCCGCTACGACACCAGCCGCGGCACGGTGATCGGGTGGCTCGTGACACTGACCAGAAGCCGCGCCATCGATCGGCTGCGGCGGGGACGCCTCCAACCGCAGACACTGGACGACGAGTCCGCTGCCCAGGCGGTGCCGGACGTCGCGGTCGCGGCGGACGTTCAACTCGTGACGGCCGAGCAGGCGTCCGAGGTGCGCGCGGCGCTCGAGGCGCTGCCGGACGCGCAGCGTGTCCCGCTGGAGTTGGCGTACTACGAGGGGCTCACACAATCGGAGATCGCCGGCAGGCTGGCCGTGCCGCTCGGCACGGTGAAAACGCGGATGCGGCAGGCGCTGCTGCGGCTCCGTGAGGCTCTTGCCGGCCGGGCGCCATGACGACTGAACCGAACAGTCACGACTTCCTGCGCGAGCAGGCGCCGTTTTACGCGCTGGGCAACCTCAGCGACGCGGAGCGCTCTGCGTTCGAGACGCATCTGAACGGGTGTGCCCAGTGCAAGGCCGACGTCACAGCGTTCCTTGCCGTCTGCGGCGCACTGGCGCAGACCGTCGAGCAGCACGATCCTCCGGCGGCTCTCCGCAGGCGCATCCTCGGGGCCGCCCGTCGCGCTCCCGAAGCGCCGTACCGGTTGAGCGCTCTGGCGCCCTGGTTCGCCGCCGCCGCGATGCTCGTCGTCACCGTTGGGATGGGGATGTACGCCGTGCAACTGCGGCAGCGTGTCGGCAACCTCGAGGTCCAGCTGCGCGATGCGCTCGTCCGCGTGGACAACGGGGAACGACGAATTACCGTCGCGCTGCGAGCGGCGGCCGACGCACAGACGCCCCTGGCGATCCTGACCGCGCCCGACCTTCAGCGGATCGATCTCGCCGGCCAGCCTGCGGCGCCGCGCGCATCGGCACGCGCGTTCTGGAGCCGCAGTCGAGGCCTGGTCCTGACGGGAGCCAATCTCCCGTCGCTCCCACCGGGGCGCGTCTATCAGCTGTGGTTCGTCACCGCCCAGGCTCCCGTCAGTGCCGGACTGCTGAAGCCGGACGAGACGGGGCGATTGACGTCGGTCCTCGATACTCCTTCGGATATTCCCGCGCCCGCGGCACTCGCCGTCACCATCGAGCCCGAGGGCGGCAGCCCGGGCCCGACGGGAGCCAAGTACCTCGTCGGCCTCGCGCACTGATTGACCCTCCCACTCTGAAGGATCCGAACGCATACGTCATTCCTCCGGACGACGCCGACCAGCTGAGCGCGGAGGGATTCCACGTCGAGCCCGTCGGGCACGGAATCGAGCCGCCAAAGGTGATCGTGCTCGCGCCCCCGCAACGCGCGTGGCCCGATTGGTGCCCGACAGAGAAGTGCCCGTGTCACTGGGCGGCGAGCTGTGGAGCGCTGAGCACCTCGTGCTCGTCCCGTTTGACGCCTTTCCGAGTCGGTGAGCTCCGCGCCAGTGATGGAGCGTGGCCAACGGAACGGGTTCTCGAGTGGCGCGAAAGTCGAATGCGGGTGGAGTTGCAGCACGGGCTGTCGGGCGTGTGCGATTTGGTACAGCCCCGCCGCCTCGACTCTCCTACTATCGACATGGAAGAGCGCCGTCACGCATGATCGAACAAGTCCCCCAAACGACCCGCCATTCGACAGAGGGTCGGCGGCCGATCGTCGTTCTGCTGGTGGATGACCAGCGGTTCGTCGGCGCAGCCGTCGGCCAGTTGCTTTCGACGGAGTCCGACATCGAGCTTCACTGCTGCCATCAGGCGGTGGACGCGATCGCGATGGCCAATCAGATCACCCCGACGATGGTCCTGCAGGATCTTGTCATGCCGGACATCGATGGGCTGACACTTGTGCGCCTGTTCCGGGCGAACCCGCTGACGGCGGGCACGCCCGTCATCGTGCTCTCGGGCAATGACGATGCGGCCACACGAAATCGAGCGCTCGCCGATGGAGCGGCAGACTACCTGGTCAAACTGCCGGCAAAGGCCGACTTGATTGCGTGCATCCGCCGACATGCGCTTCGCAACGGGGACGCCACCGCCCCGGCGCCTCGCCCGCCAGCCATATTGCCGCAACAGGTCCCGGTCAACGATGAGGCGCTCGATCGCGACACGATCGGCGCGTTCCTGGAGATGGGCTCTTCGGATTTCGTACGGAGCTTGATCGATCGATTTACGGCGGAGGCCGGGTCACAGGTACGAACACTGAGAGACGCCGCCGAGCGCCAGGATCGAGCGGCTTTGACCGCGATTGCCCACAGCCTGAAAGGCAGCTCGATGATCATGGGCGCCAGGCAGCTCGGCGCCTTGTGCGCGAAGGTCGAAGCGCAGGTGGCCGGCACCGGCGGCGGCGTGGTCACGCCGGCGCTCACGACCGAAATCGATCTGGAGCTCGCTCGCGTCCTGGATGCACTGGCGGCGGTACGGGAAGGGACCGATCAACGATGAGGGCCCAGGGATTTGTCGGCGACCTGCTGATACGCGCGGGTGTGGTGGACGCCGCAGGGCTGGCTCGCGCGCTCGAGGTCCAGGCGACACAAGCATCAACGCTGGGACGGGCACTGGCCGGTCTCGGTCTCGCGGATGAGTCCGTCGTCGCGGCCACGATCGCCTCGGCGCTGCATCTCGAGTATCTCGGTGGCGAACTACCTGACGTCCCCGACGCCGTTGCCGCGATGCTGCCGGTCACATTCTGCCGGAAGCGCGGAGCCGCTCCTCTGGCCTTCGACGGGAAGCGCCTGCGGTTGGCGGTCACCAACCCGGTGGACGACTCGGTTCTCCGGGACGTGGAATTCCGTACAGGAAAGAAGGCAGTTGCGGTCGTGGTCACGGAGAGCTGGCTCGAGAAGCTCTTCGACCGGCTGTACCCGGCCGCTCCCGTCTCGAGCTACGACATGTTCCAGACCGCGGACCCGGCCGGACAGATCGAGGCGTCAGGCGAGGCCGAGTACAACCTGGTCGACCCAGCCTCGCTCGCCAAGGACGTCCAGCTGCCGCCCATCGTGAGGCTCGTCAATCTCATTCTCAGCGACGCGGCCAGAGCGGGCGCCAGTGACGTGCACATCGAACCGCACGAATCGCAGCTTCAGATACGCCAGCGGGTCGACGGGCTGCTGCACGATGTGCTGGCCATTCCGCACCATCTGCAGGACGCGACGATCTCCCGCTTCAAGATCATCTCCGGCATGGATATCTCGGAGCGCCGCAAGCCCCAGGACGGCCGCAGCCGCCTGCGGTTCGAAGGCCGCCGGATCGATCTCCGGGTCTCGACGATGCCCACCCAGTTCGGGGAGAAGGTCGTCATCCGCCTTCTCAACGCCGACAAGGCCATCGCGGCGATCGACCAGATCGGGCTGTCGCCGGAGAACCTGTGGCTGCTGCGATCGTTCCTCTCGCGCCCCCAGGGGATGATCCTGCTGACGGGTCCGACTGGCAGCGGCAAGACGTCGACGCTGTACTCCGCGCTGAGCTCGATCAAATCGTCGACCAACAACATCATCACGCTCGAGGACCCGATCGAGGTGCAGATTCCCGGCGTGAACCAGATGCAGGTCAACACACGGGCGGGCGTGACCTTCGCGAGCGGGCTGCGATCGATCCTGCGACAGGATCCGAACGTGATTCTCGTGGGCGAGATCCGCGATCAGGAGACGGCGGACATCGCCCTCGGGGCGGCGCAGACGGGCCATCTGCTCCTGAGCACGCTCCACACCAATGACGCCACCGCGACGATCACGAGGCTTTTCGACCTCGGCATCCAGCCGTTCCTGATTGCGTCGTCGCTCGTCGGCATCGTCGCGCAGCGCCTCGTGCGGACGCCGTGTTCGTCGTGCCGTGTGCTTCAGCAACCCGATGCCGACACGATCGAAAAGATCGGCGGCGCGTCGCGGCTGCCGTCCGACGGACAGTGGACCGCCGGGCGAGGGTGCGACCAGTGCGGACAATCCGGCTACAAGGGGCGAGTCGCCATCCATGAGGTGCTGGCCGTCAACGATGAAGTGCGCGAGCTGATTTCGGGCCGCGCGGCCGAACACGCAATCAGAAAGGCCGCGCAGCAGGGCGGCATGCGGTTGCTGCTCGACGATGGCATCGACAAGTCGGCCCGGGGCCTCACCACGCTCACAGAGGTGCTCCGCGTCGTGTCGCACGGCGACCCGAGCGGACGTGTCGCGGTCGATCCACCACGGGCGCCCGATAACCTCCCGGTACCCGATCTCAGCCCGGCGCCACAGACCGCTGCTGCAGCGGAGCCCGGCGATCCTGGTGAGCCGCCACGTGCCGCGGCCCGCGGACGCGTGCTCGTCGTCGAAGACAGCGCGACCGTCTTGTCGGTGGTGAAGTATTTTCTCGAGCTCGAGGGCTTCGACGTGCTCGTGGCGGAAAACGGCCTGCTGGGCCTCGAGATCGCTCTGCGGGAGTGCCCCGACGTGATCGTCAGCGACGTCATGATGCCCGGCATGGGCGGCGTGGCCATGGTGAAAGCGCTCCGCGCCGACGCTCGTACGGCGGCGGTGCGTATCCTGATGCTCACATCGGAGGCGAGTGTCGAGAGCGAAACCGAAGGGCTCGCCGCCGGCGCCGACGACTACATTCTCAAGCCGGTCGAACCGCGGCGCCTCGCCGCGCGAGTGAAGGCGCTACGCGCACGATCCCGGCCCAGCGGTCAGGCACCCGTCATGGCTAAGGGCTAATGGATGGCTAAGGGCTAATGGCTGATGGCTGATGGCTGATGGCTATGGTCGAATTGGCGCTCGGCTAATCTAAAGAGCGCGTGAAGAAATACGACGCTGAACGCAGAACTCGCAGAAAAACCTTAATACTAAAACCAAACAAGATGGTCGTTTCGTGCCCTTCGTGAATTTCGTGGTTTTCGTGGTGCGGTTCCGGATTAACGAGCGCTCCCTCAGGCACGAAGTTCCGCTCGGCTAAAGAGCCTGTGAAAAAATGCGACGTTTGAACGCAAAGCTCGCAGAGCCCGCTAAGAAATCCTTGGGCATCTCTTCTTTGCGGCCTTTGCGGTCTTTGCGTTGAACGTGATTTCTTCACAACCTC